>CAIJKW010000018.1 GCA_903821355.1 uncultured bacterium | reverse complement strand
TGAAACTGCGGGGCGGCGCTTTTCAGTACCACACAAAGAAAACTACCTAAAAAGATTCAATTTATCCAAAACAACCTCGTGAGGATAATCCAAAACATCTCTAACTAATCTATCCCCTACTCCCAATCTATATTTTAAATCTGTACTGTTCAAAACCGCAAAACGAATCTCTTTTCCAACTTCTGCCTCGATATTTGACATGATGGAATCAGTCGAAGCTTTCTTTGCGTTATCGGCAACAATTAAAATATCCAATCTGCTTTCTGCTTGCTCTTTAAATAAACCCGACAGCACAACTAACTTCAATTTACCAATCTTTGAGAGTTTTTTAATAATTGACTGAGGAGTGATCAAACTTGTCTGTAGAAGTAAACGCTGAAACTCTACAAGGTATGGGAACTTTTCATTTATCGTCCAAACTATTTTGCCATTGCTCCTTGTCGATTTTTTAATCAATCCAACCTTTAATAAAAAATTTAATTCTTTGCGCGCGCGAGATGGTTCTATTTTTGCTCTTGAGAAAACTTCATTAGGAAGGAATGCTGTTGTTTCATTAAACAAAAAGAGGCGCATAAGTTTTACTCTGGGCGCTCCACCGAAGATTTTTTCTAGATAATCCATACTTATACTTTACCAAAATACGGCAAAAATACAACAATAAATCACTCACCCACAAAAGTGGCTGGTCAGGTTGTCAAAAACAAAACACCCAAGGCATTACCCTTGAGTGTTTTGTACCGTGAATGTAGGCTTTTGTTTAGCTTTTGTGGCTTATTTAAGCTCTACAGTTCCACCAGCCTCTTCTACTTGCTTCTTAAGAGCCTCAGCATCCTCTTTCTTCATTCCAGACTTAAGAGTTGAAGGAGCAGCGTCAACTAGATCCTTTGCCTCTTTTAGGCCAAGTCCTAGAACTTCCTTAACAACCTTAATAATAGAAATCTTGTTTGCTCCAGCATCCTTTAGATTAACATCAAAAGATGTCTTCTCTTCAGCTGCAGGACCAGCTGCAGGACCAGCAACAGCAACTGCTGCAGCTGATACTCCAAACTTCTTCTCTAGGAATTTCACAAGCTCGTGAAGTTCTAGAACTGTCATTTTTTCTATTGAATCAACAATAGCTTTAAAATGTGCAGGTGTCTCTACTTTCTCTGCTACTTCTGCCTTAGCTTCAGCTTTCGCCTCAACCTTAGCTTCTGCCTTAGGCTCTGCCTCTACGGCAACTTCTTCTGTTGCAACATCAGTTGTAACGTCAGCTCCTGTTGTATTTAATTCGTCCATAATATTTATTTTAATTACTTTTAATTTTTAACTTTAATCTCTGCGATTTAATTTGACTCCTTCTTTTCTGCTATAGCATTTATTGCGACAACAAAACCTTGAATTGGAGAGTTGATAACGTTGAGGAACATAGACAATAGACCTTCTTTTGAAGGGATGGTAGCAATTGACTCCATCTCTTCCTTGTTTTTGTATTCTCCATCAAAGATACCACCCAAGATTGAAACTCTTTTATCCATCTTTTTCTGAAAGGCATAAATTTCTCTGGCTGGTGCCAAAAGATCTTTACCATAAACTAGTGCTAGCTCGCCATCAAATGATGGTTGCTCACCCTTAATACCTGCGTCAGCAAGAGCCTTTTTTACGAGGGTCTTTTTTGCTACATAGTATCCAAGCTCATGAGCTCTAAGTTCACGTCTTACCTCTCCTGTTTCAATAACTGGCAATTTGTGAAAATTCACAAACACCAAGCTTTTTTGGGAATCAAGAATCTCCTTAACCTTTGAAACTATTTCTTCTTTTTTTGCTCTTTGTATAGGCATATCAATGAACGCAATGCGTTTTATTTTGTAATTTGAAACCGATTAACCGCTCGACCTTAAAACCTGCCAGACCTGCCGAATCCAAGACTTTGACTAAAAAACAGAAATCCAACGCTTTTGGCATTGGACTTCAGTTTTAGGAGTATTTGAAAAATAGAACGTAAGTCCTGTTTCTCAACCTCTGCACAGGATTTTATAGCTTAATATATCGATATATCACGCCACCTATGGTATCTGAAGTCTTAGGCAAGATATTACATCACGGCAGAGAAAAAGGCAAGTTTGTTTTTGCTATTTACCTCCTGCATGACCCTTTATAGACCCTCTCCCATCTTTTGCATCAGCTCGGCAAAAGCATCGTGAATTTCCAAGTAGACAAGAATTTCTTCTCTAATTTCTTTTTGACGTTGGTTTAGAAATAGAACCTTTTTATTGGTTTCCAAAAAGTTATTTAAAACATAAAAACCCTGTTCCTTGTTATAGGTAATAATCAGATTAGAAATTACGTTCATGTTTGACTCCATTGTGCCGTAGAAAGATTTCAATTGATTCAAAGACTGAAACACGCCAAACTTTTGATATCTTCTCTGTGCAACATCCAACTTTTCTATATACTTATTTGCCAAATAGACTGACGATGTTGCAAAGGGTGCACTCACAGGTGTTGAAATTCCAGCAGTTCCAGTTGTCCCTCCTCCACTTACAAATTTTTGTATTCTTACTTTTGCTTTCACAAAAAGATCGTCTATAGATTCTGAACTAGTAGACGCGTTCATGGAATCAGTCGATGTCCCATCATTTATTTGAAGCGGTTTGATTATTTTATCAGCCGTACCATCGCCGTTATTATCTATGGCAATAGTCGTTGTGGAAGAATCAACACCAACGACAGTTGAAGGAGTAATTGAAGTATTTGGATAAATAACTTCTTTATTATCGATTTTCGTCACAATCTGCACAGTACCAACCCCGCTTCCCTGCCCAAAGATATTTGTACCAACTCCACTAGTGCCGCTATTAGTGCCACTATATACAGCCGACACGACACCAACCCTATTACTATCAGAATATTTAGTGTAATTGACAATCCTATTTTCTAAATTCAGTTGGTCAAACGGCTTGTTCTGCAAATCGCTAATGTTTTGATAATTTGTTTTTAAAATTATGGGACCATATGCTTCTATGGTAAACATCTTGCTGTTATTAAATCTCTGCATAAAATCAGAGTCCGCAGCATCTTCTGCAATCTTGGATATTCCAGAGAAGATTGAAGAATTTCCATAAGCCCCAAGAATTGGACCAGGCTTGGAAAGCGAACCGGAAACGTAAGAAACATAAGGGTTTGAAAGTAAGCCAAAAGAATTGACCATTTCTGATTCCTTTTTTGACCGACTCAATATTGCGTGCAATACGTCCTTAACACCAGAAGATCTGAATACATCTTTGTGACTAATTGGATCTTCTCTAAAATATACCGGAGCTGTCTTTTTAATCTCATTTTCTTTTCCGATATCAACAGTAAAGACAGACCCCGTCCTTCTGCCAAGATTATGTGCGATGACAACACCATCGCCCATTAAAGAATACTTTCTAGTAAAATCTGGCAAGCTGGTATTGCTTGATGAGCAGAAGAAAAAGCCCCTACATTTTGGTTTTACATAGGTCATACTAGAGAGCGTTGGTATGCCAACAGCAACAATTGAATAAGTTTTTGCTGATAAATTAGCAGAATAATTATCTATCAAATCATGCTCCGTTTCAGCTCTGTCATATAAGGAAGAATTTATACCACTAGATGAAACAATATTCTTATTTTTCAAAAAATCTGCCGTCTCTGAATAAGAGTCAATTTTTGTTAGACCTAGTTTGTATTTAGAAGAAACCCAATTGTCAAAACTTATTATATTTTTCAAGGCCTGCGATCCAACCTGCGATCCAGTCTGTCCTCCAGTCTGCGCACCAGCCTGGCTTCCATCTTGCACTCCATAAGATTCCGTAAAATATGACGATGATGGCAAAAGCAAATGTGCTGATAACATGTTTTTACCCAAAGAAATCGCCGTCGATTTACTTAATATCAAACCTCCAAGCAAATCTTCATTATCTCCATAGAAAAGTGATGGAATAGCTTGCGGTGTACCGTATTCAGGGACAGAAACAAGAGCAACAGATTCAATCAAGTCATCTTGACCTTCTTTCTCAAGATCTTCCATTAATGATTTTGCCAAAAGACCGCCATAGCTATGCGCAACAATAATAACCTTTCCAGATGGAGCCGCCTTTGCCATCTCCTTAATCTTATCTTTCAACATCACAGTATAAGAATCAGTCTTGATTCCAGAGGATAGAATATTAGAAGGGAGCATTCGCCAGTCGTAGGCGAGGGTTTGAAAATCGTTAATATTTTTATCAGATTTTTCTTTGGCGAAAAAATCAATGAGACTTTGATAAATATCGATAGCGCCAATTGGTCCAAAAAAATTAGTCTTTGCGATAATATCTCTGGTATAAATTGACGAGTCTTTGGTCTGACCGCTTGAATTTAAAAACAAAGACTCTGCATCCTTATTTCTATTTGGCTCCCATAGTTGATTTTCTGTTCCAAACAAACCTCTTTTGTAAAGCCGGCTAGACTGAATTCCTGGAATAAACAAGACTGAAGAGCAACATGGAACTGCTTCTCTAAAAGGAGTGGGCGAAAAAGGAACAGATACCACACCGTTTGAATAATCCTCTACAGCATTTTGGTTCTTAATTGCCTTTATATAATCATCGTTAGAATAATTACCATCAGGATCTAAGCTTGATAAATCCAAAGGTCTTGGACCATCACTTCTTCCCCACCAATTATTTTTGAAATCAACGTATGGGCTAAAATTCAAAACGACATCTCCGTTGCCAGAAAAATTATTTTGATTAACTTTAAAGTTGCCTGTTCCACTAAAATTAAAAGCCTTAAAACATGGACCAATGTCAGAATTTAAAACATTAACTGTTGTGCCGCTATAACCAGAGAAACACGTTCCTGAACCAGAACTAGCCAAAACTAAAGGATTAGCAGATATTGAGGATTTCTGAAAATTTAAGATGCTTTTTGAATAAACACCTACCCCATTATTTACCCTAGCATCAGTTATTTTTGTCCTAAAGATATTTAGGCTTGAGCTTTTGAATATATTTGAAAACTCATTTCCTGCAAATCCATTTACGTTACTTCTATATAAAATAATTTGACTGTTATCATAGGCATAAAAAGCCTGAGTTCCTTTGACCTCAACATTATTAATATTTGTTTCAAAAATATTCAGTTTTGATTTTCTATATACACCAAAAAGTGTTCTTTCTAGATCATTATATCCACTCGTAGCAGTTCCATCGCCTGAAACGATTGAATTTTTCCACCCCTCAATATTTGTTTTTCTGATATTAACTACTCCGCCATTATTAATATTGAAGATGTTATTATAGCCAACTCCAGAAATATTAATCTGAGAGTTAAGTGTTGGCTGTGATTTGTATTGTGTTGAATCAAAAACATTGTCCACCGCAAAAAGATCCATCAAACCACCGCTTAAAGAATTGCTCACTGAATTAATATCAGACAAAAAATCAGTTGATGCAGATGGTGCGGGTACAGAAGTTGTGGACACGCCAGATGTACCTGTTGCAAACCCGATATTCAAAACACCACCCTCAATATCAAAATATGCATTATTACTTATTGATATACTTGCACCATTTTCAATACTTAAAGAGGTGCTTGCTAGTATTGTGACTTGAGCGGTTATTTCATAATCAAAATCAGCTGACCAAAATTGATTACTCTGTATTGTAATTGGTGTACTGATATACCTAATTTGTTTGATTACTCCCCCACAAGAAACGCCAGGTGGCAGATCTGAGGCAATAACTTTTTTATTACCAAAATTACCAAAAATAATCCCAATTATTATTAAAATCAAGAAAATTAGAAAAACTAATTTAGCCAATATATTATATCTTTTATTCATATCCTCACATCATAGAAAAAAGATATGAAGTTTCTATAAAGAATTTCTAAAGAAAAATCAAAGATTTGCTTTACTTCAATAGATCATCTAACTCACATGAAAATAGGGCTGATTTATTAAGTACAATCTGTTCTTTCTGATTTAAACCGTCAGCTGTCATGCGAATCACCTTAGTAATAACATTGTCTCCAAGCATAATTCTATTCGTCTTCTTTAAGTATCTTTCCGTTTTCTGATAAAATAAAGTTGCATATTGCTTAATCTTATCTTGTAAAGATGTACGACCACTTCCAGCATTATTACCAAATTCCATCTTATTTTCCAATTCTGAATCTGATTCAATTAGCAAATTACCTTCAGCAAGATCAATCCAGTAGTCACTTATAGTGTAGTAAACTCTAATTAATTCACCATTCTCTGTTTTGTACCAATAAACAAAAGAAAAGTTACCTGAGGAAAAATCCTGATAAATTCCGATTTTTTCTAATCCTGCTACTGTACGAATTTTATAATCGTTAAGAAGTCTAAAATAACTTTCACGCCAATTTTTAAGCCAACTCTCAATAAAACCCCTGTTGACAAATAGAGGTAGAAGATCCTGTTTGAGATTTTCATCGCTAACTTTACTCATCTGAATTGTAAGTTTATCAAAGATCATCCGAGGATCCTTTACGTCAATTCCTTTAGCTACTAGATAATCTAAGTCAGGCACAATCTTTTTATTCATGTACCAGAGAAGGTCATATATATCACGCCCTTTTTCCTCATATATAGCAGAACCAATACCCCGAGTCCCTCTTAGAAAGATGGCGGCAAGCTTGCTCGCCATAAGAGCCGACATGTTATAAGTTAGAATAACAAAAGAAAGCTGATCCTGATTTATTGGTCTACGTTCAGTCACAATTTTAGGCGCTACAAAATGATTTAGATCAATTTTTATATGAACCTGTTTTGAAGGATGTCCAAAACTTAACTCATCGCCAACATAGAATTTTAGAATCAATCCTCTACCGGTGGTTATTTTAATATTAAGAAAGTCTGCTCCAGCGCCATATGTATTTGTAAAATGGTCTTCAATTTCTTTCTTAAATTCTTCTAAAAATTTATCTGTTATTGAATGAAAAATTTCAAAATCTAAATCAACCGACATTCTATCAAGACCATGAACGATACGGAGTGCAGAACCACCATACATAATCCATTTATTGTATTCTGGATGATGATAGATAAAATTGAGAACATAAAACTGCAAGTCTTCTTTAAGTGCATTACGACGTGTCTCTGCGCCAATCTCACCATAAGAGGCAAGGTCATCAAGTTTTTTCTTTAAAATTGTCTTAATTTGTTTACTCATTTGTTTTTTTAATCATTAAATAAAATTTTGACTGTTCTTCTTTGTCCATCTCATCGATATCTATCCGTAACTCCTCTACTATTGCTTTAATATTTTGTATTGAAAGCCCTCTAAACTGATTAGTTCTGAAATACAATAGATCAAACAATGCCTTTGAAGGAGACGCAATGAAAAAATCAAACTTTCCTTTTACAAGCGAGAAATCAGAAAAAAATTCTTTATTTATAGACTGGTATGCAAAATTTCCTGCTCTTGTCTGATATTCTTTTGTCACTTTCTGTGTAACTGAAGTAATTGAATGAATAGCTTCTGTGGTTAAATTATAATACTGAAGTGCTGCCCATGAACTTACATACGATGGTGTACGAAGTATATTAGCAAGGTAAAATGAATAAGAAATATCATTTTTATTCTTGTCAAAGAAATCAGTAGATACATATAATCCATTTTTAAGCTTATAAATTTCCTTATACTTCAAAAAGCGACTAATATAAACATCAATCGTTGAATCCCTTAACCCCAACCGTACCCCAAGCTGATGAATGGTGTTTTTATTGAAGTGGGGTAAGGTTTTTAACTGTTCTATAAGGTTATTCTTGCTTTTCATAATTATAACAATAGTGTATCATATCTGAAATGCCAAGTCAACGAGTGACTTCTATAGAACTACGTTTCACTATAATTGACTAGGTCTATTTTTCTATTATCATAGCCTTTGATAATGCGACATTCTTTAAACCTCTATGAACAAAGGTCTAAAGACTGGTATTTTTTATTATTACCCATTTTTGATAATAAGACTTATTCATTTATTGAGTCATAGAAACAAGTCAAATTCTAAACAACCCTTATTTTCTTGGTTATTTTATAAAAAAAGACGACTTGTAAATAACTATTTACAAGTGAAGGCCCTTTCTTGCAAATTCCAGTTAACAAAGGGAAAACGGGAACGTCCGTAAGAAATCTTATAAAATAGACAAACCTTAAGCCCGAGCTCTTTTGGAGCTCGGGCGGGTGGGACATCCCATTTGTATCTATATAATATCAAAAACAATTTATCTGTCAAATTTAAAATTCTAAATTCTAAATTTAGACACATTCAACCTCAAAGATTTGCTGAAGCAATAAAGATGCCGAAGCCAAAGAGTAGAATTAACAAGAATCCTATGATTAATGTGAATGAAGTTTTATCAAACATTACTTGATATTATAGCACCCGGTAGGCGATTCTTCAAAATCGCCACGGGGTGATTATGCATAATCACAAAAATTACTGCCGACACGATGGTCGGCAGTGGGTTGGAATTAAGAAAGAGTTAGAGGTTCTAGATTTTGGGTTTTTCCAAATCTCCAGCGATGTCTATATCTTCAATAGTCAACATGCAGATAAAGGCGATGAAGAAAATCGAAAAGACAGTGAAAGCAGAAACGAGACAGCTGATAAAGAAATCGTGAACATCGTGCCAGCCAAGCTCTGACCAAGGCACCAAAGATTTTGAATGTCCAAGGATATACTCGGAAAGTCTCACGACGCCCAATGTATACAACTTAATCAGCATTACCACCGGCAGTAATAGATATTTCATGTTTTCTGATTGTTTGATTGCAATTGGTTTGAATTTCAAAAACTAACCTAGACACATACTTCGAAAATTTGGCAAATTTATTGTCTTAATCTTTCAATTAATACAATAAAGAATCTTGTAAAGATCTATGCCTAATTAATTATATACCCATAAGTAGTAATGACAATAATCTTAGCAATGGGATATTGTGAAAAATATTATCTATAGAATATTAATTGTCGTAATTTTTGACATAACAAAAACCACCCCTTGCGAGGTGGTTTTTGTTAATTTACTTAGATACTTAATTAGTATTTTAGCAAACGTTAAACCTTAGTTACTATAGAGTTCCTAGAGTTACACGTGAGTTAACAACACCAAAGTATGCATTAAGTGCATCTAGACCAGTTGATATAGATGACTTTTGTGCTGTACCTGTATCGTCAGTAAAGTATATTGTAGTAATACCAGCTGTGGCATTAGATACATTTCCTGTAGTTGTCGAAGTGTTTGTCAATGTACCACTGAAACTAAATGTACGTGATTGACCTGGAGTTATTTGGTAGAATCCTGTTGGATCGTTACTCAAAACATTTCCAGCTCCGATACTGTCAAGAGTAGCTGTTGAAGAAGCTACGTTTGATGAAGTTGCAGTCAAAGCAGTTGCAGGTGTTCTACTTACATAGATTGGATTGTTTCCAGCTGTAAGAGTAAATGCACCACTAAAGATTGCTGTCTTGTAGATTCCAGTACTGTTAGATAATGGAGGTGTAATACTGAATGAAGGTGCTGTCAAAGTAGCTCCTGAAGCTGAGAATTGTAATATCGCACTTGAGATTACAGTTCCTGAACTATTAACAGTCAAACTATTTGAGTTAGCATCAATTCCAACAAGATTTGTACTGTTTACAGTAAGACTTGTTGAAGCTGTAACGCCACTTACATTCTTTTGTACTGAAGCTATAACTTTAACAGGAACATAAACATCTTGTGGAAGATTTAGGTTGAAGTTGTTAAATGTTACAGTGGTTGAACCATTTGCAGATGTTCCGAATGTACCATTAGAAAGAACAGTTGATCCTGAAACCAATTGTACGTTTTGGAATACATTTTCTGGAGCATAAGCAGCACCTGAAGTAGCTGTACTAATCTTCATAGCAATTTGTTGCAATGTAGAAGCAATGTTTTGTGACTTGAAGCTATATACCGCAAGAGAAACATTGTTTGTTACAGCAGAAACACTTGTTTGGATAATTGATGATTGTGGTGAACTTACATCAAGAGTTGTAATCAAAGCTGAGTTTGATACACCTCCATAAACAAATTTATCTGTTTGTGCAAGTAATTGACTTGTAGTTGTAACCCCTGTTCCATCAACAGCTCTAGCCTCAGCTCTTGTCATAAAAACATTAACTGGGCCAGTTCTGTTTGAGCCTGCCATAGTAGCATTTACTATTACAGTAACTCTTTGTCCTTTTGGAACAATCATTCCTGTTACAGGAACAGTTATTCTGTACTCACTTCCTACTGTAATTTCTGTGAAATTAGCAGCTGTTAGGCCTGAAACTGTTGCAATTGTTGCACCAGTTTGTTGATTAACAAAAGAAAGTGATGATACGTACAACCATGGTCTTACACTGAAATCAACACTCAAAGCTGTAACAGCTTCATCTGAAGCTCCAGCCTTAAGGTCATAAGATATAATAGAACCTGATTGACCATCATTGTATGTTGTTCCATTTCCTACAGCTGAACCTCTTGCAATATCAAGTGTTCCTGCAACTCCAGGAGTTGTGATTCCTACTGTAGATGTTGTTCCACCTGTTGAAGTTGTAGTACAAGGTTGTCCAGTTACTGAACTGAACAATGCACCTGCAACACAACCTGCAACGTTAGTTGAAACAACTGCTCCTTCAGCATTCAATGCTGCGCGAGTAGCTGGTCCAACTTGTCCTACTGTTGAGATACCCTTTGAAGCTTGGTATGCCTTTACAGCTGACACTGTTAATGATCCGTAGTATCCCATAGCTACACCTGCAGGCATAGTTAGAAGACCTTTGGAAACTAGAACTGTTTGAAGAGCAGAAACATCTGCACCTCTTGAGCCTAATTTAAGAGTCTTTGTAAATGAGTATCCTGAATCAGCTGATACTGTAACAGTAAGAGCGAATGCAAGAGCCAACATTACGATTATTGAAGAAATCTTTTTCATATGAATTTTTATAAAATTTATTAAAGATATTTTCATCCACTTAACTTTTAAAATTAATAATGTGTGGAATAGAATATCCTCGGGTTTTTAATACTAACCGTACGAACCCGTAAAGACACTAAACAAAAAGTTAAATATTTTTAGTAATTAAATTTAAATTGAGTATCTCTACGGATTCGCACTTGTTGACCCACTGTTTTCACAGGAATCAACGGAATAACTGGACTATGTCATTTGGGATGCCGTCAGTCTGAATTGGAGGATAATTGGCGGAATTACTGATTATGAGAAACTATCTATTGATTTGTCAAAGTACCAGGCTATTTAACGATATCCTTAAGGGCCTTAGTTTGCAACATGGTTACTAAAATAAGCCCCAATCTGCGCCTGTACACATAATGACGGTGTACAGTCAGTAATATTACAGAAAAACGCCTATATAGTCAACAATTATTAAAAGTGTCAAATTCTGTTTAAGCTTTTCAATTAAGGACTTTTTGAAACTCAAAGCAAAAATCACCATGTCTTTTATATGACTTTTTGAACCATAAAAGACACGGTCTCTCAATTACTATCAGTTTTTACCCATCGCCATAGTAAGTTTTATATAAAACTAAGCTAAAACATATTTGCTCCAACGCCTTTCCCCTATCTTTTTAAGGACACCGTCATATATAAGAGTATTAAGCTCTCTTTGAATAGTCTTTTCACTACAATCCTTTATATTGTCAGATATGTCTTTAATTGAAGACTCTCCTATTTCTTTAATTATATCCAATATGATTTGCTGTCTCTCATTTTTTTGCATTACAGACTTTGTACCAACAACAGTATTTGTACCACTACCTGTGCTACCTAGATTATTTTGAGTTTTTACCACATTTCCATGTTTTGAAACATCTTGCGGTTTTGACAGATCTTTAACTTGTACAACCTTCTTATCCAATCCCGATGAATCCCCTACTTGAGTGTTCATTTTGACCTCAGTTTTTTCTTCAACATGATAGTAGGATTTTGACGTGTAAGATTGTGGTAAAGGATCTTGTCTTGCAATTTGAGTTATATCAGAAATATCACATGTTCTTGTTCCAAGTATTTCTTCATTAAGGACAAAACCTTGTCCTGTTGTACTTGGCATTTCCCTCTCTTCTATAACTCCAATAAAATTTTTAATTTCACTTTCTAGTACATTGTGATTTGGTAATGATGTCATACCTAAGTTAGATGCCACCTTAGATAAAGAAACAACCTCCAAACAAATACGACTAATATCATTTAAGATGTCCTTCCTGTAGGAAGATGACGCTGTTATTAAGGACAATGAAATTTTAATTAGATCTGTACCAGCCTTTCTCATATTGTCCTTTATAGAATCTTTAACGGGAAAGAAGTCTGTTATCAAATAGATTGCCATGCAAAGCCTTTCTGATTTCTTATATACAAAGTTGAAATATGGGTCAGAATTAAAAAAACTCAAAGAAGTTAAATCTAGTGTCTTGTCCACCCCCTTATTTGAATCATTGTCTGATAGGTTATTCATAGTCTTTTATTATGTCTTTTAACTACCCCTCAATTTTGTCTTTAATAGATTTGCCCAAAAAGTCAAAACTGACTGGCAAGTTCAAAGACATTATATATAAGTCAGCACATCTGACAAGTCCCATAGTATAGGACATCGTGTTTTAATTTGCATTAATTTTTAACCTAAGATAATACGTGTTAAAATAAAGGGAATATGGCAAATCGAGATAAGAAAAAATACAAAAAAGATAATGAATACAAAAGAGATAACTCAAGGGATACCACCAGAGATAACAAAAGGGGTCCTTATAAGTTGTCCACAGAAGAAGGAGTGGTGGAGCAAAAAGTACTTAAATCCAGCACTATACAAAGTGTTTGGGGTATTACCATGTTTGTATTGGCAATATTCTTTCTTTTTGCTTCATTGAACAGAGGTGGATCTGCAGGGAGCGCAATATACAATGCATTGTCCCAACTTCTAGGTCTTGGATACTATCTAATACCATTAACCTTTATACTACTATCTGTTGCCTTTTTTGGAGAGAGAAACAGGAAGTTTTATCTATCAAAATCACTAGGTGCCCTACTATTCCTACTATCATCTTTGGGTATAATAAGTTTGATCAACCTAGACAGCGGAGGTTTCATTGGAAAGATAGTTGCAATTCCCCTAGTTAAGCTTTTTGATTATCCAACTAGCTATGTAATCACAATCGCACTTTCATTGATATCAATACTCATTATATATGACTCATCAATCAAAAAAGAGCACTTAATGTTTTGGAAATTGTTTAGCAAAAAATCAAATATTGAAGCAGAGGCAGGCTCAGCTGATGGGGTAATAAAAGCGACGGAAGATGAGAAGATTTCTAAATCAATTAAAGATGCGGAAGCTAGTGCTATTGGAAACAAGGCGGTACTGGATGCTGCGACATCAAAACCAGGAAATGCAGATAGTGGCAAAGATGGAGCCTCAGGAAACATAAACCATCAAGATCAAAATAAAGTAAATGGAGCGGATGGAAAATCGTCAAAAGAAAAAGAAGATGACTCAATTGATCTAAAAGCAAAAAGCACATGGAGTGGAAAAGCTTTTGTTCCTCCCCCACTTTCTATATTAGAACAAGACAAAGGTAAGCCTGGAGTTGGAGACATCAAAGCAAATGCAAATATAATAAAAAGAACTCTGCAAAACTTTGGAATAGATGTAGAGATGGATGAAGTTTCAATCGGACCATCAGTTACAAGATATGCTCTTAAGCCAGCAGAAGGTGTTAAGCTTTCAAAAATTCTAGGACTTCAGAACAACCTCTCCCTTGCACTCGCTGCACACCCAATAAGAATTGAAGCGCCAATCCCTGGTAAGTCACTTGTCGGAATTGAAATTCCAAACACCATCAAAACAACAGTTGGACTTGGCTCTCTTTTGGCCCAAGAGGAATATCAAAAATCAGAAAAGCCTCTTATGGTTGCCTTAGGAAAAGGTATCTCGGGAAGGTCATATTTTACCAACCTCGCCAAAGCACCTCACATGCTTATCGCTGGAGCAACAGGGTCTGGAAAATCAGTTACAATTCACGCAATTATCGCTTCCCTTTTGTACAAGAACTCATCTGACAATCTTAAATTCATCATGATTGACCCTAAGAGAGTTGAGTTGACAATGTATAACAAGATTCCCCATCTTCTAACTCCTGTTATTACTGACGCTAAGAAGTCTATCCTTTCACTTAAATGGGCGGCAAAAGAAATGGAAAGGAGATACAATATACTAGAAAAGAACGGGATCAGAGACATCGATTCATATCATAAGAACATATTGAAACCTCTTTTAGACAGAAGGAAGAGCGATGGCTATATTGCAGGTGAAGAAGCGCCTGAAACAATGCCTTATATAGTTATTGTTTTGGACGAGTTGGCAGATATTATGCAAGCATATCCTAGAGAATTAGAGTCTGGGATCGTTAAGCTAGCTCAAATGTCTAGAGCTGTTGGAATTCACCTTATTATTTCAACACAGCGTCCCTCTGTTAACGTTATTACAGGTCTTATTAAGGCAAACGTTCCTGCGCGTATCGCACTTCAGGTTGCATCGCAAATTGACTCAAGGACCATTCTTGATATGAGAGGAGCTGAAGAACTCTTGGGTGCTGGAGATATGCTTTATCTTTCAGGAGATATACCAACACCAATTAGAATTCAATGTGCCTATGTTACAGAGAACGAGACAAAGAAATTGGTTAAATACTTAATAGATTCCACTGATTCATTGCCTCAAGAAATATCATTTAATGGCGAGCAAGGTGCATCCCCTACTCCAGATGCTGTATTTAGTTCATCTTTTGGAGGATCTGATGATGAGGACGAGGATGATTTGTACGATGAAGCAAAACAGCTTGTTATAGAAGCGGGGCGCGCTTCAACTTCATATCTTCAAAGAAAGTTGAGGATTGGATATGCTCGTGCAGCTAGGCTTATGGATATTCTTGAAGATAAGGGAGTTATCGGGGCTTCTGACGGCTCGAAACCAAGAGAAATACTAAGCTATGGCGGAAATCAGCAGGGTGGTCAAAATGGTGGCCAAAACAACACCCAGAATGGAGGCTCAAATGGAAATGATATTTTAGACAACAGCTACAATAGTAATGCAAACGGCAACATGACAAGGTCGTCCGAAGCAGAAAGCACAGAATATAACACTTCTTCAGGAAACTCTGATATAATAGAAAATAAGGTCGAGGAAGATTAATTATTACATTAAATATTTGGGATTTCTTTAGAAATTCTTTATAGAAACTTTAAACAACAATTGTATGATAGGAACGCGCAAAAGTATAAAAGAAGGAAAAACAATAATTAGAAATGTTCTTGTCGTCATTATAATTTGCGCAATTGGCGGATACGCAGGATTTCAATCAAAAAAAATAATTAGTGGTCCTCAAATCACAATACAAAGTCCAAGCACAACTAGTGCCAAAGACAGTGCAGTAGATGTTTCCGGTATCGTCAAAAATGTCTCGGTGGTTACATTAAATGACAGGTTGATACCTATAGATGAGACTGGGCAATTTAAAGAAAAAGTCCTTCTCTATCCGGGATATAATGTCATTAAACTAGAAGCTACGGATAAATTTGGAGCTCATGTAAAAAAAGAACTACAGATGGTCTACAATGGTAGTGATGACGATAAAACTACTGATAAGTCCGTGGATAATCTCGCGGCCAAGCCTGTAGACAAGCCTGCTGTTAAACTTAGCGACAAATCTGACAATGCAACTAGTAGTAAATCTAATGGTAAAACTATTTAAATAATAAAATTATTTTAAGTAGTAAAATCATCGGTCTCATTAATAAGAATAAGAATCGGTTTTTTATAAATTAAATTAATTTATCAATATTATGGCAAAGAAGAAAGAAGTAGTTATTAAAAAAGATGTGGTAAAAAAGAAAGAAGAAAAGGAAACAAAAAAGGTGTCAGCAAAAGAAATGGCACCAAAAACCCCTAAGGGTGATGTGGAGGAAGAAACAAAAAAAGCAGTATTGGGAAATCCAGAGGCTCGTGAGGAAAATGATGATGAGGATGGAGATGATGAATCCCCTTCTTCGGGGTCTTCATCGTCTTCTAAATCATCCTTTGGTTCTTCAAAAAAGAAATCCAAAGAAAAAGATAATAATTCATCAATCAAAGACACTATCGCACAAATCAAAACAAAATTTGGCGATGACGCAATTATGCGCCTTGGAGAAAAGCCAAGAGTTGATGTTAATGCAATATCAACTGGTTCAATTGGGCTAGATGCAGCGCTTGGCGTCGGAGGTCTTCCTCGTGGACGTATTATAGAGATATTTGGACCGGAGTCTTCTGGTAAGACAACTTTGTCCCTTCATGTTATCGCGGAGGCACAAAAGAAGGATGGAATCTGTGCCTTCATTGATGCAGAGCATGCAATGGATCCTGAATATGCAAAGAGACTTGGTGTTCAAATAGATGAACTTTTAATTTCCCAGCCAGATACTGGAGAGCAGGCGCTGGAAATTGTTGAAAGTCTTGTTAGATCAGGAAAACTCGATGTTATTGTTATTGACTCAGTTGCCGCACTTACCCCAAAAGATGAGATTGAAGGAGACATGGGAGCATCTCACATGGGTAAGCAAGCAAGATTGATGTCTCAAGCTCTAAGAAAGCTGACTGCAATTGTCGCAAGAAGTAAAACTATTGTTATATTCATCAATCAAATTAGAATGCAAATTGGTGTGATGTTTGGTAACCCTGAGACTACCCCAGGAGGAAAGGCTCTTAAGTTTTACACTTCTGTTAGATTGGATATTAGAAGGATCGCTCAAATCAAAAAGGGTGAAGAAATTATGGGTGGACGCGTCAGGGTTAAGGTTGTAAAAAATAAAGTTGCAGCTCCATTTAGACAAACTGAATTTGACCTTATGTACAATGAGGGTATTTCAAAAGAGGGAGAGATAATTGCACTTGGTGAGAAGCTAGATATTATCAACAAAAGCGGAACAAGTTATTCTTACGGAGAAGAAAAATTGGGACGCGGATATGATGCTACTCGTCAATTTTTGCGTGCTAATACAAAGATTAGTAATGAGATATTGAAGAAAATCAGAGAGCATTTGAAGGAGCTGTAGAAACATTTCAGGTAATAATCTGGACGGTAAAAAGCACCAAATCAATGGTGTTTTTTACTTTCACTTTTACTTGACAGCCAAAAGCTTTTTGATAAACTTTAGATACCTTATAGATTAGCTCAATGTTAATCTTTTCGATTCTGACCTACTCGTTAGGCAACAGATGACAATTTATTAAGGACAGTTTTGGGGAAACCCAGCCGAAAGTATGCAAATACTTTTATTTAGCGATTAAAGCACCATTTGTTTGGTGTTTTTTTCGTTCTATACCTTATACATATTTAATAAGTTGAATATAACTATCGATTATATTTCTTAGTTCATCTTCAGGTAGGTAGCCTATACTTTCTCTCAACCTATCTATGTCAATTGGTCTTATCTGATTTAAAATAACATAAGAATCATTAAGCGAAACCTTTATATACCAGTTACCAGTATGTTTTTTAGTGGTCAGTGGCGCGGCCAAAAAGAAATTTTCCGAAAATATGTTTATTATCAACATAGGTCTCATCAGATCACTGCCTGCCCCGTTTTGTTCAGATCCAATATTCATACCAAGATAGCACCAAAAAACTTCACCCCGCCCTACAGCAGGATTTTTAGGTGGATATTTATTTTCAGTATTAAAATCGTTCTTTATTTCCATTTTTTTGCTTTACCCATTCTAACAAACCAACCCCAAATTTCCTGTAAAGAATTTCTAAAGAAATCCCAAAGAAATTATAATTTTTTCAACTATATTTGCCTGCAAAACAAGAACCCAAAAAATCGCACCCTGACATGGACATCTCCCCTCTTATGGTCTACAATGGCCATATTATGTACGATTATAATGAAATTACAGTAAGAAAGTTTATCGTTTTTGAGGGTGAGCCATATGAAGTTATGAGTTCTCACATTTTCAGAAAGCAAATGAGAAAGCCTGTTAACGATACAAAATTAAAAAATTTATTAAACGGTAGGATTGTGGAACACTCCTTTGGAGCTACTGACAAGGTTCATACAGCTGAAATTGATTCAAAGAAGATCAAATTTTTGTATGCAAACAAAGGTGAGTGGTGGTTTTGTGAAGAAAACAATCCAGCGGCTCGTTTTAAGATAGATGAAAGTGTTCTTGGAAATAGTGGAAAATTCCTAAAACCAAACTCAATAGTTGAAGCATCTCTTTTTGATGAACAAATCTTCAGAATTGATTTACCTATCAAAATAGAACTTATGGTTAAGGAGGCTCCCCCAGTACTACGTGGTGACTCCTCAAAAAGTGGCAACAAGCTTGTTGTACTTGAAACTGGAGCGGGGCTTAATGTTCCAATGTTCGTTGTAGAAGGAGACATCGTCAGAATAAATACAGAAACAGGAGAATACGTAGAAAGAGTTAAATAAGTTTGAAGGCGGGTATTTTTTGAAGGGTTTAGAATTCTAAAGTCAGTCGGCCAAATTAAATACAAAATTCAAACATAACAAAACACCGAGGCTTATTACAGCTCCGGTGTTTTGTTATTTATACAACTTTTCGAATCTAACTGAGTAGCTACAATATAGCCCTAATATAGCCCTAATTGGGCTTACTATGTCTATTGAGCGATGAATGGCAATAGAGCCATAAATCTAGCTCTCTTTACTGCTAGAGCCAGTTTACGTTGATTTTTAGCCGCAACACCAGTCTTCTTTCTTGAAAGAAGTCTTGCGTGAGGGTTAAGAAACTTTTTTATAAGTTCTGTATCTTTATAATCAACGTGTTTGATGTTGTTTTGTGAGAAATAACAATGTTTTGTCATGATTTTAATTTAATTATCCTGTAAGTGACTAGATTAGAATGGTATATCCTCTGGATTAATTTCTTCTTCTGGATATTCTATTGAATCTAATTGATTTAATGCGTTACCTGTATCATCTGCTTTTTTAGCTGATGCTCCAGCGGCTGCATTTCCGCCATTTGATGCTCCTCCACCAAAAGATCCAGCTCCACCATCAGTTGGTCTTGAACCAAATTGAATGTTGTCAGCTATAACTTCTGTTCTATATAGCTTTTTACCGTCGGCTCCGTCCCAAGAACGAGTTTGCATTCTACCTTCTACCAATACGCTACTTCCTTTTTTTAAATATTGAGCAGATGTTTCAGCTTGGCGACCGAAGACTACCACATTATGATAATCTGCTGCCTCTTGCTTTGCTCCGTTCTTGTCTTTCCAAACTCTGTTGGTTGCAACTGAGAATGATGTGACACTCATCCCTGAAGGCAATGCCTTCATTTCTGGATCACGAGTTAAATTTCCGATAATTATTGCTTTGTTTAAATACATAGTGATATTATATAATACTTTAGTTTTGATTAATACCACCCTGTAGGCGAGCCCTGTGACGATTTTGTTAAATCGTCAGCAGAATCACCCAGTAGGTGATCACTTATTCAGTTGCGATATTACCCATTTTTTCAGTATCTACAATCTCATTCACAGCATCAAGAGACTCAACTTCAGAAACGTCTTTTGGAGCGACTTCAGGAGTGGCCTCAACAGCTTTTGCTGTCTCTGCATGAGATCCCTCAGAATCACCCTCTGAAACTACGTCCTCTGCAGGCTCATCAACAATTTTAACTATTTTTGATGAATCTACTTTGATTTCTGCTACTGCTCCAAGGAAAGTATTTTCCTTAACAGTCTTTATCAAAAGAAATCTAAGCATTGGGCCAAAGGCCTTTATCTCTTTTTCTAATGGAATTATCTCTTCAGGATTAATTTCAAACTTAACCCATCCAAAATATGATGATAAATGATTCTTTCTATCCGTCTTAACTGTCTTACTTATTGGATATGCAAGGTTTTTAAATTTAGGCATTTCTTCTGCGATAAATTGTCCTCCGCGTTTCTCAATAAGTGACTTAAGATGCGAGAATTGTACAGCGACCTCATCCTCAACTATTGTTGAGACGAAGTGAAAACCGAGTTCATAAACCCTGTTCTCAAGCTGTTGGTCCTCTTGTGTAAGTTCAACTTTTTTTGCCATGTCAGAAGACTAACACAAAAGGTTAATATGAGCAACCTTATGCCCTAACCACTCCTTTGGCCACAAAGAGAGATTAGACCGAGTCAAAAAACATCTGTTTTACGTTCTTTTCTATCTGTTCCCTAGCCTCTTCGGTAGAAATACCCTTAATTTCAGCTATTTTTTGAACCACCAACTTAACATGCAAAGGTTCTGCTCTTTTACCCCTAAAAGGCACTGGCGCCACATATGGACAATCCGTTTCAGAAAGAATCTTATCTAGAGGAATCTCTTTGATTAAAAGCTCGTAATTCTTAGCAAAAGTGATAACCCCTGTGAAAGATATTGTGAATCCGCAACTTATGAATGCCTTTGCCTGCTCTAATGAACCAGCAAAGAAGTGTGCATTCCCTCGCAACTTTACACTAGGTACCCTTGAATAATTATAAAGAATTTCTAAAGTTTCGCTGTAGCTGTCTCTACAATGTAACATTAGAGGTTTGTCAAGAGCTAGGGAAATATCAATCTGACCCCTGAACACTTTTTCTTGGACTTTTTTCACATCTTCAACCGTTACGCCTTTGTTGTATTCTTCAATTTTGAAGAAGTCCAAACCACATTCCCCTATTCCAATAACCTTTCCGTGTTTTGCCAGCTCCTTAAGCTCTGCCAATGTACTATCAATCAAACCGTTTTTTTCTAATTCCATCACCTCGTGAGGATGTATTCCAACAATCGCATAAACCCCTTCGTTATATTGTTCTGCGATAGAAATAGCCCGTCTAGATGATTCTAAATTAGTTCCAACATTAACAACAAAAACTCCTTCGTCCAAGGCATTTCTCAAAACGACTTCCCTATCTTCATCAAATTCTGGGAAATTTACATGGGCGTGAGTATCTATATATTGAAATTTCATAAATTAATCCTTTCTTAAAAACAATGGGGCTTCTGGCATTTTGTGATTTACGATACAATCAACAACAACTTTTGATGTCTCAGGCATTACAACAGACAACTTATAAACACCCGTCAGCAATTGTTTTTGTATGTACACCAAATCATTGCGAGCCTCTTCTGGATTTACCTTAAACTTTTTAAATGGTTGCTCTTCTTGGATGAACTGGTCTAGTTTTGTAAATTCGTCAAAAATTTCTTGAACATACAAATCTAATCTAAAGTTTTCTACATCTTTATTTTCTGTACCATTTAAAATGTCTACTGAAAGATGTACAGCCTTAATGTCCTCCTCAGAAAGTTTGGCTTCATAGGAAGTCGCCATCTTCATTGTCCTAGAAACTAGATTGCCAATTCCGTTTGCCAAGTGGGCATTATAGACTTCTTTGAATTTATTTATTGCGAAAGGAGAATCTTCAAATGGTTGCAATTCTTTTGTTACAAAAAATCTTAACGCGTCGGCCCCATATTCTTTCGCGACTTCACTTGGATTAATGGTGTTTCCTAACGATTTAGACATCTTCACCCCACCCTCCCCTGTAATCCAACCATTTATAATAATACTATGTGTGGTAGGCAACTTTGCAGCCAAAAGCATCGACTGCCATGTAATTGATTGAAACCTTGTGTTATCTTTTCCACAATACTGAACAGGCGATCCCGTGACCCAATACTTATTAAAATCTCCGTTGTCAGTGCCGTTTTTCCCATCGTCATTTTCATTTTCTGGCCAACCTAAAGTAGAGATGTAGTTTGTAAGAGCGTCAAACCAAACATACATGACATGTTCTGTATCATCTGGAACATCGATTCCCCATGGCATCTTTGATTTAAGCCTTGAAATACTAAAATCCTCCAGACCTCTTCTCACAAACTCCTTCATTTCATTTAGTCTTGTCTCTGGAATAACTAGTTTTGGATTAGACTCAAAAAGAGTAAACAGATCATCGGCGAGTGCGGAGAGTTTAAAAAAATAGTTTTCTTCATCGATAATTTCTAGTTCACGATTAGGGTGCAATGGACACTTGCCGTCAACTAGTTCTGAGTCAGTCTTATTTTCTTCACACCCAACACAATATTTTGTTTGATAGTTTTTCTTATAAATATAACCGTTGTCTTTAACCCTTTTCCAAAGTGCTTGTGCGCTTTTTTTGTGATGTTCATCTGTAGTTCTTATAAAATGCACGTCTCTAGAAATATTCAGATCCACCAGAAGATTTTTGTAAGTTGAGGAAACTTCATTCAAAAAATCCATGATATCCATCTTTTTTTCTTTTGCTGTTTCAAATAATTTTAAACCGTGTTCATCAGTGCCAGTATTAAAAAACACATCATATCCTAATGATTTCTTGTATCTAGCTATGACATCAGCTCTGATTATCTCCATCGCGAATCCAATATGAGGATCTGCGTTTACATAAGGCAGAGTCGTAGTAATATAAAAAGTTTTTTGAGTTTGTGACATTCTATTATTTTTATTATCGATTTTCATACCCCCGCCGCAGGCAGGCCTGCCTGCGGCGGTATCCTGTATTTTTTCTACCCCTTCACCAAATCATCTTTCTTTCGTCTCTCTACATCATCTATGTATTCCATGAGTGCAACAGAGACCGGAATAGCAAGTATCGCACCAACAATTCCGGCAAGTTCAGCGCCGGCAACAAGTGAAATAATAACCAGAAGTGGTGGAACTCCAATTAATTTCTTAACAACCAAAGGATAAAACACATGTGCCTCTATTTGTTGCACTATCAAGTAAAGTCCGACGATAAACAATCCGACTCCTATTCCTCCATCTAATACCCCCATAAAGAATGCGGGTATTGCGGATAGAGTCATTCCCACAACTGGAATTAATTCAAATATTCCAGCAATCATAGCAAGAAGCAATGGATGCTTCACACCAATTAAAACCAATCCGATATATATAAAGACAAAAACAACTAGCCCCAACATTACCTGACCTTGCATCCATCTAGCAATTTTGGTTTCAGCTCTTTGCCACAAGCCTCTAACATATTTTTCTTTCTCAGGCGGAGTAACAATAGATAAAAATTCTCCAACCCCATCCTCTCTAACGGAAAGGTAGAAAGATATAACCAGAACTAAAATAGAACTAATGATTCCACCAAAGAATCCTGCCACAGTATCAAACATACCACCAGAGAAATTTGAGATTGCACCGGTTGTATTTGAAATAACATCGCCGACTGAGATTGTTGTAGGGATATCTGGGAAAAACAACTTTGTACCGCTATAAGCATTTTTGTTTATAGGAGTGAATATATCAATGGTCTTAACGTATTTAGGAATACTATTAACAGCTGAAACCATCTCTCCTAAAAGAGGAGGAACTGCAAAGGAGAACACCAAAGTGAGCGAACCTATAATTAAAGCGTAGACCAATATAGCAGAAAGGGCTCTGGGAAGATTTCTTTTTACAAACCATTTAACCGCAGGTTCCACAACAGAAGCAATCACAATACCTGTAAGTATTATCAAACCGAGACCCCTTAGAACAAATAATAGATATACCCCAAGCAAAAAGACCGCTATCTTAAAGAGCGTAGTGAAGCTTATATTTAGATTTAACGAATTACTTTTATCTGGCACACCTAAAGAATAGCACCAGATTGATTATACTGCAAAGCCCAGCCAGGGTGCAGTGTCTACAGAACGCCCGATAGTCGAGCCGGTGTAGGCGATTCTACTGAATCGCCCAGTAGGCGATCCAGCAGGATCGCCATGGGGAGATTTTGCTAAATCGCCTCCTTCACAACCTTAACAATTTGCTCAATTGAAAGTCTGTCTTGTGTGGCAGAGTCTCTATATCTAAGTGTCATTGTCTGATCCTTCTCTACCGTATCAAAATCTATAGTTATACAAAATGGAGTACCAATTTCATCTTGTCTTCTATATCTCTTTCCAATATTTCCATTATCGTCAAACATTATTCTACCAGGAAATTCCTTTCGTAAAATTCCATAGACCTCCCTAGCCTTCTCAACCAATTGAGTCTTATTCTTAAGCAACGGTGAAACCGCAATCAAAACGGGTGCAATCTTTGGAGAAAGTTTTAAATAAACCCTTTTTTCCCCACCAACATCATCCTCAGAATAGGCATCTGTTAAAACCGCCAAAACAGTTCTGTCGACTCCAAGGGAAGGCTCTATACAATGAGGGATGTATCGCTCTTTTGTTTCTTCGTCAAAAAAAGACAAATCAACACCGGACGCATCACTATGACTCTTCAAATCAAAATCAGTTCTGTAAGCCAATCCATAAAGTTCTTTTATACCCATTGGAAAATCAAACTCGAAGTCTATTGTTCTCTTAGAATAGTGTGCCAAGTCTTCTGGAGCAATTTCATGTTCATGGACTTTTGCTGGATTGAGTCCAACATCAGATGCAAATGCATGCATTTCATTTCTAAAATGATCGAAGGATGTCTCCCACGCTTTTGGATTAACAAAATACTCGATCTCCATTTGTTCAAATTCACGAGTTCTAAATATAAAATCTCTAGGAGCAATCTCATTTCTAAATGCCTTTCCAATTTGAGCCATACCAAAAGGAATCTTTGGATGGAAAGAATCTAAAATATTTTTAAAGTTAACGAACATTCCTTGTGCAGTCTCAGGTCGCAAGTATGAAACAGAAGCCTCATCTTGATTTGCTCCAACGTGAGTTGTAAACATCATTCTAAATTGCCTAACTTCTCCAAGGGGATTTCCTTCAGGACTTTTAATTCCCTTCTCTTTGATCAAGTTATTCATGTCTTCAATAGACATGCCTTTTATGCTAAGGCCTGCCTCTTCAAGCAGAGAGTCAGCTCTATATCTTTTATTGGTTTTCAAGTCATCAACTAGCGGGTCAAAGAAACCAGCAACGTGACCACTTGCCTTCCAAACGTTTTGATTCATGAGAATTGCAGCGTCAACGCCATACATATCTTCTCTGTCTAAAACGAAACGTCTCCACCAGGTATTTTTTATGTTGTTTTTAAGGGCTAGGCCTAAATGTCCATAGTCCCAAGTTCCAGCAAGGCCGCCGTATATTTCTGAGCCTTGATATATAAAGCCACGTCTTTTAGCTAAAGCAATTATTTCTTCCATAGCAATATAGTATCAGCTTTTACGGGAATATCAAAAGATAATCCTGTCTGATATAAATCTTGTACGAAAAGCTATTTGCCAACAACTTTATCCAATGACATATCATATTTGGAGTCAGAAGTTATTTGAGTATTCAAGGAATATCCATCTGCACTAACTACGGTATTTGTAAAACTATCTGTTCCAGCAATTCTTTGACCATTAATTATAATTGGCGATTGATTCTGTTGAGATAGACTTGGTAAAAATTCAACCTGAAAGGACATCTCTTTTGGATTAGAAATATAACCAGCTCCTGGAGCAACATCCCCCGCGTTCCATGTTATCGTCCTATTTTCCAAATTATAAACAACCGTTGAGCTTGCTGTTACAGGATTAACTACCCCAAGCCAATTAACATAGATCGGTAATTTTGCTGTATAGATTGCATTCTTTACATTGTTATATGAATTGTAGACCTTAACATTTACAGTGTATGTGGTCCTGCTGTCCACCTTTGCAGGCATTGGTCCAGTATTCTGAAATGGGCCATCATTATAAAGAAGTCTAGTATCTAACCCCATATCAGTTGCAACTCTAATTTTACGAGAAGCTTGTGAAGTCACTTCTTCTGAAACTTTGTTTTCATTTAATCTGTTTCCCTTAACTGTAAAATTCAGAGTAATTTCAGGCCTTCTTAGGTTTGAGGCTAAATCTTTCGTCAAATCAAAGACTTTCATATTGAAATAAGAAGTTCCACTTTTGTTTGGGGCAACATCTTCAAGTTCTGGATTATTACTCTTCTCCCAATACAATGTATCGTTAGTTGAATTATAAAATCCATTTTCCGCATTAACACTCGTCCTATCCGCACTAACACCACCTAGTTTAGCTTCAATTGCAACATCGTGAATTGAGACATCAAGATTATTTTTCCACAAAACTTCCCCTCGTATAAACTGACCACTATTAACAACAACGATTTCACTACCATTACCATTTATTGCAATATCAGCACCAAGGAATGGAGCCTTTAGATTAAAGGTCTGATCAGCTGAAGCAAAAATTGTATCGATTTCATTTGGATCCTTAGTCTGAGCCGTGCCTGCAAAAAATCTAACTGTCCTCTCTTGATTTGCCTGGCCAAAAATCTTTGCGGTAATTTCTATCTTCTTTATCTCCCCTGGCGCAATATCTCCCAATCTCCATCCAATATTAGATGAGGATGGGACCGGAGAAGATGAAGTAAAATCAAAACCAAATGGATATTCAGCCTTAAGTACGACATTTTTTATAACACTATCTGAATTTGATTTAACAGAGACTAGAAACTTTGTATTTTGTTCTGGCGTAATTTCCTTGATTGAATCGACAGAAATAGAAACTGGACCAGAACTGATACCCATCGGATAAGATTTTTCTTTTACAAAAAGACTGTTTGTCCCCGGCATTTTATACTCTAGGGCAATATTAATATTTTTTGTAGAACCTTCTTCTGCCAAAATAATTGATTTAATTGTAGTCCTACTTGTTGCACCGGCCTGTATATCACCAATTGAAATTCTGTCTGTGATCAAGCTTGTTACCTTATCATCAGCTCTTCTTGTTCCATCTGGATATGTCACAATTAAATCCGCCGATTGTATCACTGAAGGATTATTGTTAAAAATGTTAACATCCAATGACAATTCTTGGCCAGATGAAACAACAACTGGACCAGAAACGCTTATGTCAATATTTGCACCAGAAATAACGTTAGGATTGATATTGAAGTAGTAATACGCAACACCCATGGCAAACACAAGAAAAATAATAGAAAAAACTATCAAGCCCTTTAGGACTTTGTAAAATCTATTTCTACCATATTCTATTTTAGGTATTTCTTCTTGTTCCACCTTCTCATCCCAGTCTCTGTTAACCAAAACATGATGCTCATGCAGTTTAACATGCTTCATCTTTGGTAGATTCTCAGTGTGCGAGTAAAGCTTCTTTTTTAATTCTTCGATTTTTCCTTCGTCATCATTCATGGTTTAAATTATAGCATATTGTGTATAGAAAAATGAGTAGACGACCACAGACAAGAAACCGAAAGACTACCCAGTAGGCGATTCAGCAGAATCGTCGTTTGGATGAGCCCGTGGCGAGCCCGTGGCGATTCTGCTGAATCGTCTGCTGAATCACAATTGAGTCTCAGAAAGTATTGAAGCTAGCTCTTTTTTTGTCTCTTCAATCAAATCTATCGCATTGTCTCTAATCTCAATGTTCCAAGAAGGAGAGTAAACAATAGCTTTCAGTTTTTCACTTGGTGTTCCGTAGCCAAAATGATGAGCAACTCTGAGATACATCAAATTTTCAACGGCATTCAAATCACTGTTGTCTCTTATCATTTTTGAAGATATTACAGCTTTGTGTAAATTGTCGAACTCTTCAAAAACCCTTTTGTTCACAGCCTCTCCAGGCGAAAGTCTCTTAATAAAAGAGAGCGTGCGTGCCAAAAACTGTCTAATTTGGACAGGGATTTTCTTATCGTAAATATTTACGATTTTTTCAGCGCCCGTAATTCTCCAAATTTCTTTTCCTCTAACTAAAGCAAATTTGGCATAGGTTAAGTCTTGTAAACTGTACCTTAGCTTGGACTCTAACTTTCGAACACCTTGAGCAGTTGCAATAATAGTTCCAAGTTCCGATGTTAAAATCGTAAAGACCTTATTTGATTCTCCAGAGGTCGAACTGTCTATAATATAACCTTCCGTGTGGTAAATTCTATATGACACAATTTTAATTTATTTTTTCCGATTAGACCCTATTACGTGAATATTAGAGGAATATTTATTGGCCCTAATTATTTTACTGATTTTACGATGAATCTGACCTCTTGATCACCAATTGAAACCGCCTCACCTCCCTCAAAATCAGATAGACTTATATTTTCAGCTAATACAGTTTTGGCGATTGATGAATAATATTTTTCTACCATCAACTTACCAGCAGAATTATTTTCGATAAGTAAAATAATCTTATCATTTGGAGAAAAACCAAATGCTTTTCTAGCTTCCTGTATTGCTCTAATTAAATCTCTAGACATTCCTTCTTCTTTTAATTCTGGGGTTATAGCTGTGTCGAGAAAAACCGCCTCACCGATTGCTACTGACTTTACATTCAGCTCATCTTTAATAATTTCTTCTATTTCTGAATGCAGTCCCTTACCTTCCTTATTTGTATAGATAAAAGATGAAAGAGGCTGCCTAACTTTTATTTGAGATTTAGCACGAAGAGATAGACCCGTTTCTACTAAATTTCTGGCCGCATCCATATTAACAAGCAACAACTCTTCCTTTTCAGAAAGCTCTCCGAGTTCTGGCCAGTCCTCCAAATGCACACTCAATTTAGAGTTTGCATCTTTAACTTTTTGATATAAATCCTCTGCAGAGAAAGGAATAATTGGAGCGATTAGTTTTGATAGATTTAATAATACAGACCTAAGTGTTGCAATTGCAAAATCTCTATCAACTGTATTGTCCCCCTTAAACCTATCTCTGGACCTTCTTAGATACCAAGTAGATAGTTCATCGACAAACTGAGCGATAGGACGAGCTCCTTTTGATATTAAATATAAATCAAAATCTCTGGTCATGTCTCTGTTCAACTTTTTAAGTTTTGCCCAAATCCATTGGTCTAACACATTTTCTGATTTGAGTGAGTGTAAAACGTCGGAAGAGTCTTTCCCAAACATTTCTGAATATGTTTTATAGAATGTATAAACATTATCTAGTCTGTTGAATATTTTTTTATTAATCTCATCTAAAGATTTTTCCGAAAAGGCAACCTCCTCTGCTGTAACAGCGGGAGATGTAACCAAAAAATATCTTAATGAATCAGCGCCGTATTTTTCAATGACGCCCATAAGCTCAGGATAGTTATTCAGACTCTTTGCCATCTTCCTTCCGTCTTCTGCCAAAATTAAACCATTAACGGAAACATTCTTGAATGGAGATTTTCCAAACAAACTAACGCCAAGACAGAGTAATGAATAAAACCAACCTCTAGTTTGATCCAAACCTTCAGCGATGAAATCAGCGGGGAATATTTTACTATCAGCTTTTTCAAACTCTTCTTTGTTTTCAAATGGATAATGTTGAGAAGCAAAAGGCATTGACCCAGAGTCATACCAAACATCAAAGACGTCAGGGATTCTCTTCATGAGTTCTCCGTCTTCGTTTTTCCAAGTAATTGCGTCAATCAATGGTCTATGGACATCAAGCTCAAAATTTTCATCATGTGGCATTTGGACAAAATCGATGGAGTGAAGTGAGGCGTTTGGATCAGAGACATCCTGCCAACCACTTCTATACATATCTCTAGCAGTTCTCCCTTTAGATGCCTCCTTGATCATTCTCAATGGCAATCCATGAGTTATAATAAGGATGTTTTCATCTTTGTTTAGTGAGTCTATGTCATATAGAAAACCTGCGACTCGCTTTTTAATTTCATAAGCAGATTCCCCTCCACCTGGACCAAAATATAATCTTTGTTCTTCCGATTTAAAGCAAGCAGTTCTCTCATCGCCATTATGGCCTTCCAATTCACCATTGTCGCATTCTCTAATACGTGGATCATATATTATTTTTGATTCATCAAGACCAAGTACCTCTGCTACAATTTTAGCGGTCTCTTTTGTTCTCCTGAAATCAGAACAATAAATTTTTGTGATTGGACCAGTTTTTCTACCAACATCTTCTTTTACAGGATCACTTGTTATATCCCCTGCCATAACTCCAGCCTCTTTCAACTTCAAAGCCGATTCTTTTACTTGCTCAACACCCTTCTCTGTTAATCCATAAAGATTTAAATCGTGAGCATTGATAATATTTTTTACGTTTGACTCAGCCTCTCCATGTCTCATTAAAATGTATCCGTTGTTATTAGAGTTTTGACGAATTTTTTCCTTAAGATCAGCATACGACCCAAGTATTTCTATTTTTCCACTATCTGACTTCCACATGGGAACAGGTGCACCCCAATATCTTGTTCTTGAAATTGCCCAGTCTCTTATGTTTTCCAACCACTCACCAAAACGTCCAGATCCAATCTCTTTTGGTACCCAGTTTATTTTATTATTCTCTTCAATTAGTTTATCTTTCAGAGATGTTGTCCTAACAAAAAGACTTGTTGTTGCAAAGTTAATCAGTGGAGTCTCGCATCTCCAACAATGAGGATACGAGTGAGTCATTTTTTCCTTAGCAAGCAACACTCCTTTTTGTGCAAGAATTTTAATGATTTCGATATCAGCGCTTTGGTGATCTTCTTTAGGCTTTGCTGACTTACCTTTCATCTCAGTTATTAAATCAACAAATAGTCCATCAAAACCAACATGCTTAATTACAGGTAGAGAATATGTCTTAGACAACTTCATGTCATCATCTCCATAAGCGGGAGCAATGTGAACAATCCCCGTTCCGTCTTCTGCTGTGACAAAGGGCGCGGTATAAACCTTCCAAATATTTCCTCTTTCCTTTTCATGCAACTCTAGTGTTCCCTCTTTTTTGTAGTAGTCAAATACGGGTTCATATGAAAGACCGGTCAAACCATTTCCTGTCAGAGCTTTCTTGGCAACAAGCAACTCCGCATCATCAGGAAGTATTTTTTTGGATTTTAATATTTCAAAGAGACTTTCGGCAATAATATAATTTTCTCTTGTCAAAACTGCATCTGATCCTGTCTTAACAGAAACACAAACGTATGTTAACTCTGGATTAACTGCAAGAGCAACGTTTCCTGGAAGTGTCCATGGGGTTGTTGTCCAAGCAAGGAAATATGTTTTTGAGTCAGCATCTATATCGTAATAACTTTTTATTGAAGCGAGAGATTGATCTTTAATTTCAAACTTTGCATAAACAGAAATGTCAGCAATATCTTTATACCCTTGAGCAACCTCAAAATTTGAAAGAGGGGTTCCGCATCTAGGACAGACCTGCATTACCTTGTAATCTTCAAAAACAAGACCTTTTTTATTTAATTCAGAAAAAGACCACCAAACAGATTCTGTATAACTTGAATCCATTGTTCTGTAATCATTATCCATATCAACCCATCTACCAATCCTTTGAATTCTTTCTCTCCACTCTTCTGCATAAACTAGGACGCTTTCTTTGGCAGCTTTATTAAATTTATCAACCCCATATTCCTCAATAGCTTTTTTATCTTTGAGACCAAGCTTTTTCTCTATCAAGTTTTCAATTGGTAGTCCATGACAGTCCCACCCCCATTTTCTATCAACATGAAAACCCCTCATCGTCTTGTATCTAGGCAATAAATCTTTTAACGAGTTTGGCAAAATATGCCCATAATGAGGAAGCCCTGTAGCGTATGGAGGTCCATCGTAAAACACAAAATTTCCAAGTGGAGAGTCTTTTTTTAGAGATTGCTCAAAAATTTTATTCTCATTCCAAAAAGACAAAACAGCCTTTTCTTTAATTGATATGGTACTTTCTGCAGTTTCTTCTTTTTTGATAGTTTCGGACTTGTCTTGAACGGGTAGCCCTACCCCGTTTTGACCTTTATCTTCGGCCAAATCATTTTGTTTTGAAGTCATGGAAGTATACTATCACAAAAAACCAATTTTGTTAGTTCCATTAAGACCACATAGGCCAAAACAAAAAGCATCAGGGCTTACATCCTGCTTGGTACCTTGATTCCTAGAACATCCAATCCATTAGTTAAAACTATTAACAAAGCTTTTGTCAGAGATAATTTATATGGGGTAAGCTCATCATTCTCAGAAATAATTTGAGTGTTTGCATAGAACGAATTAAATTCAGACGCCAAATCTAATAGATATTGTCCAACATGATGTGGGGCATGCTCTTTTTCAGAGCGTAAAAGTATTTCTGGAAATCTAATCAGCATTTTTTCTAACTTTCCACCAGCCCAACCAAGGCTGCAAATATTTAACTCCTTTAATTTATCAACGGATAGATTATGAAGCTCAGCAGACAAACCTTGTTTCTCCGCTTTGTCCAAGACTGACTTGGCACGAACACAAGAGTATTGAAGATATGGACCAGAGTCACCCTCAAATGATAATGACTTTTGCGCATCAAAAATTATATCTCTTCCAATTGTTTGACGTAGAATTGTATATTTAATTGCGGCAACAGCAATCTGCTGTGCAATTTCTTTTCTCTCTACTTCAGGAATTTCTCTTTCTTTCATCTTCTCAAGAGCCATTTCTGTCATATCGTCAATCATCGACTCCCCTGTAATCACATTACCAGTCCTTGATCCCATCTTGCCTGTGGTGAGTCTTAACATCCCATGAGAAATATGGAAATTCTTTTTTGCAATTTCTGGATATATTTGTTCAATTGCTTTATAGGAAACCGCCAAGACATTATCTTGTTCATTGGCCGTTATTGTATAAGAAATATCAAACGGTTCTCTCTTGCTTTTAAGCAAAGCAAGTCCAAGTTCTTTAGCCTCATAAGTTGGCAATCCAAATTTATTTATAAAAACACGAGTGTTCAACCCATAATTTTCTCCTTTGAAAATAACGGCGCCTTCACTCTCCTCAAATACGCCTGACTTTAGTGCTTTCTTCACTTCTTCAAGTCCGATCGCTGAACTATCACTCTCAAAGAAGTACTGATCAAACTTTGTTCCAAGAATTTTATAAAGCTCTTCAAAATGTTCTAGGCTCCATTTTTTTCCCAAATCATATAGTCTGTTTATTTCTTCATCTGACTTATCGTAAATTTTCTTATTTATCTCTTGAACTTTTTCTTCATCTTCTGGGTGATCCTTGAAATGAGTCGCCCCCTTTGCGTATATCTTTCCCAAAAAAGCCACCTTTTCGCTAAGAGTTATTTCATCACTTGGCCAAACCGCTCCTTCCTCACTTTTCAGTAAATCAAAACCGTAGAATGTAAGAGCGACATGCCTACCAACATCTCCCTGATAACAATATCTTTTTACCTCTGCCCCGGACCATTCAGCAAGACGAGACATTGATTCCCCTATTGCGTTAGACATCAAATGTCCAATATGAAATTGCTTAAATGGATTTGGATCAGTATATTCATAGACAATCCTTTTTCCGGCGTGCAAATCTGACTTTCCATAATTCAACCCGCCAATCTTTTCGTCAAAAATTTCTTTTATTAATTTTAAACTGGATTCTTCTTCAAGGTGAAAATTGATAAATCCAGGGCCTGCGACTTCTACTTTTTTAACACCAGAGATCTTATCTTGAAGTTTTATAACAATTTTATTGGCTAAATCTAAAGGCTTAACACCAAGTTTTGGGGCTAAGATCATAGCAACGTTTGTAGAATAGTCTCCGTGAGATAAATCCGCTGGTCTGTCCAACAACTCTCTGTTCTCTAAGAAATCAACAGAACTATCATCCTTAACAGCTTCCAATATGGCTTTAGTAATAACTTTCTTCATGGTTTGTATATTATCATGCAATAAAATAATCACAACAGAAAAAACAGCGCCGCCCGTCTGGGCAACGCTGTTTGTGAAAATGGAGGAGGGAGAGGTTTTGGACTCAGACGATCTCATCGATCAATCCTAGTTCTAAGGCCTTTTGTGCCGTTATCCATTTATCGGGCTTACACATCTCAACAACTTCACGATCCTCTTTGCCGGTCTTGGTCGAAAGGATTGTGTGGAGCAGAGACAGGGTTTCTTGCTTTTCTTTTTTGAATGCAGCCAAAGCGGCATCGTCAAAGAGGACATCAAATTTTATCCGACAATCTCCATTGTGAACAAGGATGTAGGCGTGTGAAGCGCACTGGCGAGTGTCACAAGCCTGGAGGATGATTGCCGCCATAGATCCTGCCTCTGAGATGACAATCCCTTTCTTCTTGCCTTGATACAAGCGGAGTGCATCATAGATGTCGAGGCCGTGACTCACCTCACCGCCACTAGACTCAATGATGATTTCCACATCCGGAGAGCCTTTGGTTGTGAGAAAAGTAAGAGACCTGAATACACGATTACGCATCTCCCGATCTACCTTGCCCGACAAGATAATTTTAGGGGTCGGCAGTTTCAAAAGATCTTCGAAAACTTCATTGGTGTTCATGGGATTCTGGGTGGTGGGGGTTGAATGTTCAAACTACACTTTGTAGCCGACATAGACTACAACAAATACTGGCTTTTGTAAATACCCCCAAACAGACAAATGATACTGGCAACAAAGGTTTATATATAAAACACACGAAACCTCATGGTTTTATCCATGAGGTTTTGCTTGATACCAAATGACCCTCTTTGAGTTATGCAATTACCTCTATCCCTAGAGAAGCACATGTTCCTTCTATCATCTTCATTGCACCAGCTAAATCTTTTGCGTTTAGATCTGGCATCTTTTGCTCCGCAATTTTTTGAACTTGAGCTTTTGTGATTTTTCCAACTTTCTTTGTATTTGGGTGACCTGATCCTTTTTCTACTCCAGTTGCCTTAAGCACCAAACTTGCTGCTGGAGGAGTTTTAAGAACGAAGTCAAAAGTTCTATCTTCAAAAACTGTTATAACTACAGGTATAATATCCCCTGCCATAGGAGCTGTTGCGTCGTTGAATCTTTTAACAAATTCTCCAATGTTAACACCAGCCTGACCAAGTGCAGGACCAACTGGAGGAGCAGGATTTGCTTTTCCAGCAGGAATTTCTAACTTTAATGATTTGATTATTTTTTTTGCCATAAATATATATTAATTGTTTTTCTTTATTTATGGCCATAACCGCCTAAGAAGCGAAGACGTCTCTGGCCAAGGTTCTTATAAAATACCCTATATCGGCTTAACTTGCAAGAAGTCGAGCTCAACCGGTGTCTCTCTACCAAACATCGATACAAGGACACGGACTCTTCCCTTCTCTGTATCAATCTCGGAGACCTTACCTTCCAAGTCCTTAAATGGACCGTCTACAACCTTAACCAGGTCACCAATGTTAAGATTAATTGTATGCTTAACGTTATCGTTGGACATTCTTCTAAACAACTCCTCCACTTCTTTCTTGTCTAGAGGAACAGGAATTGTACCTGAACCAACAAAGCCAGTAACTCTAGGAGTGTTTCTAACCATGTACCATGTATCATCGTTTACAATCATATCTACCAAGATGTAACCTGGGTAGATTTTTTCTTCCTCCTCTATTCTCTTGCTGCCTTTTATTTTAATCTTCTTTTCTGTGGGAACAATTACATTGAATATGCGATCATCCATGCAAAGAGACTCAGTACGCTGTTTGAGATTTCTCATAACAGCATTTTCATATCCAGCATAGGTATGAATGGCATACCAATTTCTTTCTCCTTGTTCTTGTTTTGACATGGTTATTTAAAAATTAACTTTTAAGAACGCAATACAAATTGTGTGAACAAACTTGTAAAGACAGTATCAAGGCCTGAAACGTATAAAGCTACGACCAATGAGACGACGATAACTAATGTTGTGTAAACAATAGTCTGCTTTCTTGTTGGCCAACTTACGTGCTTCATTTCTGATTTTGTTTCGCTTATATATTGTTTTATTGACATATATTTTGGTATTTTAAAACACCCTTTCGGGCGTTTTAAGATGTTATTTTAACGTTTATGAGTATATAGTCTCAATCTGATTCTGTCAAATAGAGCGAGGGTTATCTTCCTGGCACCCTGAGCTCTAACTTACCTAATACTATAGGTAATATTGACATCGGATGTAACCGTAGTCTCCCCTGTTGGTAGACTAATTGGAGCTGAATCAGCAGGCCCAGTCACCTTTGCGTTCATCATCATTGGATATGGATATCCACCACCATTAGTATTTTCAGAGAAAGAAGTTATTTTACCAAGCTTTATATCTAAAGACTCAGCAATGTCTTTAGCTTGAGTTTTTGCCTTTAATATAGCTTGTTCTCTGGCATATTGTTTCGATAAGTCAATATTATCAATAAAGCTTGTTAGTCCACTTGTTTGTACCCCAATAGCCCCAACAGCGGAGATCAATACTCCAGCCAAATCTGGATTTTTGCTTATATCTGTAATTTTAACCTCTATAGATTGATTAGTTTCATATCCAATAATTTCAGAAGTTCTGTCTATACAATTTGGAGAAACCGATCCAGCAACCCCTGCGCTTCCGGCAACGGCAACACTGGCGACATTAGTTTTTGTGGTGCTGGTCTTTGAAACAACACGGCTCTTAACAACACTTGATGAAGATGTGTTTAATGATTTTAGGGCTGGAGCAGGAGCCGCTATGGGAGCACCCTTAATGACCGAGGAGGGAGAGCAGGTGGAAGTTCTTGAACTGTACTTTGGGTACGTATCATAATTTATATTCTTAATGTTCTTATCAGGAACACCGTTTTGTTTAAGAATTGCAATTGCACTATTTATCTTAGCTTTTGCAGCATCTTGAGAAGTCTTCATGTCTTTACCTGTCTCCGTTACAGAAATTGTAAATTTAGTTGTGTCAGGCTTCAAACTAATTTCACCATGACCAGAAACACTTATTACATTTTGTGCATCTGATTTATTTTCTTTTCCATCAAAAATATTTACGATAGCCAATACAGTTATTGATAAAATAAATAATATTGAAACAATTTTTAGTATTGAGTTCAATTCTAGAAAACTTTTTATATCTCCTCCATCTTTCTTAAGTTGTTTTTTAATTACCATACATATATTATAGCAGAGTATTATAAAAAGATTCAAATATTTTTTTAAAAAACGAAACAACAACAATGTATAATATAATTTTTATCTATCTATTAGATTAGAAACCAATAGTGTATAACAAAATCAAAAACAAAATACCTACAATTATTCTATATATGGCAAAATTTACAAAATTATGTTTCTTAATATAATTTAAGAAGCTTTTAATCGCAAGGATGGCAACCACAAAAGCAGAGACAAAACCAACGGATAAAAGTATTATTTCATTAGACCCAATCTCCCCTACTCCTTTATATAAATCCAAAGCAGATGCAGCGACCATTGTAGGAATAGCTAGGAAGAAAGAAAATTCCACAATTTCAATTCTCGAGATACCAGAAATTTGACCTCCAACAATTGTTGCAGCAGATCTTGAAACTCCAGGAATCATAGCAATTGATTGATACAATCCAACTTTCACAGCTTGCATATAACTGATATTTATTTTATCACCCTGTTTAATACTTGGACCTACGTGTTGTTTTGCATTCCATTTTTCAAACCAAATGATCAAGACACCGCCGACGATTAGAGCGACAGAAACAACGACAGGACTTGCTAATAAATATTTTTTAACGAAATCATGAAGAATTAGGCCTATAATAGCTGTTGGGATAAATGCAATTATAACTTTTTTGATGGTATCTACTGAGGTTATTAACCTTTTGAAGTATAGGACCACAACAGCAAGAATAGCTCCAAGTTGAATAAATATTTCAAAAGTTTTTAAAAAATCTGTGTCTTTTAAACCAAGCAACCTTGAAACCAAGATCATGTGTCCAGTTGAAGATATTGGTAAAAACTCCGTAATTCCCTCAACTGCACCCAAAATTATTGCATGTATTATGTTCATAGAAAGAATTATATCAGATTCTCCTTCCCAAAAAAGTTTTCAAATATGAAGACAGAGATTGAGGAAATAAGCAAACCAATAGTGATCCCAACGACAACGTCGCTCATATAGTGAGCCGACAAATATATTCGACTAAAAGATATGGCTAATGCTGAAATTATGAAAAATAGTATAAAAATAAATTTTAATAAACGGTTTTTTATATGACTCTTGTAAGCAAATATAATTATAAAACAGAACAAAGTTGCAATTGTGGCATGCGCGCTTGGAAAGGAATATCCACTAACTTCAATTAACGCTTCCGCGGGTCTTGGTCTTGCTGTAAATATCTTTATTAAGTAAACAACGATGAATCCAGAAGCTAATGTAATTAAAAACTGAAGTAAATGGTAAGGTTTTTTATGTAGCCAAAATATTAAGCACATACCAATCGTAATCAAAAAGAAAGACAACGGACTACCAATACTGCTGGCGAATATTGCTAATTTAATACCAAAAGGACTTGTGTGACTAGATATGAAGTGCAGAACATTTATATCTAGTTTTTGTGCAAATAAAAGTATAGTTGAATTCATTTTGGTAGAAATTGTCTGAATATAATAATACGATCTTAAATTAAATGTCTAAGCACTACCATTATACCAACGATTAGAGCAGAGAGGGATGCAATTAAGACCGATCCAGACATGGCGTCTTTTATAATTCCAATGACAGGATGATGATTGGGTTCTAATTTGTCCCAAGTGTATTCAATGGCGCTGTTAATTATTTCTGTTATCAAGACCACAGACATGACAATTACCAAAAGGGCAAATTCGATTAAATCACAGTTAAAATAGAATGCGCAAATCAGAACCAAAATGGAGCTTAGAACATGCAACCTAAAGTTTCTTTCATTTTTAAAAACATGTTTGATGCCGTTTAAGGCATATCCGAAAGATTTAAAGACTAGACCAAGAGACCACATACCTTGTTCATTGTTAGAATTTGTCATATTTATAGTATACTACTTATATAAAATAATATGATTTCAAATATCCACAAACCAAATATTGTCATTGCTGTTTTTCTGATTTCAGGAAGTATTTGGGCTATATCTCCGGCACAAGCATCAGTAACCATCCCCTATTCCCCACAAATTGATATTTTGAATACAAACTCGATGATGAATGCTTCAACGAGTACAAGTACGACAACAAACACGGCAGCAAACACGGCAACAAGCACAGACGCGGTTAGCCTTTTAGAAAATACAGCCTCTCCAACAATAGCAATCAATGCAATAAAGGTTTGGCAAGAAAATGGCGATTTCAACAGAAAATTAAAAAGGGGGTCAAAAGGCAATGATGTTATGGTTCTTCAAATTATATTAAAATCTTTGTTAAATGATAAAACAAAATGGACTATGACCAATAATTTTGGACCAAAAACAGAATCCGCCCTCAGAAGTTTACAGGCAAAGCTTAACGTCCCAATAACGGGAGAATTAGACACTGTAACAAAATCTGTCGTCAACGAGTTGGTGTACAAGGAACTTTGCCCAACAGCTGTTAGAAAAATTGGGGTTGATAATATGGTAGAAAGTGATTTCAATAAGGTTTTTGAGAACCTAAATAGATCAACGTCTGTACCACTTGATTATATTCCTCAAGATTTGACTAGGGTTTTAAATCCAATAAAAACCATTGGCGTAATGTGTGTTTCTGAAAGAATAGTTAGGCACCTAGATGAAATGATTGGCGATGCAAAAAAACAAAAGTTAGACATTGCTATTACATCTTCCTATAGAAGTGCTGAAATGCAAAAGTTTCTTTATTCTCTTTGGATAAATAAAAGTGGTAATGCCGCAAAAGCAGGTATTGCAGAAGCGGGACACTCTGAGCATCAACTAGGTACAACAATAGATGTGAGCGGAAAAAGTATTGGATATGCTGGGGTTAGCCCGAGTTTTGCAAATAGTAAAGAAGGAAAATGGATGGCGCAAAACAGTTATAAATATGGTTTTATAATGAGTTATCCTGATAAAAAACAAAAAGAAACTGGCTATATTTATGAGCCTTGGCATTTTAGATATATAGGAGTAGACAATGCAAAAGATATTTTTACCGATAAGATAACTATTCAAGATTTCTTAAATTTTTCTACAGCAACAACAACCTCATCATCAACAACACCAACAACATCGACCAGTACCATCAACGTAACCTCCGAGGGAACGGGTACAGAACCGAGTGGGGTTAACGACATGATTGCGACCACTACGGCTCGTTTTCTCTAGGGTATATTTTAAATCTTAATTTAGATCATCCAAACTTCCGGGGTTATAAAATTCTCTCGTAAAATTCAATGTCTCACCCGTCTCAAGAAATAATAAGGTTAATTTATTGTAGTCAGAAGAAAAAGAGATTTTATAAATAAAATCATTTTTATATAAATTTAGAAGACCCTTGTCGGTTTTTTTGGATATCAACTCTTTCTGTACTTGTTGTTTCTGGGCAAGACTTTGATTACTGTCTATTAGTCTTTCATATAAATAGGTGTTTACATCGTCTGATTTTGTACTAGATCCAATCACAAAACTTGATGATGGCATATTTGCAAATTTTGTATTGATCAAACTCTGCTTTAGAAACCAAGCCCCAGAATTGACTATCGAACCATCGTAATATTCAAAATATCTATTTAGGTCAATAAATATTAGGGTAAACTTGGGGTCATTAACGCTCTTCCATTTCCCTTCTATTTTATTTTCTAATATATACTGTTGATTATTACGAGGATTGTAATCTTGGAGATAGTCAGAATTATGCCAATCTAATGACGTATATGCTGTGCCGTCCATAAAATCAATATACTCTTGATATCTTTGGCCAATATAGAACACAAGGCAAGGAAATACGCCGAGTAAAAAAATGATAGAAAGTAATCTCGAATACCAAGTTTCTTTGTTGAAGACTATGTGAAGTTTCATCTCACTAATTATACTGACTTACAAATATAAATCCATACCGATAATGATACATTTAAAAACATTTCCAATTATTTTTCGGACTATTTTACTATTAAGACTTTTTATCTTATCTCCTTCCACTCACTAGGGGCTTTTTTAAAGAAAAAAACCTTTATTGTATTAGATGACCATTGCCACAAAAGTTTTGGCCAACCAATTTTATGAGCTCTTCTTCCTGTGTGATAGACGTTAAATCCGATGGGTAATTTAGTTCTACCGATTTTGGCTAAGCGCCAAAACAAATCCATGTCTTCACTTGCTGCAAGTTTTTCATTAAAACCCCCAACCTTAAGAAAGGCCTCTCTTTTAATCATTTGAAACTCCCCTCCCGCTGCCCCAAGTCCAATAAAATTAAGGAATGTAAAGTATAGGGCTAGAATCTTAAAAATTATTTTATCAAAGATTGTCGCAACATCTTCAAAGACGATGCATCCAGCGGTAATAGCAACTAGTTTTTTGTCTTTTTTAAAATAATTTTCACCACGCGCTATAAAATTATTAATATCCAAAATGGTTACGTCAGCATCAACAAAGACGATGTACTCGCCCGTCGCTATCTTTGCACCATCGTTTCTACCTTGTGGAATATTTTGTCTTCCAAAACCATTATGCACAACAATTTTATCTGTGTATTTTTTGGCAATCTCAACTGTTTTGTCCCCACTTTTTCCATCGGAAATTATAATTTCCTTCTCTCCAGAAAAAACACCTATTGATTTAAGAGTGTTTTCTATGGTTTTTTCTTCGTTCAGCGTCGGAATAATAAAGGAAATCATATGTTTGTGTTTTTGTGTGTTGTTTATTTAATTAATATTATAACTCTTCGCTCTTCTTTTTAACATATCGAGAGAAGAAGTAAGAGAAAGATAAAATAAGCAAAGCGACTATTATCAGGAATCCGGCTTTAAAGTTATCCGATATATTAGAATAAACTTCCCCAAAGAAGTATCCGATAGTAAGCATTATAGCGACCAAGAAAACTTCTCCTAAAAGATTAATGATCATATATCTTTTAAAAGAAACTTTTGTAGCTCCAGCCACAATCAAGACTCCGAGGGCAAATCCAAGCCCTATAGTCAATTTAGAAAAAAGTAATATTCTTTCGTGGTATTTTTTGAACAATTCTTTTATCTTTTCAAATCTCTCAGGTGTAATTCCAACAAATTTTCCATGCCTATTTAAAACCGGCTCAGCAAAATACCTACCAACAACATACCAGAAAACATCGCCAATCAAATCTCCTATTAATATTGCTATAAATAGAGGGACTATTTCAAAAAAGCCTGTTCTGTAAAAAAAACCTGAAGCAATCATCAATATCGGTCCCTCTATAATAGTACCAATGGCAATTAATGGATATCTAAAATATGAGGCAAAGCCTAGTATGCTGGTTAGAAAAACGACTGGATCCGATATTAAATTCATCATACCATTGTACTATATTTTTAGTGTTGTAACACGTATTAATTTCATCTTTTCCTCCCTTTTCCATCTTTTAATTTCCGCCTCCCTACCTCTTGCTTCCAATAGTGTAGGAAAGTTTTCCGAGTACCTCAAAACAACAGGTCGTCTGATTTTTGTGTAATGCGCACCAGACTTTAGATTATTATGTTGATTTAATCTTTTTTCTAAATCATTAGTACAGCCAACGTAAAGGCTTTTATCAGAACATTCTAGTATATAAACGGAGAACATAATATGATTATATCATCTAATTATAGGTGCACTGCTCGCTTCTTTCAGAAGCTCAAAGCACAACCAATTAGCACCAACAAAAAAACGACGCTCTCGCATCGCTTTTTTGTTGGCTAATTGGGTGCCCAGAGAGGATCGAACTCTCGTAGCCGGATCCACAGACCGGAGCTTTACCACTAAGCTATGGGCACCATGTGTTGCATTATCTTGTTTTAATGCCCTCTATATATATCACAAATATCGTCTTTTGACGAATTTTACTCATGAGTTACTTTTGAGCCTATTTTGCGTCTTGTTTTGAAGCTGAATTCAAATAGTCTACATATTCTCTAAATGTCACGCACTTAACGTTTGGCTTACCGCAAACATCTTCCGCAAAAGACTTTAGAGCCTCCCAATAAACGCCGTCGTTCCATGCTGAAAAATGATGACCGATAACAACTGGAGCACGATTCCCTTCGTAATTATTATTAAAATAATTTAAATACGAGTCTTTCATTTCAGCAAAGTAGGTGTTCCAAAGCGGTGTTCCTTTTGTGGCAATATTTTTGACCCTAGATTGCAACATCCAAAAATTATAGTCCATGGATAAAACGTAATGAGGTTTACCAACACTGGCAATTCCATCAGATGTTAAATCCTTCATTTTTACAATACCCAAACCAATATGCCAAATACCATTCTTGTCTTTTACTGGATATTTATTTGGCATCCTAATTCCACTAGCGTCATAAAGATACTTCTTTTCAGACAAAGCTTTATATAAATCGCTATTAACCCCAAGCTCTGGCGCCCTGAAACCAACAACATTTGTTAATCCAGATATCCAAGGTTGAATTACGACATCTGGATTATTTTTTTGAACATTAGCAATTATAGAATCGAAAGAATTAGACTCTTGTAGCCATTGATCAAGACTCCATTTTGAGCCATTGAAATGTCCTACGTTGTGGGAGCCAATTTCATTACCTTCTGAATAAGCTAGATTTATTTGCTCAACCCTTGATTTGACATCCTGTTCACTATCGGCATAACCAATGAGTGAATCACCAATCTTTGATGTAGGTGGTTGATAAAGCTTTTTGGCAACATCTTTTGTAATTAAATAAATTGGATTTATAAAATAAGTAAAATGAACAGGCTTTCCTTTAGAAGCCATATCTTTTGCGAACTGACGAGTCTCATTCCACATTGGAATAGATCTCGATCCATCGAAAGATATTATTACATATTGAGTATCTGGTTTTGTAATTAGCGTGCTTGATGCTGTAGTGGTGGATTGATCTAATAAAACCAAACTGTCTTTGTTCTTACTATCAAATTCATCTTTTCCTCCGAGTATATTATTAATTCTATTGCCAATACCATCAACCACAGAAGATATATCAGCGTCTCCAGTGGATATAGAGTCTAATTCACCATTAGATGCGGCGATTGAGTTGGGATTATGTTTTGCATAGTATTTAAAAAGCGAATTACCACCTTCATATATAAGTAGCGATACTATTATTACAAAAATTATTATTCCTAAGATTGCAATGATTAAATCCTTAGATTTTGAATACTTTTGTATAGCTTTTTCTGTTTTATTTTCCTCTGTCGTGTTTGATTTGGCGTTTGGATCCATTTATTTGTGGTTCAATTTTTTGTAATATTTTTATAAATAATACATTATTTATAAGAAGGTGCATCTTCTGCTACTCCAAAAACATGGTTTGATAATCTTGCCATAGCATATAGAAGTGATGAAAGTCTATTTAAATAAGCTAGACTAATTTTTCCAAATTCTAAATCTCCATCAAAGGCAGAGACCACTCTTCTCTCAGCTTTTCTGGCTAATGTTCTTGAAACATCAAAGAGCGACGCGAGTTCTGTACCACCTGATACAAAAAAGGTTTTGATTGGGGGAAGAATTTTTTCAGCCTCATTAACGTAGTTTTCACATTCTCTTAGCTTTTCTTCAGAAATTGTCATTTTTGATCCTGCAACCTCCGCTTGAATTATAAAAAGGTTCTGTTGAATATTGTTAACTATTTCCGTAAAACTTTTTCCCAGTATTTCAAAATCGCCGACTAGTCCAACTAGCCCATCTGATTTGACTTTAATCAAACCTAGAAACGAGTTGGTCTCATCAAGTGAGCCAAGGGCTTCAGCTATTTTTGAACTTTTTGAAATTCTTTGGTCACAGCCAAAGGTTTTAGTTGTTCCATCGTCTCCTTTTCCCGTGAATAATGTCATGGCTTTTTAAGTTAGTTACCTGTCCGCCCGGCGCGCTTCGCGCGCCGGGCGTCTCTTTTAATAAATCGATATAATGATATCATATCAACCATGAGCAAAAAGAACAAAATAAATCTCCCCAAACTTCACTTTGACCCTTATGATTTTAAAAAACAAACATACAAAGGGGTTAATATCTATACCAAACCACTGCCTTGGGCTAATTGCACGTTTCTAAAATGGATAATAAATAATGGTGCCCAAGATGACAAAGCAGGAAAAGAAGGTACGGCACACTTTCTAGAACACATGACTTTTGACGGAAACCCTCTTTATCCAGATAAAAAATCAATAGACCTATTCTCAAAAGAATACTTGCTTGATTCCTTAAACGCTCACACCCGCTTTACAGACACATGCTTTGTTTGCAAGTTTTTACCACAAAAAGCACATCCTGCACTGGATGGAATATACAATCTAATATTTAAACCACTAATAAAGCCGGAAGATATCGAACATGAAAGAAAGGTCATAACCCAAGAAGGTTGGGGTTTTCTGTTAAACGAAAAACACATCGCCTACATGAAAAAGTGGAATGAAAATGTTTACCAAGATATTCCCGAAAGAGTCAGAATGAGTTCCCCACTTGGATGGATTGATACTGTAGCAAATATCACAAAAAAAGATATTCTTAGCGCACATAAAAACTATGTTCGTGAAAACTCCAGCATTGTCTTGGCAGGAGTAGTCAATGATTCAATCATTAAAGAAATCAAGAAAATAATTGACAAAGTTCCTGGTGGAAAGAAACGTAAGCCCTTGAAAATACCTTCAAAAATAAACTTGCCAAAAGAAAGGAGGTGGGTAAAAAGTTATACAGAAATTGGTAGAACAGAGACAAAACAAGCGGTCCTTGAAATAGACAGACTTCTTGAGCGTAAAAGGACTGATAGATACACGCTAGGTTTGATAGAAAGCACATTGCGGGAAATATTATTTAGAAGATTGCGTCACGATAATAGTTGGTGCTATGGCGTTGGAGTAAGTTTTAATCAAAATCCAAAATTTATCTCTCAAAATATTTGGGTGAAAGTTGCGCCTGAAAATGTAAAAGAGGCAGAGGAAATTATATGGGATACAATTGATCGATTTATAAAGGGAGAATACAAAGAGGATACAGAAAGAGAGAGGGTTGTAGAAATTGACAAAATATTAGCGAGCGAATATTTGAGTGGCAGCATAGCAGAGTCGGCGGAAAGACAAATCGCTTCTGGTAGAGAAATTGAAAAATTAAATGACTATTTGAATGGTATATCTAAGGCTGATTACAACAAAGCTGTAAAACACCTATCTTTGCATTTTAAGAAGGAAGACGCTTTTACAGAACTAACTATTCCAGAAGAATTCAAGGGAAAGATTAAATAGGAATATCGACAGGCAATACTTTTTAATGTGCGCGAGAGAGGACTTGAACCTCCACACCCTTACGGGCACACCCACCTCAAGGGTGCTTGTCTACCAGTTTCAACACTCGCGCTTAAACATATTATGCACAAAAGGTGCATACAAAACAAGACCAGCTTTTGCTGGTCTTGTTTTTTGATATCTTATTTGAAATAGTTTATTCAGTTGCAGTTTCCACAACCTCCGGAGTTGCAACCTCGGCTACAACCTCTGGCTCAGCTACTGCGTTTGCTGCTTCAGCCGCAGCTTCTTCTGCCTCTAGTCTTGCCGCCTCTGCCTTTGTTAGATGAGATGAATCACGCTTTGTCATTTCCATTTTCATTCTCTTACTTATTTCCTTAGCTGCCTTGTCTCTAATATAATAAAGTTTAGCACGACGAACTTTGGCACGTTTTGTAACTTCTATTTTATCAATATTGGGTGAAAACAATGGAAAGATTCTTTCTACTCCATATCCGCCAGAAACTTTTCTAACGGTAAAAGTACCGCCAGCTTCACTTCCGTGTTTTCTTGCAAGAACAAGACCTTCAAAAACCTGAAGACGAGTCTTACCCTTTTCTTGAATTTTTTGGTATACCTTAACGGTATCCCCTACGCGCATATCAAAATCCTTTCTAGTAGCATCTGTTTTAGCCACCACGGGAGTCTTTGTTGCTGTTTTTTTAGCTGCTGTCATAGGGAGCAATATAGCAGAGATGCAGGCTTTTTGCAAATCAACACGACCTTATGTTGTCATTTTGCAATTATCCCTATTTTAAGACCACCTTATCTGTAGCCAACTTAAAATCGGCTGGTAGCTCCGCCTCAAATTCGCTTATTTTACCGCTTACCCCACCTTCATCGTCAATAATTGCATCGGAAGGCAAAACCAGCTTAATCTTTCGTGCGTGAAGCGCCAGGCGAGAGAACCCCAATGCGAATGGGTGATTCTCCGCATAGAGGCTGTCACCTACCAAAGGATGATTTATAGCCTTAAAATGCACTCTTATCTGATGGGTTCTTCCGGTCAAGGGATACACATCTAGCAAAGTAAAAGCTAGCGGAATTTTTGAATTACCCTTTCCAACCATAATACTTCCCCTATTCATAACAGGATCTCCTTCAAATCTGGTGACGACCTTGTATTCAGTTATAGCATGACGAAGATCACCTCGTGCAAAACGTTGGGCGCTCCATTTTCTGAAGTCTCCTTTACTTCTCCCTATGAACCTGTCAATTATCCCCTCATCTTCTTTTACGAGCCCCCAAACAAAAGTATTGTAAGTCTTTTTTATTGTATGATCTTGAAACTGCTTTTTAAGAATTGCATGCGCGGCTTGAGTCTTGGCCACGATCATGACTCCAGATGTCTCTTTGTCTAGCCTATGAACTATACCCGGCCTTGGGAGAACTGTAGGTTCCTTATTTGGACCATGTGAAATTACCATTGGTTCACCTACGTTTATAACACTCGGAAATTCATCAGCAACAAGATCCGCCAAGGTTTTTTCTTGGGTCTTACCATCGCCGTGCACAATAATTCCAGCAGGCTTATTTATGACCAGTACGTCATTATCTTGATATATTATGGATAACATTATCGTCATCATACCTGATATTGATATTATTTCAATTATAGTATATATTATTGGAGCAAATGAGGGCGATTAGCTCAGTTGGTAGAGCAACTCATTTACACTGAGAAGGTCAGGGGTTCGAGTCCCTTATCGCCCACCAAACACAGAGAAACCCGCTCGGCGATGCCGAGCGGGTTTTCACGTTGTTTAGTTTAAAAACGTTTTGCCGCTAAGGTTTGAGTTTGCACAGAGGACAATCCTCGGCTGCAAAAGAACCTTGCGGACGCCACACAACTGATAGGAGTTCTACCCCCTCAAAAGAAGTTAGGCCTGACAGGTTGACATGTATTGCTACACCAACCAGAGACGACAAGGAACTGTCCAGCAGGGATGCAACCATGGATACATCCCTCAAACATAAGTCTGTGGAACAAGCTTTTCTATGCGAGTGAGTTTCCATTTTTGTAGTCATCAAGAAATACTTTCCTTGGATTTTTTTCTCTGACTCCTCAACTTCAATTCTCCCTCCATATTCCAAGTTGTCCAACATCCTGAAAATTCCCTCAAAAAGTGGTCCTCCACGGTCTCCAAAAAACTCCTGCCTGTCAGCGTCTGATATCTTGTAAATCCTCCCCGTCTTATATCGACGACGAGTAAAGATGGTTTAGGGGCGGGTAAGGCACTTTTTCCATCTTTTAACTCACAATTAATCTTCATCAAACTGAAGGCGTTTTTGTCGTCTCGCTCCTTAATCAGTAAAGCGTCGACTGCCAACAAAACCGTTGAGTCCACATCAATGTAACACTTCCGACTTTCCTCATCCAACAAAACGTCGGCGCAAATTCCCACCCCATCGTATTTTGAAAGCCTTGGCCAGAAATCCATTTGCTCTGACGAAGATTTTTTTTACTCTTGGGAAGAACCATGCACTTGGCGAGCATTAGGGTCGTTAGATCCTCCGCAGCCGTCTTGATGATATTTCTGGAATATTTTGATTTGGAAAATCTTCTGTGACTGAAGGCAAAGATCTTGTGAACATCTGGGGAACCGTTCTTGCCAACGGCAACATGGTCTGCTGGACCCTTATTGTTAAAACCATATTCACTGAGGGCGTCAATATCCCTCAGCTCTTTGGCCCTGCCATGAATCGAGCTTGGGTAGAGGATCTCTTCGTTCCGAACTTTTCTGACATGACCTGAAGAATCTCTTGAACAAACAAGCTTCTCGCAGTCCTGACCAAAAGCATACTGCCAACAAACATTCCCCGGACCCTTAACCGTCACAGTCTCCAGCGGAACAGGCAACCCCTTGAACTTGAGCTCCCACGCTTTATAAACATCTGACATCATTTGCATATTTTTTGCGAGTTTGTGTTTGTCCATTTGGATTAGCGATTAAGCCAATCCGCCCAATCAAGATATTACTCTTTATTTCTTTTAAATCAAGAATATCTTGATTTTCACACGCAAGCCAATCAATTGGCTTGCTCTCGCGCCCAAAATTAAAACGCCCAGAAGGGCGTTTTAATTCTTGTGCTCTCGGTAGGAATCGAACCTACATTAACGGCTTAGAAGTCCGCAGTTCTATCCATTGAACTACGAGAGCGTGACAATACGATAGCAGATATTTATAGATTTTACTAGCCCCCTTCTTTTTTAATTCCCCGTATTGAAATCCACTTCTTTTGCTTGGTACTTATCTACCACATCTTTGATTTCCGATTCTTTATCTTTAACCGGCGCCACTTCCGAGTTTGTACTAAAATCTGATTTAAACTCCGCCTGCACAGAAAAATAAAAGAAGTAACTCCAAATAAAAACTCCTAGCATAATGGAAAACCATACGCATATTATCCTAGGCCAGTCTTGAATTGGCCTACTACCCAAAACATAAACTTTTTTAAATTTGTCTCCAAATTGTCCTAGTTCTATTTTCATATTATTTTTCTTTAATAACCATTATTCCGAAATCTAACTGTTGATTATTAAATGTATTTTTATTTTTTGCTAAAGAACCAATCGACCCACCACCAAGGTTTGTTAAAGAGTAACTTGTGATTTTAATATTAAAAGGAATAGATTCAATCTTTTTTACAAAATTTGCAATTGAGATATCAGAGCCAGAAATGGTCATTTTAACACTAAGATATTCCTTATTAATTTTTGACAAATTATCATCGGAAACTATTTCTATCGAATTTGTATTTGAACTAAGTCCATATTTATCTGCTGTATTTTCTATTGTCTTCACAAACTCAATGGAGCCCTCATTCTCTATCGGTACTATATACTTTGAAAGTTCAGCGTTTCTCTGGCCTGCGTTTTGAGCGACTCTTTTTATCGAATTAAGCCTGTCCTCTTCTTTACTTAAATCATTAGATTTTCTGTACATGTCACCCAAATCACTACCCATACTTCCAACATACATAACAGAATAAAGATACCCGGCAATTGAGGTTATTGCTAAAAGTATCGCTATAACTAATGTATAAATAGTACTTTTTAACATAATTATTTTTTAGTAATTTTAGTTAAATTAAATTTTAGAGAAAAAGTCAAATCTTTTTTCTTTGCAAAATTTGTAATTGGAATATCAATTCCGGTAAATTCTTGATTTAACTTTAATTGATTTTGCAATTCTACTAATTTTTCTCTGTCAGGAGCCGTTCCATCAATACTGATTGAAGCCATATTGTTATCAATTAAGCTGTAAGTATATCTACCAACAACAACACCAACGGGAAGACTGCTTAATATTTTATCGTAAGCTTCTCTAGGCGATAAGATGACCACTGAAATCTTAAGTGCATTTAAGTCGGAATCAACTTGTTTTATTTTTTCTGTAAAATTTTGTGCATTTAGAGACTGAATTGAATTCTCTTTTTGAAGGTTTTCGCTTTTGATCGAATTAACCTTGCCGATTGCTGTTAAATAACTAGGAATAAGCATTGCAACCCCCGCAAGAGACAAAAAGACAATCAACCAACAAACAACAACAACAAGCCTCATTCTATACTCTTTGATTACCTTATTTTTTTGTTGATCGCTTAATAAATGTAACATGGTTTTATTGGTCTTTTAATAAAGCTAGGCCAAAAGCAGTGCCGTAGCTTAGAGATTCTTTCATTGAAATCTCTGGTATCTCATTTTCGAAAGACATGATATTCATCCAAACATTTGCAACTTCAACGGGTATTTTTAAAGATATTGTCAAAAAATCCCTAAAACCTATTATACCAGCCTCTTTTCCTGCAATTAATACCTTCTTGACTCCAACAAAAGAAGCTTCGGCCTCATCTGTTAAATTTAATGAATCTGTTTTTGTGTTCTTAAAACTGTTTATACTATTCCAATAAACGAAAACTTTTTTAATTTCTTCAACCAAAATATTTGCCGTTTCAATTAAAGCGATAGATGCATCTTTGTTATCATCGCTCCTAGAAAAACCCTTGTCGTACTTCAAAAACTCAGCTTGTTTTTCATCGATAGAAAGTTTAGTTGCAACCGCGTTGGTAAAGTTTTCAGATCCAATTGAAACTGTTGATGTGAATTGGACGGCACCATCATTAACAATGGATAAAACTGTATTTTTGTGACTGACATTTACAATCAAATAGTTTTCTCGATCGTCTTTTTTGATTATAGCCCTAGATAGCGCTTGATTTTCTATTAAAAAAGAAATAGGGGTCATTTTACACAACTCAAACAACGCAATGTATTCTTCTATAACAGCCAATGGGACAACGGATACGGCCAAAAATTGCATTCCGGTCTTTTCGTTCTTTTTTATTCTATGATAATCAAAAACAGCCTCATCTATTGATATTGGCACATTTTCCTCAATATGCATTTCAACCCTAGTTCTAATCTCCTCCTTAGAACCATCCAATATTTCTATTGTAAACAAATAGGCTTTTTCTTCAGGTATAGAGACCTCTACAAACTTCAATTTGTGATCTTTTTGTATTTTTTTTAAAACTTCTATCAAATTTTGATGAGATAACAAAGACTGATTTGGTAGAATTGGAGATTCTAATTTTTCTTCTGCATGAGACCTTAGCTTCAAACCTTTAGATGTTCTTATTATTTCTGCCATACGAACTACTGAAGAGCTGATGTCTATTCCGGCATGAGACATCTCCAAATAGTGTGGTGTTGGAAAATATTTATTAAATAACTCTAAGTACGACATGTACAACTATTCTACCATAACAAAATAGTTTTGTTATGATTAATTATCACCACTTAACTTTTTATTTTAGTTTTGTGCCATTAGGTAAGTCTTTGCTAGGATTTAACAGAGCAAGATCATCACCAAAACTTCCGGCCAGTATCATAGCCTGACTTTCCATACCCATCATTTTTCTTGGGGCAAGATTTGTTACGAAGGGAAACTTTTTTCCAACAATTTCCTCCATTTCGACAAGCTTTGCAATTCCAGAAAGAACCTGCCTTGGAGACTCTTCGCCAAAATCAACAGCTAGTTTTAATAACTTATCAGATCCTTCAATTCTTTCTGCACTCAAAATTTGACCTATCCTTATTTCAACTTTTATAAAATCATCTATTGTTATGTAACTTTTTTCAACCTCAGCTTCTTTATTACCTGCTTCCTTATTGTTGTCTAACTCTGTTTGTATATTCATGTTTTTAAATTTAACTCTATCTAAATAACTTTGTAAAATAATTGCCGCCGCTGAAGCATCAACCTGCTTGTTCTCAGTTTGAAACCTTCTGGCCTGGACTGTGGAAAACATTTCCGGCTCATAAATGACATTAAAGCCGTTCGATTCTAATTTATTACCCAAACACTTAGCATCCTCCATTATGGCATTATCTTCACCTTTTAAATTGACGGAATGTCCAATTATGACGATCTTGACATCTTTGTCTTTTAAAATTTCCATAATTTCTTGTTCCGCCTGCTCTTTTTTTGATTCCTTTTTCTCTGTATCGTGGCCAAAGCCTACGACGGTTGTAAGAGGAAAAGCTAATGAGCCTAATTCATCAGACACAGCAATACCAATCCTTTTTGAACCAAAATCTATGCCGACGACCCTTTTGTTGCTTTCTGTACTATTTTCTATCATATATTAATCATAGTCTAGCAAAAAGAATGGTTTGTAGCCAATACCGTGTCAGCGTCACAAAAATGGCTCGACGATGGTCAGGTAACATTAGCACTATTGTTTTTTTATTAATCTTTGATAGTATAGCAAGCACGGAGGAGTGGCAGAGAGGTCTAATGCACTTGTCTTGAAAACAAGAGTCTCTTTACGGGGACCGTGAGTTCGAATCTCACCTCCTCCGCAATACAATCACACAGTTTCATCTAGAGTGCAGAATAGTAAGCAAGAGCGACTAGGTCGCTCTTTTTGCTACCAAGGTAATTTTTCCTTTCCAAACCAAAATTTACCAGTTTCAGGTCTAGACACAGCTACATCAAATATACCCTCTGCCGCTTGGTCTGGAGTAATGTCCGCTTCTTGTCCCCCAATGTCTGTCTTTACCCAACCAGGATGAACTGAGGATACGGTAATATCTGAATCCTTAAGTCTAAGTGCGAGAGTGCACGTGTACATATTTAAAGCTGTTTTTGATATCTTGTAGCTCGGGTAATGATAAGGGTGATGACTCTCTGCGTGTGTTGCTTTTTCAAGTGAGCCGGCGGAAGATGAAATATTAACAATATGTCCACCTGGGTTAATGGAAGAAATAAGTCTTTCTGTAAAATCTATTGGGCCAATTAAATTAATCTCCAGTGTTTTGCGTAGCTTATCAACAACGACGCTCGTTTCATCTTCGTCAAAAAGAACACCGGCGTTGTTAATCAAAATATCTATTTTCTTTCCAGTAGCAATAATTTCACTGGTACAACTAGAAATACTCTCTGGCGATGAGAGATCCAATTTAAAGATTAACGATTCACCTCCTCTATTTATCGAATCTCCAGAATACACCGTTCCCAAGACACAAAACCCCTCTTTGGTAAATTTTCTAAACAAAGCCTCCCCTATCCCTTTTGAGACCCCGGTAATAAGTACGGTTTTCATAGTTAAAGATTAGCATATAGAAATATAATTCCAAGTATGACACTTTATGTTTACAAATCTTTTTATTTAAAACATTTGTGGTATAATCATTACAAACATGAATGAAGATACTCAAGTAAAATCAATAACATGGGAAGCTTATGAGCACGAGCATCGTGAAAAAAGTAAAGACTGGTATTGGTCTCTTGGAATTTTAGTCATCACAGCTTCATTTCTATCAATCATTTTTGGTAATTATATCTTTGGGGTATTACTTGTTGTTATGGGTGTTACCCTTAGTATTGCTGGCTCCAGACATCCCAAACTTATTATCTTTGAACTAAACAAGATGGGGGTGAGAATTAATAACAAGCTTTTTCCATATGCAACATTGGAGGCTTTTTGGGTACAAGATAATAGCGAGCACGACAGAATGTCGCAACTTTTTATAAAATCCAGAAAAACAATGGTTCCGTTATTGATTATCCCACTTGATGGAGTGGAAACGGAGGATGTCAGAGACTTCTTGTTATATAATTTATTAGAAAAAGAGATGGATGAATCTTTTTCTCATGCGGTACTGGAAAGCTTGGGTTTTTAACGATTATGTGGTATTTTCTATATCAAGCCACCATGACTCACAAGGGTTAGGTTTGCGGTATACGGCTTTAAAGACGCTCCCGTCGTTCAATGGATAGGACATGACTTTGCGGAAGTTAAAATGTAGGTTCGATTCCTACCGGGAGCACCAAAATATTTCATAAGAAATTCTCGATCGAGACACTACCAAAACGTCATGTTTGTGTGATAAACTATAAACATGAAAGGCATACTGATTTCAATACCTCTAATATACTTGGCTATCTACTGGATAGGAGCATTCTTTATTGTTTACCACCTTATTAAATATGGAATCACATCTTGGCCCAAAAAGATTGCTACCGTCTTTTTAGCGGGATCAATTGTATTAAGCATATTAAGTTTTATGCTTTTTACACAGATAAATTGGCAAAGTATCTTTACAGGAATTCAAAATAACACCCCAAAAGCTAACCTAAAATAATATGGCAAGAATTATACTTAAAAAACAAAATTGGTTTTTCGAAGGAAAAGAAGACACAGAGGATGTTGTTTTGGTTTTACACAGGCATTGGTTTACATTGAGTGTACAAATATTACTTGTGATTATCTACATCTTTTTACCTATTGTATTATTAGTGGTACTAAGTTCTTTTATCGTAAATTATAATCTAATATCTATTTTTTCTTTCTTTTGGGTTACATACTATCTTGTTTTGTGGTTTTGGTTATTCTATACAATCACAATGTACACTTTGGATAATTGGATTGTAACGACAAAAAGAATCATTGATAGTTTGCAAGGAGGGTTCTTTAACAGAAACGTGGCGGAACTACAGTTAGATAAAATACAAGATGTGTCTTATAGAATTGAGGGTTTAATACCTACCTTTTTTAACTACGGCGTTGTAGAAATACAAACCGCAGGTAAAGACCATAAGTTTTTCTTTGAACAAGTCTCTGATCCACAAAGGGTAAAAGATATTATTATGGAATTGATCATAGAAGAAGAAAATGCTGATGTTGGTTTAAACAACCATAGAGGCACGGAAAATCATGTCTTAGTTGAAGACAATGGTGTACCCACACCCCTCACAGTAATAGATGCTGACGAAGGAAACGGTAATTCAAATGAATTTAAAAATATTCATGAAAAGGAATCCTTTGATTTAAACACAAATCAGTAAGATTTTACTCAACAAACAAAACAAAAACCTTAGACATCCATGTCTAAGGTTTTTGTTTTTATAGATTATAAAAATATTATCCTAACTTCTTTACCATCTTACTTAATCTTGATTTCTTTCTATCTGCTGCGCCTTTCTTTATAAGACCGTTTTTTGCAGCTTTGTCTAATTCCTTGTAAGCCTTAGAAAGTGCTGATTGAGCATCAGCTTTATTTGTAGTTGTAAGTTTCTTTACATCCTTAACGGCTGTATCTACTTTTTTCTTACGACGAACATTAACAACTCTCTTTCTCTCTGAACCTCTAAGTGCTTTTTTTGCTGATTTGGTTATTGGCATATGTATTTGAAACAATAGCAGAAAAGAGTTGTTTTGACAAATTTTGAGTGGATTAATTGAGAATGGCCCCGCGCGTAAAACGCGCGGGGCCATCTAGGCTGAAACATCAATCCCTCCTGGATGTCCACGGCAAAATAGTCCTGCCTTGGTGGTCCTGCCGTTCAAACACAGCGGAGAGAGGAATCTTGACCCCGTCTCCTATACGAATGTCAATCGGGATTAACCCCTCCAACTCCTCGTTGCAAATTGAAGTTACCATCTTCTTCAAACATCGAGACCTGAGTAGTTGCAAGACCTGGGGCGTCTTGTTTGATTTGCAAATTCTGCTAGCAACAAAAGTGTTGGGGCACGCAAAGCGTGGAGCACCCCGCTCTTGCGCCAAAACAGAAACCTCAAACTTTGAGCTCATGGAAAGGGAGAGCTCTGGTAAGAAGTAGGGGCTTCTTGAGAGGTGTGATATGGATCTAACCCGGTCCTTGCCTAGGAAAAAATGTCTGGTCGGGTACATGGTGATAATACAATGGTCTGGCGCAACAACAGTTGTCATGCTTTGACCAAGTGCAAAATTCCAAATTCCATACTTTTTGATGCCGGCAAGGAAATCGTCCCGCCCAGACTCTATCTCCAAAGCCCTCCCGTAAGCCAAGCTGTCGACGACTTGCCAAGGCGACAATCTCCATTGATCCATCCTCCTTAGTGCGTGGCCACTCATCAAAACCTGAGAACTAGAACTAACTAGACTTTTCATTTGTTACTTCGGTGTTATGGGTTCAAATTGTTCAAAAATTAGGCACCCGCCCAATTCCAATAAAATACTACAATTCTTTTGATTAATTAACAAGCCTTTTTATGCTACAATACAAGAATGATAGGATACCTAAAGGGAGAAATATTTTATAAAGATGATAAATTCTTGATTGTAAACACTGGAGATGGCTTAAGTGGTGTTGGGTATAAGGTTTACACAACACCTGATTTTATATCAGAAGTGGGTATTGGTGAACATGCAAACCTCTGGATTCACACAGTCGTCAAGGACGATGCTATAGACTTATACGGATTTAAAAACAAAGGATCCTTAGATTTTTTCGATCTCCTTCTCAGTGTCTCCGGAATAGGGCCAAAATCGGCTTTAAATATTTTAGGTTTAGCAACCACAACTAAATTAAGACAAGCTATCGTTTCCCAAGATTCGTCATATTTAACGAGTGTGTCTGGCATAAGTAAAAAAATAGCTGAAAAAATTATACTAGAACTTAAGGGAAAAATCTTGGGGAGCACAGAGGAAGGTTCTGATGATGAAGGACTTTCTCAATACAACAAGCAAGGTAGAAGTGTTGAAGTGGAAGCATTAGAGGCACTTAAATCTCTGGGCTATACACAAAGAGAAGCAAGAGAGGCTCTTGAGAATGTTTCTAAAGAAACTAAAGACAGCAAAGATGTTGGCGCAATAATAAAAGCGACGCTTAAAATGTTAAGCTAAAGTTAACGTCCCAAATTTTTGAAGTAATCTTTAACACACAAACGAACCAATTTAATCAAATGCCAGAACTACCTGAAGTACAAACAACTGTTGATGGATTAAATAAAAAAGTTAAAGGTGCAAAAGTCATCGATATTTGGAGTATTTACAACAGCCCATACTATAAATCCAAACAAAATATAAAAGATCCAGTATTTTTTACAGAGTTTAAGAAAAGAATTATTGGTGCAAAAGTTTTAAAAGCAGAGCGTCGTGCAAAAAACATCTTAATCCACCTTGATAACAAAGAAACAATTCTTATACACATGAAGATGACTGGACATCTAATGTTTGGTAAATATATAAACACCCATGTAAGCAACAATGCTCAGAAAAGCAAAAACAAAGAGGATCCCTGGAAACCAGCCGACAAAAACAACAAAGCACTGAACGACCCCTTTAACTCCCATATCAGGCTTGTTTTTAGCCTTCAAATTGATGGTGCTAAAAATACAAAAAAATCAGACGAAGAAAAACATCTCGTTCTCTCTGATACCAGAAAATTCGCAAAGGTTACGGTTATTAAAACTGATAATATTTTTCACTCCCCTGATTTGGCACACTTAGGACCTGAACCTTTAACTAAAGATTTTGATTTTGAAATATTCAAAACTCAAATCAACAAAAAACCAAACGGAAAAATAAAAACGGTTTTACTTGATCAGACAATTATTGCCGGTATTGGAAATATTTATTCCGATGAAGCTCTGTGGCTTGCAGACATTCACCCTGAAAGTGTTGTTAAAAAAATAAAATCAAAAGCCTTAAAGAATCTCTTTGATTCCATTCTGTTAGTTTTAAAAAATGGAATAGATTTTGGTGGCGACTCCATGTCCGATTATAGAAACATCGATGGGGAGAAGGGTTCTTTCCAAGAAAAACATAATGCTTATAGAAAAACAGGACAAAAATGTAGCAAAAAAGAATGCTTTGGGAAAAAAGATACGATTATAAAAAGAATTGTGGTAGGAGGAAGAAGCACTCATTACTGTGACAAACATCAAGTCAAATATTGAAATAACACAATTCCCGCTGTCACGGAAACATTTAGAGACTCTTTCGCCCCATTCATTGGTAGCTCTACACAAACATCTGTTTTGTTTAATATTACCTTTGGCAAACCATCAACCTCGTTCCCAAAAACAAACGCGACTTTTTTATTCACACCAAACAAATCGTCATTTTTTAAATCTTTATAATTTACAGATTTTATTGTTTGTTCAACAGCAATAATCTTAAACCCTTCCTTTTTTAATTTATTTAACAAAACGATATGGCTCTCAAAATATTCCCAAGGAATTGTTTTTTCTGCACCAAGTGCGGTCTTGGTAATTTGGGGTTGGGGTCTATGAAATTTATTTAAAGGCGTTGGGGTATAGCCAGAAAGATAGATCTTACTTACCCCAGAAGCGTCAGATGTCCTGAAAATAGAGCCAACATTATGGGCACTCCTTATGTCAGGCAAAACAACGACAGCCTCAAAATCATGATGGCGTGAACCTTTTGCCACCAGGCCATTTGTTGAATCATGGCTTTTTAAATCTTTATCGTTCTTAATATTAGACATTTTTTGATTATTTGATATAGTTTTAACATTATTTGATAATACAGACAAGAATGTTAGTTTGATCAAATATATCCGCTCGTAGCTCAGTCGGTAGAGCACCTGCCTTTTAAGCAGAGGGTCGTAGGTTCGATTCCTACCGAGCGGACAAATTACAAAGTCTAATGGTTTTCACCTTTTAGTTCCAATATTAAAATTTTCTATATTTAGGAGTTAAAGCTGCAGAGACACTTTTTCAAGGTTGACCAACAAATCAGAGTTCCCTCTGTGTGCCTCATGATACATTTCAACTAACCTATCTAATATCGTATTTATTTCTTTTATTTCCCAAGCCTTGGAGAACCTAAGCGCTTTCTGATAGGAATATGGGGTCAACCCAGTATCATCAACCGTTTTACAAAATTTTGCTAAATAAACAGACTTCATCTGCCACCACAACACTCCATGTATCTCCTCCCCCGCAAGTTCAGCTTCTTTTAATTTTAAAAACTCATTCCAAGCTCCTACTTTATTTTTGGAAGCAAACTGTTCTGCAAAATTAAAGGCATTTATTCTTTGTTTCTTTTCATCTGTGCCACTACTGTTATTAAAATCAAAAGTCTTAAAAACAAACTTCTCTAACTTTTTAAGATTGGGTGCACTAATTTTTTCTTCTATAATTATCCAAGCATGATCACTTTCCTTTAAATCGTTTAAAATACCGATGATAGATGGTGCAATTTCCTTATTCTCCAGAAGCCCGTCAAGGGTTACAATGTACTTGGCCAAAAACAACCCCTGGCTTCCTAGAAGTTCGTCCAAAATATTTTCATTCCAATTTTCCTGCGCTATTTTATACAAAGAAACATCAGGTTGCTTGCTTTGCATAATACCAATAAGCTCTTTTTGTTTAGCCCTGACTTTGTTTGTGTTTGTACCGTGTAGTAAATAAAGCATGTTGTGTATTGTTGTTTTACAAATCCTTCATTTCTCCCCAATTTAATCCAATATTTGACGATGTTACAATCGGCACGCCCTTGGATTGCTCCACACTCAAAACATCCTGCATAAGATTTTGAATTTGTTTTGATATGTTCTTTATAAAATCTTTATCATCTACAACTTCAAAAACCAATTCATCATGAACCTGCAAAAGCATTTTAACTCGACCATAAACCTCTTTGTTTTTGGAATCATTAATATAATCAAATATCTTACGCATACTTATTTTAATTATATCAGCAGAAGTACCTTGAATTGGCGCGTTAATGGCCATACGCTCAGCAGCAGCTCTAATGAACGGTAGTTTAGACCTAATACCCTCAAAATAACGCCTGCGACCAAACAGTGTCTCTGTGTAACCATTTTGCTCAGCAAATCTTTTTGTCTCTTCCAAAAACTCAGCGACACGTGAGAAAGTTTTAAAATATTCATTATAAAAAGTTTGAGCTTCATCTTTAGTGCTTCCAAGATTTGTTTTAAGTGCGTTTACCCCCATCCCGTACAATATTCCAAAGTTAATAACCTTTGCTTGTCTTCGCATGTCTTTAGTCACCTCATTTTCTTTGACCTTAAAAACTTTTGAAGCGACACCGGTGTGAACATCTTGTCCTTTTTTGAAAATTTCTATCAAGTTTTTATCGCCAGACATTATTGCAGCAATTCTAAGTTCTATTTGAGAATAATCAAAAGCAAGCAAGACAGAACCTTTGTCTGCAATGAATCCGCCCCTAACCCTCCTTCCTAAATCAGTCTTTGTTGGAATGTTTTGTAAATTAGGATTTTGCGATGACATTCTCCCTGTTGTTGTGCCTGCTTGTAGAAATTTTGCATGTAGCCTATTTTTTGAATCCGTAAGAAGTGGTAATGGGTCAATGTAGGTAGAGAGTAGTTTTGCTAATTCTCTATATTCCAAAATTTTATCAATCACAGGATGAACACCTTTTAATTTTTCCAATTCAGATTCTTTTGTCGAACGAGCACCCGACGCGGTTTTTTTGAGACGTTTTGCACCCATTCCATCTCCCAAATTCATTTCTTCAAAAATTACAACACCGAGTTGTTTTGGTGAATCAATATTAAACTCTCTTCCGGCCATTTTCCAAATTTCTTTTTCCAATCTACTCAATTCAACATGATAATCTTCAGATAGTTTTTTTAGATATTTTTTATCAAGCAAAATTCCATCTTCCTCCATTTTTGAAATCACAGGGATTAGTGGTAATTCAATCTCATTTAAAACCCTATTTAATCCTTGTTTTTCAATCTCTTTTAGAAGATATTTTTCTATATCTTCATATTTTTTTGATTTTGTATACCTTAAGACATCCTCATACGATGGATTTGTTAGACTGGAATTTAAAACCCACAAAGCAATACAAACCTTTTTCTTTTGCTCATCACTGATGTCTTCTAGAACTTCAACCGATGTTGGTATTGTAGAATTAATATTGCCGTCAACGGTCGCATCAAATAGACCACCGCCTGATGCGTTATTACCAGAAACATCAACACCCTGCTTCTGCATAATGTTTTTTAATCTTGCGCCAAGTGTACGAAATTCAAATTCGTCAAAAATCTGCTCAGCTTTATTAATATCAAAAGACTCTTTCCATGTTTTCTCCAACAATTCAAACTTAATTGGAGCATCGCGTCTGATTGTCGCGAGCATTTTACTAAATACAGCTTCATCTTCTCCATTTTTTAGAAGTTCAATTATTCTATCGGTAATACCAAGTTTTTTAAACTCTTGAGCGCCATCTTTTTTACGATCATTCAAAACCTTATAAATATTTTCTATGGTTTTGAAATGGGAAATTAGAGTTGTAGCTGTTTTTTCTCCAATGCCAACAATTCCAATAATATTATCAGATGTATCACCCCTAAGTCCCTTGTAATCTGGCAAATATTTTGGCAAAAAACCAAATCGCTCAACCACAGCGTCTTCATCATATGTCACAGTATCCTTAATCCCCTTCTTTAGAGTAAAAACTTGAACCTCTTTGTCACGAACAAGTTGTAGTGTGTCCATATCCCCTGATGCAATAACAATATTTAGATTTGATATATCTTTTGTCTGCTCAACGATAGTTCCAAGTATGTCATCCGCCTCAAACCCAGGTTTGTCGTACATTGGAATGTTAAAATTCTCAAAAATTTTACGAGATGATTTCAGCTGTTCCACCAATTCCCCATCGCTCTTTTTTCTACCTGCCTTGTAGTCCTTGTAAGCTTCATGTCTATAGGTAGGCTGAGGCAAATCATAACAAGCAACAATATAATCTGGGCTAAATTTTTCAATGATTCCAATTAACATTGACGAAAGACCATAGAGCGCGCCAGTTGGCACACCCTTGGATGTGGCAAAATCTGGCAACGCATGATAACCACGATGAATAATCGCATGCGAATCAAGCAGTACCAAGGTTTTCTTTTTACCATCCACCACCTTTTCTTTCACGCTGTCATCTTTTTTTATTTTTTCTAATATCTTGGTTTTTTTTATCATTATTTTTACAACTCCTCTAGTGTGGTGTTTGGTGATGGGCTGAAATACATTTTTCTTGTATTTTCATCAACAAACTCAAACTCAACAATAGGAGCGTTTGTTGGCAGAATATCAATATCGGAAACCATCTCTGGCCATTCAAAACAAATAAGATTTTTGGGGTCTTTCAGGGTTTCACTAAAATCTATTCCCAAAATTTCATTGCCAGACTCTAGTCTAAAAGCGTCGATATGAATCAATGACTCTACACCACAAAGATCTCTGTCTCCACCTTTTATATTATACCTCTTTTCTATGGTAAATGTCGGGCTTGTTATTTCATCCTTAATTCCCAGAATTTCTCCAATACATTTTGTAAAAGCTGTTTTTCCAGATCCAAGGTCTCCCCTTAAAACTAGCAATAGAGCCTTATTTTCTGGTTTTTCTTTTCTAATTTGAAAAACCTCACTTAAAACAAGATTTGCAAATTTTTTGGTTTCTTCAAGTGAGTACGATGTTGTCTTATACATGAATTAGTGATGTCAAAACCCGTTGATTGTAACGAGAATGTCTTTATTTATTATCTTTTATAGTACCCGTCCTGTTTTGATATGGTTTAACCCACTTATCTACAAGACTCGCCCTTTCTGCTTCTTTGGCATTTAGCCATTTAAGAATTGTGTTCAATTCATCTGTTGAAAAACCAGCCGTTTCTTCCATCTTTCTTCTGTATACTTCTTGGCTAAATTTTCCTGCCCTGTCTACAGATGATGCTTTAATACTTTTTGCTAAATCTGCTTTATATTTAGCAAGATTCTCATTTTTTATATGAAAAACACCATTGGGAGTTTTACTTATATAACTAGTAAAGGACGCATCTTTTATTAGAGGTTTTGGCAGTTTTCCTTCGCTCAACTTTAAAATCCAAACCGATTTAAATGGTATGCCTTGTTTTTCTGGATTTTTTGCAACCTCTAGTGAATATATACCAAGCTCTGGAAGGGGTTTCAAACCACCCTTGGCTGCAGCCTCAGCTGTCGCATCATTCAATGTTAAATAACCATAAACAGGATCGCCTGAAGGCAACATTTCTGGAGCAAATTTTTCATAAACCTCCGCCACCCCTCTTCTTGTTGGGAGTGTTGACTCTACTGTTTGTCCTCTAACTTTTTCAACAGCTGGTGATGTTGGAACAGCGTTCTCAGTTTGGGGTTGAGGTTTTATTTCTGCTGGTTTTACCTCTTCTGGCTTTACATCTGTAGTCTTTTCAACAGTCTTTGTTGACTCAGTTTGTGTTGTTGATGTTTCTGTTTTTGACGAAGTTTCTGCTTGCTTTGTAACACCACCTTCTACGTTTTCTTTTTCATCTGCATCTGCCTTATAACGAGGGTATTTATCTCTTGAATTGTCGCAGGAAATGAAAGCAAGGGTTAAGGCTGCAGCAGCTGGCACTAGTAGGTTTTTTCCTATGTTCTTTCCAAAATGAACAAGACCTTGTGTTGCTCCGACGTCTTCAGCGCCGACAACTTGTCCTGTTTGTTCTGCCAAAATAGAATCAGCAACATCTTCTGGCTTTACTTCCATGATAAGTTCTGTATTTTCAGCACCCAAGTCTGTCTCGACGAGTATATTATTTATATCTTCATCTTGAGAGCCTGCTTCTGTAATCTGGCTCTGTAATTCGATAAGAAAATCTTCTTGGCCAACAATATCATACACACCCTTAGCTTCTTCATATCCTGGTGTTTTGTAGAACAACTCTAGATTATTTTCACCTTCAGTTTCTAAACCCAAATCATTTACGGTTTCGGAAGAATTAGTTGTTAAAGTCTCTTTGTTAGCCTCTTCCACAACATTCTTGTGTTTTAAAAATTCAAACATATTTCTTATTGGTTATTAACTGTATAATTTATATCGATATTATATACCTTTATGGGATAAAAAACAGGGCAAAAAGAAAACAGGGAGTGTGCCCTGCTTTCTTATAGCCCCAGAAGTAAAATATATATTTAGGCTATTGGCTCCGTATCCAAATCTTCGGAGTCACCCTCGTTTTCATCAACACTGTTAACATCCTCTAGTATTTGGTCATCCGTGGCCAAGTCAACCGCTGCAGAATTTAAGTCTTCGTCTAACTTCTTTACCATTTCAGCAATCACCACATCATCTTCTTTATTAACCTTTTTTTCATCAACTTCCGGCATGTTATCAACCTCTTCTTTAACACTTTCAAGTGAAGAATCTATTTGAGCAACCCCATCTTTAAACCCCTGCAATCTTTCACTGAGAGCTCTTTTTAAATCCTCACCATGAAGAGAAGCTATTTCGTCAGCTGTTAAATGATTCGAATTGTTTTGTGTTTGATCCATGTTGATTGATTATTAATAATTAAGTTTTGTTATACTGTTGCCACAGAATGTTTTTATACTTTGATAGATTGAATCGTTAATTTTTCCATTTCCTTTTGTGGGATCTTTTATTGCAGCTATAATAACCTTCAATTCCGTCTCACACTCTGTTATTTTATCTTTTTCTGGCTGTTCAACAACTGACAATGCCGATATTTGATTAAAGGATTTACCAATTGTAGCCAAGGCAACCTTTATTTCTTTTTTAACCCTCTCTGTTTTAGTATTGGAATCTGTGACGTTTTTGATAAAATCTAACACACTCTTCACTTTTGTGACTTCGTCTAAGTATTTTTCATCCTCCACAACATCTAAGGTTTCTGAGGAACTAGGAATACCTGGGGTTGTGGGAGCGCCAGGAATTGGTGGAATTCCAGGTATTGGAGGAGGTGTACTAGGTGTTGGTGTGGAGCCTGCGTTTTGACGAATAATCGAACTTCTTCTGGATGTATATTGTAATTTAACCTGCTCAAACCTATCTGTTCTTTTTTCTGTTCCTTCAATAAAATGCGACAGTCTTTCTCTGGTGGTTTGGAAACCTTTGAGTTTAGCCTTACTTTCTTTTATGGCGTCTTTGTATTCTTCTATGGCCAACTTAATATCATCTTTATCAAACCCGTCTTTTGCTAAGGATAGTGCTTTTTTAAGAGCAACCACTTGATTACCAGCATCATTGACCACACGTGAAAGTCTTTCTATTCCACCATCAATATCACTTCTTCTTTGGAGGTTTTCTCGATAGTTTGTGTTTTGTTTAATGCTCTCTGATTTTAATTCAGTGGCAGCAATAAAATTATCAACAATAGCAACCCTTCTATCTTTATAGGTTTCAAGTGTTGAGGTTAGGGCAGCTTCTTCAGCTCTAAGAATTGTATCTCCACCAGAAGCCAAATCAGCCTCTGCATCTGCTTTGAGTCTTTGATACAAAGACTCCATTGTTGTATCTCCCCTAGCTTGAGCTTCCTGTATTGTTCTATCAAGCGCGGCAATATTTGTTTGAGCGGCAGCAATTCTTTTACTTTCTGTTCTTATATTTCTTTGTATTTTGCTTTTAACCTTTGAAAGCTCGCCTTTCTTTTTGGTTATCATTTTGTCATTACTATAGTTGTCTAGACCCATAGCCGCCTTGTCTATAGTGTTAAGTTCTGCATAACTCAAAATATCCTTATTCCACCCCAACTTATTTTTCATTCTTGTCCAAAGACTAGAAATCAAACCTTTTTCTGGACCATCACCATGAGCACCAACAATATTTTCCGCCTCTGTGTTTACATCATCAATTCTTTCCAAAAGAGATCTTGGTCTGGCAGGACTAGGAACTGGAGGTGTGCCTGGTACTCCAGGAACTGGAGGTGTGCCTGGTACTCCAGGAACTGGAGGTGTGCCTGGTACTCCAGGAACTGGAGGTGTGCCTGGTACTCCAGGAACTGGA
>CAIJKW010000017.1 GCA_903821355.1 uncultured bacterium | reverse complement strand
TGACCCTATAATCACATCTAATTGATGTGATGGAAATGCAGATTGTAATCTTCCCACGATATTATCCATTCTATATATTTTAACATATACCAAACCGGACTTCACCGTTATGAGTCAGTTTATTATTCTTTATTTATTTTATTCTCGATGTGAATTCGCTGGGCTCAGGAATCCTTACCCAGCTCGCGTAACTTTTTAAATGGCGAACAGCCATACCCTTGGAAGCTTCTCCACCTCCGGGATAAGTTGAGCCGACATCGAGGTGCCGAACTGTGCCGTCGCTATGGACGCTTAGGCACAACCAGCCTGTTATCCCCAGAGTAGCTTTTGTCAGATAATCTTTGGCCGCATCTAATGCGAGCCCTCGGTTCACTATGCTCCGCTTTCGCGTCTGTTTGGCACTTACGCCTCACAGTCAAGCCAGCTTATGCCATTGCACTATCGGCACGGTTTCCATTCGCGCCTAGCTGACCTTAATAGACTCCTCCGTTACTTTTTAGGAGGATAGCGCCCCACTAAAACTGCCCACCAGATACTGTCTCTCGCCGTTTTTTCCGTCGAGGTTAGAATGTATATTTTTAAAGAATGGTATTTCACTGACGAGTCCACCCTAACCGAAATCAGGATCTCAACCTCTCCCATCTATTCTACGCAGTAAAAACATACAATCAATATCAAGTTGCAGTGAAGCTTCTGGGGTCTTTTCGTCTAGCTGCAGGTAGGAGGCATCTTCACCTCCATTGCATTTTCACCGGGCGGGTCTTCGAGACAGTTCCCCAGTCATTACACCATTCGTGCGCGTCAGAACTTACCTGACAAGGAATTTCGCTAATTTATGTTAACTTTATATCGCTATAAAGATCGAACTCTATCTTTTAAATATTTCTATTTAATCTGACGTTTGGTTTCTGAGGATTCTAAAAATCTTGATTTCTTTTTTGTGTTCATTGTTTCGATAAGTTTAGCAATCTCAATAAAACCTTTTTCATTAAGATGATCTCTATCACTCATCATTGTGACAATTTCTGCAAAAATATCAAAGTCTTTTTTCTTGTAGGTTCTTAGATGATTTTTCTTGAAAAAAGGTATAACTCTTTCTTCAAGTTCAAAAATAGATCTGATGCAATATCTATAAAGGTTCTCTTTATGGTTATCGTATCTTTTGTTAACAAATATTCTTCCACATTTGAAATATGTCTGACATGTTTTCAATGCAGATATGCTTTTTTCACCTTGAGTTATTACAAACTCAGGAAATATTTGCCATCCACTTTTAGAAGTCTTGTTTTTCAATATACTTACCGAAAAACATCCTTCTCCATCTGTAAAACCAACAATCCAAGACTCAATTTTTAGTCTTTCCTGCTGATCGTCTGCACTAATCACTTTTTTACTTGGTTTAATTTCCATATATTGGAACTATTATACCTTAGTAGTGTTAGATACTACAGTGTTATTAACACACAGATTTACCAGCATATAGTCAGTCTGAACGCTTCATTTCATTGAAGCAGGCAGCTTTAATTTTCCTTTTACACTATTTGGTTCTTCATTATTTATCAACACATCTATAATCAGTCCTAGTTCTTCAGTATTCATTCAAAAAAATAAATACTGAACCTTAGGACCGTTATAGTTACGGCCGACATTCACCAGGGCTTACATCGATCAGCACTACCTTGCGATAGCACCCCCAACGTTTAACCTTCTGGCATCGGTCAGGTGTCACCCCCTATACATACTCTTGCGAGTTCGCAGGGAGCTGTGTTTTTGATAAACAGTTGCCAGGGAAACTTTTGTTGCAACCCTCTTTTTAGGGAGGGCGAGCCTTATTCCGAAGTTACGGCTGCTTTTTTGCCGAGTTCCTTGAAGACCTCTCACCCGTTCGCCTTGGTCTACTCGACCTGATCACCTGTGTCGGTTTTCGGTACGGTTTCTGCATACATAAGTTTAGAAAATTTTCTTGGAAGCGTGCTTTGAATAATTATTTAGAGGCGAACCCCTAACATCTCCACTCTAATTGGAATTGGTATTAAAACCAGCTCTCCGGACTTACCTAGAGAACTTCCTTAAAGCATGGACGCAAATCCGATAATGCGCTACTCATACTACACTCCGTCATTTCATCACTGTATACAGAAGTCATGGAATATTAACCATGTGTCCGTCGGGTTCGGTTCTCACCATCCCCTTAGGCCCGACTAACCCTTCGATGACAATCATTGCGAAGGAAACCTTGATCTTTCGGCGTCGGAGTTTTTCACTCCGATTGTGGTTACTTGTGCCAACATTCTTACTTCTTGACGCTCCAGGGTGAGTCACCTCTTCCCCTTCATTGCAGACAAGAACACTCTCCTACCGCGCCTTACCGCCTAAGCAGTAAGACACCCCAAGTTTCGGTACTATACTTTAGCCCCGCGAATCTGCGGCGCAGAATCTCTCGATGAGTGAGCTATTACGCTATCTTTCAAGGATTGCTGCTTCTAAGCAAACCTCCTCATTGTCTCAGAAATTCCACCACCTTAAGTGCACTTAGTATAGATTTAGGGACCTTAAATATGGATCTAGGGCTGTTTCCCTTTTGTCCTGTGGAGCTTAGCCCCCACGGACTAACTGCCGTGCTTTAGCTCTTGGTATTCGGAGTTTGATAGGACTCGCGAGATTTCTCCCTGTCGAGTCCTTCCAGTGCTCTACCCCCAAGAGGAACACACGACGCTAACCCAAAAGCTATTTCGGAGAGAACCAGCTATTACCAAGCTCGATTAGCTTTTCACTTCTACCCCCAGTTCATCTCAATGAGTTGAACGACATACGAGTTCGGCCCTCCCTTTACCTTTCGGCAAAGTTCAGCCTGACCAGGGGTAGCTCGCATTGGCTTCGGGTCTAATGTGTAATACGGACGCACTATTAATACTCGGTTTCCCTGTGGCTCCATCCTCGCGGATTTAGCCGAGCAATACACATTAACTCGTTGGCTCATTCTTCAATAGGCACGCCATGACGGATCGTATAAATACGTCCGCTCTGACTCCTTGTAGGCATATGGTTTCAGGTCTATTTCACTGTCCTTATCGGACTGCTTTTCACCTTTCCCTCACGGTACTTGTTCACTATCGATCACAACATATATTTAGCCTTAGCAGTTAGTTCTGCTGGATTCCCCCGAGCCACTCGTGTCTCGGGGTACTCAAGAGTGATAATCAAGAGATGTTTCATTTTTACATACGGGACTGTTACCCTCTTTGGTCGCGCTTCCCAACGCGTTCTGTTAACGAAATATTTTGTAACTCTTTGGATATAAATACCCTATTATCATCTTACAACCCCAAGCTGCTCCATAGGAGACAACATAATGATAGTTCAATAATAAATTAAAGAACCGATAAAATGTCATCCCCAATGGAGAAGCTTGGTTTGGGCTCTTTCCTTTTCGCTCGCCGCTATTCAGGAAATTGTGTACTTACGTACTTGTTTTCTTTTCCTCCAGTTACTAGAATGTTTTACTTCACTGGGTGCGCATCTTACTTAAAAATAAGATAAGAGATCAAGTCTCTTGGGTTTCCCCATTCGGAAATCTCCGGATCAAAGGTTGCTAGGCACCTCCCCGAAGCGTATCGCCGCCATGCTGCGTCCTTCATCGCTATGTTGTGTCAAGGCATCCACCATACGCCCTTATATTTCCCATTAGGAAATAAAAAGACCACAATCACTTTTGTTTGTTACCTGTTTTGTTACCATACATACCTTGAGAGTATAAGTATGGTAACTGCTTTACACAACAATACCCTTAAGGTATTGCCACATAAAACTCTGCCTCCAGTATTGAAAAGACCAAACAGAATACTTATCATGCAACCTCAACCACTTGGCATTGATTGCATGAACGTTATCCACTAAAACTGGGACAGAATTAAGTTTTCAAATTTCAGGAATGCTGTGTTCGTCTTTTTGAAAGAGAGCGATTTTTCTATAAGAAAGACCGCTCTCGTTTCAAGAGAGCGGTCTTTCATAATAGGCCTATTTAGTAGGCATTATTACAATTTGCGCTCTTAAAGACGATTAACATATATTCAGGTGTTCGTAATTATACTCATAGCGAGTTTGTTGTCAACTATGGTCATTTCAGACAGCCCATCAATTATATGGCTATAAAACAAGGTATTTTAAGGGTCGATTTTTGGATTTTTGAATCTAGGAGTAATTACCCAAAAGACACATAAAAATGCACACCTTTGGGGTGCACATTTTTACTTTTATCTGTCTTTATATCTTTCTTAGGCCCTTTCTTGTCTTATTCTTAATTATCTTAGACCTTTCTTGAAACTCTTTGCCAAATACTCTCTATTGCCCTTGAAGCAGAGTCTCTTCCACCAAGACCAAAGGCTAATCCAAAGCCCAACGATAAAGCAGAAACTATACCGATAAGCAAAATTTGAATCAGACTAGGTGCGATTTCTAGTTGAACCAATACAGCAAGCACAGCAAAGATTATAACTGACCATTTTGCCAAAGCTCCCAATGCTTTTGAAGACTTTAGATGGCCTGCTGATGCAACTGCAACAACCAACTTATCTACCACCTCTGAAAGTATTATTGATACAAGCAATATCAACACAGCTATCACAACTTTTGGTATATATCCAATCAAAATAGTTTGGACAAAGTCAGAAACAGCGTCTAATCCTAATACCTGCAAAGAAGCCATGAAGAATATAGCTATCACAAACCATTTTATTACACCAGCAACAAAAGCGCCGGAGTTTAATTTTATATTACCCTTATTTAGAAGCTTTTCTAAACCAGCTTCTCTAAAGAAGACATCTAGCTTAATCTTATGAATAATCTTTCCTACAATCTTTCCTACAAAGTCAGCTGCAATCCATCCGGCAGAGAAGATTAGAACGGCTACAATTATATTTAATAGAACATAAACAATACTGGATGCAGTATTAATCCACACCTCCCTTACAGCATTTCCCCAAGTTTGAATTTGAATCATATATATAAGTAATAAAAATATTATTTGGAAATTAATTATCCGAATAACATTTTGAATTTTTAATAAAAGGGCGACAACCCTTGTTAAGTATTATATCACGAAGTGAAAAGCGCCGCCCCGC
>CAIJKW010000016.1 GCA_903821355.1 uncultured bacterium | reverse complement strand
TTTTAAAGTTTTTAGGATATAATAAAGTCATGTCATTATCAAATGATCAGGTCTCTTTAATAAAAACAAAAGCTAAGGAAATAAGAATCTCAATCATCGAGATGTTAGCCGAAGCTCGCTCCGGTCACTCTGCCGGAGCTCTTGGAATGGCTGATATATTTTCTGCTTTATATTCTGTAATCCTTAAAAAAGAAGACCGTCTCGTCTTGTCTAATGGTCATATCTGCCCAGTTTTATATGCGTCAATGGCATCGGCTGGAATAATGTCAAAAGAACAATTAAAAACTCTTAGAAAATTTGGAAGCACTTTACAAGGCCATCCTCACAGAGAATTTTTGCCAATATTAGAAACCAGTTCCGGTCCACTTGGTTCAGGCTTATCTCAAGCTGTTGGAATGGCCATCGCGGATAAAATCGATAATAAAAATTATCTTACACTACCAAAAAGATTTATATATTGTTTAATGTCTGACGGCGAGTTAGATGAAGGTCAAAGTTGGGAAGCTGTTTTGTTGGGCGCAAAAGAAAAACTCGTTAATTTAATTGCTATAGTAGATAGAAACAATATACAAATTGGAGGAAACACAGAGGACGTTATGCCGCTTTCTCCAAATGGCGCATCTTTATTTGATAAATGGAAATCATTTAATTGGTATGTGCAAGAAATTGACGGGCATAACATTGAGGCTATAAATGAAGCTATTATAAAATCTCAAACAAATTTGAATAGGCCCTCTGTAATAATCGCTCACACAGTTCCTGGAAAGGGGGTTGGCTATATGGAAGGTAGGTTTGAATGGCATGGGATTCCACCAGGAATACAAGATGTGTCAGGTGCACCTAAAAAAGAGAAACAAGTAGAGATTGCGATAGAAAACATCTCTAGTTAATTTTGTAAATATATTCACGGATACTCAGCTGTTTATAGTCGCGTGGCTTTACGATGATTTTATTGATATAATTTAATTATTATGAATAAGACAAAATTACACGAAGAAAAGACAAATAGTTCAAAAACTAGATTCCTTTATTCTAGATTTCAAAGGAGTTCGCGTCCCCCTGCTATAATATTGTTTTTAATCAGAAAACATATTGTAAGGGATGAGGCTAACGCTAGAAGATTGATTATCGCCATTATCTGTCTATTTTTCATAGTGAGTATCTATTTCTTCAAGTGTGCTTTAAATGGGCCTTCGTTTATCGGTTAAACAATTTTATTTCCGTATGAAAAATATATCAGTAAACAATATTAAGACAAATAAAAAAAGAGCATTCACTTTGATAGAGTTGCTTGTTGTAATGGCTATAATTTCTCTTCTTTCAGCAATCGCCTTAAATAGTTTGGCTAGCGCAAGAATGAAAGCCAATGATGCAAAGATTTCACAAGATCTAAGACAATTCAGAATTGCTGCTGAGCTTTATTATAATGACAATCATGAATATCCACCAACAGCCATGAATAGTCAGGATTCAAAATTGGCTGTAGCTCAAGAATCAAATTCTACTTGGTCAAAGAAACTATCCTTCTTCAGTAAAACAGCTGAGGCTGCATCTGGTCACCCTTTAACGCCGCTATGTAGTAATTTTGATGCTGTCGCAGGAAAATTAGTTACAAAGAAATATCTATCAACCATACCTGTTCATCCATATGATAATGACGCTAATCATGTCTGTTATAAAGCTGTAAATGCCACAACTACTTTTTCTGCTTATGCATCACTAACCACACAAGTTAGTGTTGGTAGTGGTAGTTCCGCTGGTACAATAAACAGAAGGACAGGATTTATATTAGGGGACACCAGTTCTGTTGGTATTAGCAATTTGATCGCATTAACCCCAGCGGGCGAGACTACTTATCCAATTGCATCAAACGGCAATACCGCCACTGATCTGTCCGCCTCCATAGATGTTATATCTGGAATTACTGGCGGATCATCAAATTCTTTGGAAACTAGTGGAGTGATAACAAATAACAGCACGACAACAGCTACAACCACAGCAACATCGACAACATACACACTTGTCGCTACGGTCTTAAATTCTCCAGGTGGATTTATTAATGTTAATCCAAATAAATCATCTTATAACTCAGGAGATGCTGTAACTATTACGGCGTATCCAAACCCTGGTTATTTACTTTCTTATTGGATAGGGTGTACATCGACCAATAGCAGCACCTGTTATGTTACGATGGATGCAGACAAACAAATATACGCCAGTTTCAATACAGTAAGTCCAAATTAATATAGATCAAAATTGCACAAGGCCTTCTGTCCATTTCGTAAAATAAAAATGCTTAACAATAATATAAAACTAAATAAAAAATTATTTGACGAAGATGTCGAGAAGGTGCCAACTCGCAAAGGTTTTGGCGAAGGTCTTTTGCTCGCCGGAAAAGAGGATTCAAGAGTTGTGGCACTTTCCGCTGATTTAACGGAGTCCACTCAAGTTCACTTTTTTAAAGAAGCTTTTCCTGAAAGATTTATAGAGGTTGGAGTGGCGGAGCAAAATTTGGCAAGTGTAGCGTCTGGTTTGGCGGCGAGCGGAAAGATACCCGTCATCGCTTCCTATGCCGTATTTAACCCAGGAAGGAATTGGGAACAGATTAGAACTACTATTTGTTATAACGATAGAAAGGTCATAATAGCAGGTTCTCACGCAGGCCTCTCGGTGGGTCCTGACGGGGGTTCTCATCAGGCTTTGGAAGATATCGCATTGACCCGAGTCCTCCCTAATATGACCGTTATATCGCCCGCAGATGCCATTGAGGCGAGGAAGGCTATTGAGGCGGCGGTTAAGGATTCGCAAAAAACGCCTGTCTACATAAGGCTTGCTAGAGAGAAGACGCCGGTCATCACAACAGAAGAAACTCCTTTTGAAATAGGGAAGGCGCAGGTGGTTTGGGGGGATCATGTAGATTCTGATGCGACTTCCAAATCGCTAAAAACATCATCGCTCAAATCATCTGGAGTGCTTGGATCGTCCAAATCTACCGGCACGCCAGTTACAGGCGGGGCACTGTGTGATATCGGCATAATTGCAACCGGTCCAATTTTATATAATGCAATCTTAGCAGCAAAAGCACTTGGCGAATTAAAAATTCGCGCTAAGGTTTTGAATATTTCTACCATAAAACCAATTGACGAAGAAGCCATTGTCTCACTAGCTCGTCAATCTCACGGAAAAATTTTAACAGTTGAAGAGCATCAAATTAGTGGGGGATTAGGAAGTGCTGTCGCAGAAGTTCTAGCAAAAAAATACCCATCAAAGATGGCTTTTGTTGGAGTTGATAACAGGTTTGGACAATCAGGAACAACAGAGGAATTATATAAAGAGTATGGTTTATCTGTTGAGAGTATTGTGGAGAAAGCGAAGGGGTTAGTTTAAGTCTACTTTGCACCAGGTGTAATTTTCTATTCCACTAAGTGCTTCACTAGCACTTACATCAGACATTATTTGGGGGCAAGACTTTATATTCTTTAATGCAGGAAACAAAAGGAGTCCTTTCTTGCAGTGATTATTTCCGTCATCTTCATTACAGCCAATAACAAAACCCTTGTAATTCTTGGTAAGAGCGACTGGACCTGAAGAATAAGTTATGGGTACGACTTTATCTAAAAAAGTATAAGAACTAATATATTTTTTTAATGAATTATTTATATTTGCATCACTAGTGATCGTTGCGTTTGTTACCACACATTGATTATTAGAATAATTACCTATGCATGTATAAGGGTCTATAACATTAGTGTATGGATAGTATCCATAGTCTTGTTTAAATTGTAGGAGAGCGTTCAAGACGACCCTATAATCTGCAATTTGCTTTGTGTTATCCGCCTGTGCTTTTGCCTGAGTAAGTGATGATAATACAACACTACTAATTAGAGCAATTATCCCAATAACCACCATCAGTTCTATTAATGTAAACCCCTTATTTTTTTTTCTTTTTAGATTTTTCATTTTATTTGTTTAGAAAATAGATTATAGATTACTATGATTGTCAAAAAGTTTGTGATTTACATATTCTTGTGCTTCTTTGTCTGTCATGATGTGTTTTCCTTGAAGTGTAAAAATAACCCTGTATTTTATAGCAGGATTTAATATTGAAATAGTAAAGAGTACTCCAGCTGTAAATGAAATTATGGCAATACTTAAAAGAAACTTTTCTGCCGATCTTTCATTTTTACAAATTCCATTCTTAACTAACCTTTGAGTAAAGCTGAGTCTTTCTTTTTTGCGAGTCTTTAAATAGGAGGCCCTAGTGGTGTTTTTGGGTCTGTAGTTAAATTCATCATCAAACTGAATTTTACCCGACATTGTAATTACATTATATCATCATATTTTTTTAAACAAAAGGAAACCTCCGGCACGTTGTGATCGTGTCGGAGGGCTTGAGGCTTGGACTTCGGCTTTACTTACGTTTCCGCCTCAGGAAGGTAAGTATTGTTGACGCTGCGATGAGACCGGCGGTGGTAGATTCGGGGACATAGCTTATCGTAGCTGAGGAGGTTACCGGACTATATCCCTGAATGTTCCAGGTTACTCTCGCTTCCAATGTGCCACCTGATGGAATGGCAATTGTGTACGGGCTGAATGAGTCACGAGTTCCATAGCCACTTAGAATTAGGCCTGAGTTCATGGCCCCGACGGTATAGTAGTCTTCTCCGTAGAAACCAATGCGGCCGTAGAGGCCGGTCATATTCCAGGTCGTATAGGTCTCATTTGATATTTGGTTTCCGTTGACTATCAAGCAGACATTCATTGAATCAAGCCTGAAGAATTGGTCAGCCTCACCATTAACATTGGAAGAGACGTATATCGTCGTTGGAGATGTCGTCACACAGAGAGAGACTGGCGCCGAGCCGTAATAGGCATCGGTCAGACTGATTGGTGTCAGGCTGACACCTGTGGTGGCAGTAATAACAGCTGCCGTTCCGATGCTGGTGGTCGTCCCAAACATCAGGATAAACGCGAGCGCCAGAAGCGCTATTTTGCTTTTCATGTTTTCGATTTGTGGGGTTGGAGTTGTCTCTATCGTACAAGGTGCACGACAAGAGTTGAAATGATCTCATTCGCGATGAACGTCAAAGATCAATTTGCTACCATAAGCATACTATGCTTTATTACAGCTGTCAATGGCACGGAGAAGGGGATTATTTAGACCCTCTGAATAATTCGATCATTAAAAAACAAAGAAGACTGACATAAAAAACAAAAACACCTCCTTTCAGAGATGTTTTTGTAAATTATAATTTTACGATTCTTAACCTAGTTTGATCCATTGCACACCTTGCAGTTACTTTTGTGTGTGAAAGCCTCGTAGATTGCCGATAGTCCAACTAGAACATAAATAATACTTGAAACCACCGACGATACGCCAAATATTGTGTCAACAAGATTGAAGCTGAAAGCTCCAACCAAGAGCCAATTCAAACCTCCAATAACTAGAAGAATGAATGCAATTACATGTAATGTTTTCATATTTTAAAATGTTAATTAATAATAGAATCATTATACCACTTTTTTAAAAAGATAGGGGTTTTATAAAAGACGGGTAGGGAAGCTTTAATTGGCAAGACAGATAGGTCTTTTATCGAGAAAAATTTAGAAATTGGCCTATTTTATTCAGCACTCGTCTAACTGTAAAAAATAGTGGAACTTTTAACGAATTTACAATCCAAACCCTCCTTTGTTCTTTCCACCCCTTAATTCTTTGACTAAGATTTTTTCCACTTGCACCACCATCGCGCATTGTAACCAGAGTCTCGGGAATATATTTTACTTTAATTTTATTTATTTTTAGTAATCTGAAGGTCAATTCATAACAGCTGGTGATAGAAAAAGATGTATCAAAAATTCTATCATTTTTTGCGATGAGATTTTCGTATACTCTACGCCTTACAAAAAAAGTTGGATGGGGGATACTCCAACCCCAATTTAGTTTTTTTTCTTCATAAGCCCCCGCTTTCCAAAAACGAGTTTGTTTTTTTATATTTTCATTGTCAACATATTTCAAGTCTCCATAAACCGCGTCTATTTCTTGATCTGATTCAAACCCCCGAACAACTTTAGAAAGTGCATCTGCATCGTAATAGAAGTCATCGGAATTGATGATACCAATAATTTCGCCCGTCGCCATTTTGACTCCTTTATTCATGGCGTCAAATATACCCTTATCGGGTTCCGAGATGAGCTTTATGTTTATAAGGCCTCCATGCTTGGCTTGATAGTTTAAGACCGTATCTTGCGTGCCATCAGTTGATGCACCGTCAATTATTATGTGTTCCAAATTACCCGCAAGTTCTGGATGTTTTTGAATCTGTGCAACTATACTCTCTAATGTGTCAGTTAGAGTCTTGGCGGAGTTATAGGTTGGGGTGATGAGGGAGAGGGTCATGTCGTTAAATATATTTAAAAATACGATATAAAATACGAGTTAATAAATTTGGCATTGGCAAATTGTTGTCTTTCAATTCTTTTAAACAAATATTAGTATTTAGGCTACCTAGAGAATCATTTCTTTTTGTGAACAAGACTGATGTTGTCGGTATGTATTTGAATTTAGATCCTTGTCTATTAGCCATTCTTAAAAATAAATCAAAATCTCCACAAATTTTAAATTTATCATATCTTAAGCCGCCGATTTCGTTGTATATTTTCTTTGAGAAAATCATGCTTGGTTGAATAGCTGGCATGCATCCGTGTCTTAGGAAAAATTTAGCAAATCTACGACCTTTACCAAATTCAAAATGTTTATCTTCTGGAAAAAAATAATCTCCATCAGAGTATATGAGGTCATAAATATCTAAGGATGCTTCTTTGTATATAGTCTCAAATCCAGGAATAACTACATTATCGTCTGAATTTATCCATGTCAAATATTCACCTTTGGCTAATAAAAACCCTTGATGTATTGCGCCGTACATTCCAGTTTTTTCCGTCTGGTGTACTAATTTTATATATGGATATTTAGAGATTATTTCTAGGGAGCCATCGGTTGATCCGCCATCAACTATAATATGCTCAAAATCAATGGATAGTTTTTGTATCGATAGTATATTATCTTCTAAGTATTTAGCATTATTTAAGTTAGGTGTAACAATGGTTATCATGGATTATTTCATTACTTTAAAAGACATTAAATTTTACTTATTTCCCACAAAGCCATTGATTTGTCTTTTTGTTCACCTTTTCCCTCCGTACAGTTTTCATTAATTATTAGTATGGGATTTGAAAAATCAAATGGCTTGTCTTGGAAATTTAATCTTCTCCAATCGCCAGTTATTATATCATAATTTGAATGACAATCTGTGAATGTGGTGGTTAAAAGATATTTACAGCCTGAATTTCTAATATTCTCAATTGCCTTATTAATATCTTTATACGACAAATGGACAAGACAATCTCTAGTAATTATAAGATCGCTTTTCGGTAACGGATCATTAATTAAATCAATGACTTTAAATTTTATATTATTTTTCTCGTGTTTTTCTATGTTAAGTTTTATTATATCTTCAACTATATCAGCTCCAATGTAATTAACTTTTGATAAATTGACATTTTGCATCCATCTAAAATCTCCACAAGGAATATCTAGTATTGATGTTATACTCATATCTACAATTAACTTATCGAGATCTTTAACAAGGGATTCTGTTTGGGTAAGCTCAGAGCCGGTACCCGAAATACTTTCCGAGCTTTTCCAGTGGTTGGTGGTATATATTTCTGTAAAAACATCTTTAGGTTTTTTTTCAGCAAATTTTGCAAACTTTATCTTCTTGTATAGATACAATAGGCGGGGAGGCATGATTTTTTTAAGTATTTTTTTCATAGTCCATTAAATTTATTGATAAAATCATTGTAGGTGTTTAAATATTTTTTATAGAAAATAGACTTTGAATAATTGTCTTCTATTAATTTCCTTCCAGCCCGACCCATTTCTAATTTAATATTAGAATCATTACACAATTCATCAATAGATTCAGCAAGGGATAAACTCGTGTTTTTGGTTAATATTCCAACATCATTGACTACAAGCTCTCTTACTACTGTGATATCAAAACCAACAACCGGTATACCACATGAAAGTGCTTCAGCTGCTGATAGTAGAAAGGTCTCTGCTGCTGAAGCAAAACAAAAAATATCACTTAGCTTATATATTTCTGCTAATTTTAACTTGTCATAAATATAACCTAATGTTTTTACGTTTTTACTAAGTCTTATTTTACCAGCACCTAAGCCTATAAAAATATAGTCTTTGTCTTCTAATAATTCTGCTGTTTTTATAATATAATCAACACCTTTACTTTTATCATTTAAATTCGATGCAGAAAAAAGTATAATTTTTTTATTTAGAGCGATGTTGTGTTTTACTCTCAACTCCTCTTTGTTGACTGCTGGTTTGAATATTTCAGTATCGATACTATTGAAAATGACATTAATTTTAAATTTAGAAAGGAATGAGTTTTCTATGTTTTTTTTCAACCACACAGAAGGGCAGACAATACTCATTTCTAGACTACCTGAAAACATTAATTCTTTTCTCTTTAGCATGTACCTCTGAAAGATTGGAAGATAATTTTTAGGATATTGGTAGGTATTGGTACATTTGCCTTTTCCGGTCTTACAATGAGTGCATCCTAAGCTGTGGGCGGGGAGCCATGTAATAGGCCATTCATCGTGAAGGGAATAGATTATTGGTATTTTAGATTCTTTTAAAAAATCTAAAAGTGTAAAGAAATTCAAGTAATATCCATGTAAATTATGTAAATTTACAAGATCAAATTTTTCATCCCTAATAAATTTTATTAATTTCCTTGTCGAAAAATAACTACCTAAACCTTCAAGCCCTAAAAACCTAACTAAAAATATATGAATAAACATTTCAATTTTATATCCAAAATAAAAGGTCTTACTATTGTTGTTTTTTGATCCACGACCATAAGCAAAAAAAATATCAAAATCTGAATTTAAATTTTCAAATATATCATGAGCTACTCTTGCTGCGCCTCCCTTGTTTAGTTTTGTATTTATTATTAAGACCTTTTTCATTTTTTTATCATATATATAATCTTGTTAATAAATTTTATATTTTTCAAAAATGTCTTGATTGTTCGTTTATAATCTTTTATTTTATATTGAAAGGTTTTTGAATTGGATGCGAATTTTAAGTTGTTGTCAAGTAATATGTAATCATAAAACATCGGTGTTTCCATATCTTCTCTTAATGAAGCTTTAAATTCATGATTGTTCCAGATAAATTCAATTTCATGTTTTTTGCCATTGTTGTAAGTATCTGATGCCCATTTCTTATTCATGAATTCTTTGTTAATACTAGAGTACTTGCTATCTGTAGTCGAAGATATCTTTTGCCATCCAGGGTTTTCGTTATGTGCTACAAAGTTTATAATACCTTTGCAGGGTAAACTTACTAGATTTATACCACCTTGAAAAAGTCTTAATAGATAATCCCCATCCTCTTGTCCTACTCCTAGAAATCTTTCATCAAACCATCCAATTTTTTTTACAACGTCTTTATTAAGTACAAAATGAGAAAATGAATTATTTATTGCAAAAAAACATCTTTTTTTTGATAGATGGATTTCAAAGTCTTTTCTAAATTCTCTTTTTACTGAGATATCATCGTTTAAAAACAGGTTATTTTGCGAAGATGACATGAGTAATATCCAATTCCAACACTTTGCCAGAGATTGATGGTCTTCAAAAGTTATATATTTAACATTTTCTAATGTCGATAGCCAGCTCGTTATTTCTTTTAAATAAGAGATGTTTTTTGTCTTATCTGGATGACCATTGATTATGCAGATTATCTCCTTGTCAGGGAAATTTTTTATCAGACTCTCTATGTTTGGCTTAAAATAAGTATAATATCTGTTAATATATGTGACTACGCCAATGGAATAATTATGATCGATGTTTTTCATGATATTAATATTGGCTAATAATTTATTATGAAGAAGATAGACTATTTCCAAGAAGGAGGGAGATTTTTAAATATCTCAATATTATCAAATTTCTTGCTCTCTTTAGCCCCTTCTTTTTTAGCCCAAAATACCATTCTATTTACACCATCTTTTAAAGAGGTGGTATCTTGATAATTCAATAAATCTTTTACTTTATTATGGTTTGAGTAAGCATCTTTTACTTCATTTCTTGCGGGTAGATAATTAATATTTTTTGGTACATCCATAGCTTCAGATATTATTTCAGCTAAATCATTTACTGTTGTATGGGTGTCTGATCCTATGTTGAATATACTATTTTTTGCTGAATCGTTGAAAATAGATTTAGCAATTACTGGGGCGACATCTCCTATATATGTAAATGCCCTCTGTTGTTCTCCATCCCCGAAAATACTTAGAGGTTCTTTTTTCATAATCTGATTCATGAAAATTCCTAATACGTTACGGTACTTGTCACCAATATTTTGTCTTTCCCCATAAACATTATGAGGTCTAAAAATAATGTAATTAAGTCCAAACATATGATGACTTGACTCTAGTTCTAACTCAACAGAATATTTGGATATACCATAAGAATCTTCTGGCTTAGGAGTTGTATCTTCTGTCATAGGCAGTTGCCCAGCTCCATATACAGCAATTGATGATGTAAAGACAAAACATTTTATATTATTGTTTATTGAAGCGTTAATCAGATTTATGCTACCAATTAAGTTGTTTTGATAGTTGAAATGTTTAATAAAATGACTCAAACCTTCCGCTGCATATGCGGCTAGGTGAAAGACATAATCAAATTTTTCTTTTTCAAACAGACTGTTAATTAGGGCGACATCATTTATGCTGCCTTTGACAAAGCTAACTTTAGGGTTAACGTTTTCTAAAAAACCACCGCTTAAATCATCAAGCACTACCACTGTTAAACCCATTTTTACTAACTCATCAACTACATGTGAGCCTATGAAGCCCGCTCCACCCGTAACCAAAACTTTTTTATCTTTCATTTGTGGTAATTTTAAATAAAAAACAGTAAATATGCAAGCCTCTAATTGCCCGTTCCACAAATCTATGTATCCTGCTGGCAATCTATTAATATAACAATATAATGTTGTATTAGCTTAATAATATAAATAATTTAT
>CAIJKW010000015.1 GCA_903821355.1 uncultured bacterium | reverse complement strand
TATACGTTTTTACTTTCGGTGTCTGCCGGCTCAACATGAAATGTTTTATAGAATGGGTCGTTGGCTACCAGTACGCGAAAATCTTTATCAAGAATCAAAATTGGCTCTCGCACAACATCTACTACATTTTTAATGTGTGTCCAGCTTTCTTCCCAAGAGCGTTCAAAAAAGTTATCTCCAACGGGATTAAAATTTTGTTTTGTATTATCTTTAACTGTTTTCATAATTTTTTTTATATTATTTTTGCCTTTATAAAAATATGCCGATAGAAACATAAAATTATTACAAATTTTAGCTGACTGCTTAAAAGTAGGGTGCGTGTATCTATTGTTTTGAACACGGACATTTTGCACTCAGGTTCTGAGAGCTTGATTGGGTGTTTTACCGTTAAGTCCACAGTGCTTGGTGTCGTTGTAAAACATATTCCACAATCTTAATTTGTATTTTAATTCCTCGAACGATTTAAACTCTGATTTGTCATAAAATGTTTGTTGGTCAGTACGATGTGAGCGTTCTACAAACGCATTCTGTTGTGGTTTGCCCGGATCAATCAGATAATGCGGAATTCCAAACTCGTTGCAGGCAACATCGAAAGCGTGGGGTCTTGGAAAAGGCAAATCACTTTTGTAATATCCGTTGTATCTGTTTGTAAAACACGAACCATTATCAGTTTTGACTGCCATGATTTTAAAATCAACAACAGACATTAATTCTTTTAAAAATGCAATTGCACTGAACGTATCAATATTTTCATATACCTGCATATATCTCCAGCGTGAAGCACAATCTATGGCTGTGAATTGATAATACCTCCTACCTTCTATCCTGTCAGGGACGAATTTAACATCAATCTCGACCAGCTCACCCTTCTTTAATAGTATTCTATCATAATTGTATTTAATTTTCCTTGTTCTGTATTTTCTGGTTAATCCTTCATTTTTAATTATCTTTGAAATTGTATTTAAATGAATGTAGATATTTTCATCTTCCAAGTCCCAAAATATTTTTTTCGCACATTGTTTTTTGTCATTTCTAATTTCAATTATTCGTTCTTTAATTCGTATCGGTGTTTCATTCGGATTCGTTTTCGGTCTGCGTGATTTGTTCTCCAATCCTTCAATTCCATATTTTTTGTAATTTACCAGCCAGTATTTTAATGACCGAATAGAGAAGGGACAAACCGTAGTCATGTTCTTGATTGATATTTCTTTGTCCAGAATGGGTTTTATCCATCTGAACTTCTCTTCTTTTGTTGATTTGGGCATGATTTTCATATGCCCTCAGCTTATCCTGAAAAGTGCAATATGTCTGTGTACATTACCAAAGTAGATTGACAACGAACTGCTAAATCAGTGCTGTGGAATCACCGCTACAACTGACCTTTTAACTACTTTACCAACGAACTAAATATTTGTCCAGGATTATATAAACAAAAACCCGATGAGAAACCGGGTTTTTGTTTTTAAACTTTAAATTATTCCTAATTTTGCTTTTGCTCTTTCAACAATTTGATCTAGTCTTAAATCAGATTTTATAATATAATCAGTTTCTTCTATTGTTCCCATGGCTTCGCTAATGTGTTCGGCATCTTTTAAATTTGTTAAAAATATAATATGAGGTTTTAATCCTTTTTCTTTTAATT
>CAIJKW010000014.1 GCA_903821355.1 uncultured bacterium | reverse complement strand
AATAAAGGGCTTTATTGCTGATATTGACTCACTCAAAAGCAAATGGGTCTCTGGTGCTAATCTAGGGACCCAGACACTAGATAAACTAAAAAAGTCTGTTTTGATAACTTCAACAGGCGCTTCTACACGTATTGAAGGTTCTGAATTAACCGATGAAGATGTTGAGAGATTAATGAGAGGTCTTTCAATGCAAAAAATGAAAGATAGGGATAAACAAGAAGTTCAAGGGTATTATGAAATACTTACAAACGTTTTTGAATCTTATCGAACTATTTCATTTTCAGAGAGTACTATTAAATTCTTCCATCGAGAACTTTTGAAATATACAGCTAAAGACGAACTTCATAGAGGAAGTTACAAAAATGCGGAAAATAAAGTTGCCATGCTTAATTCTACTGGAGAAGTAACACAAATACTATTTGATACTACCGCCGCGTGGCTGACACCAAAAGAAATGCAAGAATTAGTGGAATGGACCCAACAGGCCTTTCTTGAAAAGAAATATCACCCACTTTTAATCACCGGTAACTTTATTGTGGAATTTCTACTTATTCACCCATTTACTGACGGTAATGGCAGATTATCTCGCATTATTTCAAACCTCTTGCTCTTGCAACATGAGTATGAATATATGCCATACATATCACAAGAAAAATTAATTGAAGATAATAAACCAGAATATTATGTTGCACTAAGACAAAGCCAAAAGACTCTTAGAACAGAGAAAGAAAATATTGTTCCATGGCTTACATTCTTTTTCAAGATACTTCTTGAACAATCAAAGCGAGCGATTGCACTACTCTCAAAAGAAGAGGTTGGTAAACTTCTTTCACCTCAACAAGAAATTATTTGGAATTTTATTTCAAAAGCAAAAGGAGAAATCACACCACTTGAAATTTATGTTTCAACAAACATCCCTAGGCCAACAATAAACCAAGCTCTTATCAAATTACTTAAACTCAAATGGATTGATAAAGTTGGACTTGGACGAGCTACACGATATAAGGTGAACTAAAGTTATGACCGATCAAGATAAATTAACACTTTTCAAATCTATCTTCAAAGGTCGCACCGATGTATATCCTAGACGATGGGAAAAGAATGGAAAAAGTGGATGGAGTCCTGCTTATTCTTTTGATTGGAATGAATTTAATGCCCATAGAGCAATTGGTGGCACTATCAAAAACTTTGAGAATAAAACATTACAACCAATCACGAACACTACCCTTCTCTATCATTTAAGCGGCAAAGAAACCATAGGTATCTATCCAATACTATCCGATAATACTTCATATTTTATAGCCGCTGATTTTGATGAGGCGAACTGGAAAATTGATAGCCAAAAGTTTGTAGTTGAATGTTCAAAAATTAATTTAGAAGCCTACATTGAAATTTCTCGTTCGGGGAATGGTGCTCATGTTTGGATTTTCTTTGAAAATGCATATCCTTGTTGGAAGTCTAGAGCGATGATACTAGAGCTTATTCGTAAAACTTTTAATTATTCTGAGTTTGATAAAGAAATAAGTTTTGACAGATTATTTCCGAATCAAGACATAATTACCGATGGTGGTTTTGGAAACCTAATTGCATTACCACTGCAAGGAGAACGAGTCCTTCATGGGGCAACAATATTCTGTGACAATACTAGTCTCATCCCCTATCAAGATCAGTGGGAGTTTTTACAAAACATCCACAAACATACTACTATAGAATTAGATTCTATTTACGATAATGTGATAAACCAAAATATTAATTTCGAAACTAGTACCCAAAATAATTCTGGTCTTCATATAATTTTGGATGGTTCTATTCACATCAAGAAAAATGAACTAACCTCAGTCATCACAGCTTTTATAAAAGAAGAACTTAATTTGTACAACAAAGAATATGTAATTAAAAAGAAACTTGGTAAATCTATATTTGGTACGGAAAAATATTTTAATCTAATACAAGATATTGGAAGTGATATTACACTTCCACGAGGTTTCCTAAAAAAGCTCGTCAATTTCCTTAATACCGAAAACATCGCACATGAAATTTCAGAACGCTACATAAAACACAAAAAGACAAAATTTACCAGCAATATCACACTTCGCCCCGAGCAAGAAAAGGTACTCACCGAAATTAAAAACAAAACAAATGGGATAATTATCGCTCCACCCGGAAGTGGTAAGACCATTATTGCGTTACAATTAATTGCAGAACTCGGACTCCCTGCCCTTATATTAGTAAATCGGAACCAACTACTTTCACAATGGGTTGAGAGAACTGAACAATTTCTTGGAATTCCAAAAACACAAATTGGTATTATTTCTGCTGGAAAGAAAAAGACGGGTAAACAAGTAACTATTGCAACACTTCAAACACTGGCTCGATACAAAGATATTAAAGAAATTCAAAATGCATTTGGTGTTGTGATTATAGATGAATGTCATCACATCCCAGCAAAAACTTATCGCGAAATTATCACTTCTTTTAAGAGTAAATATTGTTATGGGCTGACGGCGACACATGAGCGAAAATTTGGGCAAGAAATAGTTACTGAATTGTGTATTGGCCAAGTCATAGCAGAAATAGAGAACGATTCATCAAATCAAGATAAGACTTTTGATATTCAGATTATTGACTCTAATATTGAGATGCCGTTTCGATACAAAAATGACCATTACGAAATACTCGCAAAAACTATTTCTTATGACACTTCACGAAACAAACTTATTTTAGACGCAGTATTATCACACTTAGAACAGAATCATAAAATACTTCTTCTAACCGAAAGAAAAGAACATATTGAGGTCTTGGCATTGTATTTACGAAATCAAACTGAAATTTTGACTATTTCAGGCGATGATTCACCAAAACAGAGAAAATTAAAACACGCCCAAATAAAATCTGGCAACTTCAAAGTACTTATCGCCACAGGACAACTTCTTGGCGAAGGGTTTGATATGGAAGGATTTGACGTGTTAGTCCTCGCCTTCCCGATTGCTTTTGAAGGCAAACTCAAGCAATACATTGGCAGATTGCGTGGTGTAGGGATAAAATATATTATTGATGTCCGTGATCAGTATGTAGAATTTCTAGAGCGACAATTTAAAAAGAGAAAGAGCCTTTATGAAAAGCTATAAAAATAAAAGTGTGATTATTTATTGTTTTTCACGTAACGATACAGAAAGTCTGGTGAGTAATCTAAATAGACATGGGTATAAATCAGCATCATATCATGCGGGATTAGATACGAATACCAGAAGAGATAATCAAGATAAGTTTATTAAAAATGAAATACAGATAATAGTAGCGACCATTGCTTTTGGTATGGGAATAGACAAGCCTGATGTAAGGCTCATAATTCATCATAGTCTACCAAAATCAATTGAGGGATATTATCAAGAAACAGGCCGTGCAGGTAGAGATGGGTTACCTTCAAGATGTATACTGCTTTTCTCTTATGCAGATAAATTCAAACAAGACTTTTTTATCCGAGGCATGACAGATTTGGTGGAACAGAAAAATGCACAGATGAATTTAGACCAAGTCGTTCGATATGGAAATTTATACACATGTAGACGTAGATTCTTGCTTAACTATTTTAACGAGGATTATAAACATTCAAATTGTGGTAATTGTGATAAATGCGTCAGACAGACTCCAATAGATATATCCACATTTAAAAGAATAGAAAAAATACGTCCACGGAAAGATACTCCTAATAAAGCAATACCTGAAGGTTCAACATATGATGAAACGAAGAAATTATTATTACAAAAACTTTCTGTTGCTGAAATAGCAAAAATACGTAAGTTTTCTCCAACTACTATCTTAAGTCATCTTGAAAAGATTGCTGAGGATGATTTACATTTGGATTTAGCATATTTAAAACCCAAACAGGAAAGATTTGAAAAGATCAGAGAAGCTTTCAAGAAGTCTGGTGGAATTCTTCTTGCTCCAGTACGGGAGATTCTAGGGGAAAATTACTCCTACAATGAAATACGACTTGCGAGGATTTTTCTGAAACTTCAATAACGATATTAACTATTAGGTATTCATCATATTGTTTTTTTGAATACGTGCCTTAATTTTGTAGGTATTCCCATGCTTCAACAACCCTAAATATGACTGTATCGTTTCCTTCTTCCCAGCTTTATTGACTAGGTTCCTAAACATCCTTTTCTTGGTCGCCGTCCGAAGTACTTTATGTTTTGGAAAATGCACCCAACCCAAGAAGTCTAATCCTGAGGATAAAGTTTTAATGAATAGCTTGTCAGGATGGAGACTTAATTTCATTTTTTCTTCTAGAAAACATGATATTTTTGGAATCAGTTTTTCAAGACGAGCTTTATCATCTGACATAAATACAAAATCATCTGCATATCTTATGTAGTACTTTTCTCTTAAGGTATGTTTTATAAACTGGTCAAACTCATTCATGTATATATTAACCAATAGTTGTGATGTTAAATTTCCTAATGGCAACCCAACGCCAACTTTCCCTTTTGTATTAAAGCTATCTATTACTCTACCGAGCAACCAGACCGTGTCTTTATCTTTAATGTGTTTTTCTAGAATTTGAATCAGAATCTTATGGTCAATATTAGCAAAAAACTTTCTTATATCGCATTTTAAAATCCAACATGTCCTTGTGTTATTTTTAGAAACCTTTCTTGTAAAAGACTTAAATCTCTCGTTAGATTTATGAGTTCCCTTTCCCAACCGACACGAATATGAGTCACATACAAACTTCTTATCAAAATACGGATACAATATTCGATAGATTGCATGGTGTAGCAACCTATCTCGGACAGAAGATTTGTGAATATCGCGAGGTTTTGGGTCACTTAACTTAAAACTCTCGTATTTACCATGTATGTAGATTTTGTTTTGTAAATCATTATGAAGAGAAACAATATTATGCATGAAATGTCTTCCGAATTCCTGAGTGTCCTTCTTGTTCCTTTTACCACATAAAAACTCCTGCCATGCTTCTAAGAGATTTTCTATAGATGTGATACTATCGTACATGTTATAAAATTTAATTAATTAAGACAGAAAATACATGACTATAAAGTTACCCCCCAGACTTTTGCCTTTATTACAAAGATTAAAAGAAGTATATATTATATGGTATGGATACTATCAGACCATACCAAAAGCTCATAGACATACATTGGGACAGAAGATTGATTCTCTATTTGTTGAAATAATAGAAGGTATATCTATTGCTAGTTTTATTAACAAGACAGAGAAACTTCCTTGGATTAATTTTTCAATCAGAAAACTAGATACATTAAAAATACTACTCATGGTCTTATGGGAGACAAAGTCATTGGATGATACGAAATACATATATCTTTCTACTAAGCTGGAAGAGATTGGAAAGATGTTAGGTGGTTGGAACGGGCAAATACAAAAACAAAACTCCCCCCGTCGCGAAGACAGGAGAGAAATGAGAAATTTGCGAGAGACGCCGCGGGGTTGTTGTAGTTCCAGTCATTGTCGAGCCAGTTGTAGTTCCAAACCCACTTGTCTCCGTTCCAGTACAGATAGCGAACGTAGAGGTTGCCATCAGAGTTGCGGTTATACACAACACCATCTATGTCACCACTCCTTGAAGTTTTTTAGACGATCTTAGAGTTGAATATTATTTTGCATCATAATGCATCAGTGTTATGTACCAAGTATCTTCATTTTTTATTGAAGTGTCTACATACACCACGCTATTCTAAACCTTGATCGAGAATATTCTGGATGTATGGATACTGGGTTCGGTAGGAAGAAACCTTGATCTCTCCCATATTCACCTACTACCGTTATTTATATTATCATAAAAAAAACAAAACCCCGAGCAATATTGCATCGGGGTGGAAGATTTGAAGGTGTATCTTACCATAACTTTTTTTGAGCGATTCAAGAGCAAAGGTCTAAGGGTCTAAGGACTAGACCTAAGTGACCTAGCTCTGAGGACCACTCGGCGAGAGACGCCGCGGGGTCGTTGCAGCCCCAGTCATTGCCGAGCCAGTTGTCGTTCCAAACCCACTCGTCTCCGTACCAGTACAGAAAGCGAACGCAGAGGCTGCCATCAGAGTTGCGGTAGATCGTACCCCAGAAGAAGATGTATCGGGTGTTACCCTTCTCGTCTTTCTTCCATTCGTCGGGGATGAGGCTGGTGTTCGCCTTCAAGTAATCGAGCAGGTTAGCATTGAACACAGGCCTCTTAGCCAACTCCTTGCGGAGGTCGTTGCCTTCAATACGCTTGTCACCCAACTGGTTTGGTGACAGATAGAGATTGATTTTGCTCGGGTCCCATTCGAACTGTCCACCCTTCTTGTGCTCTTCGACTTTCCAGCCGTCGGGCAAGTAGGGGTCAGCATCAAGGTCAATAACGTGTTTGACGATTTCGATCTTGGCTTGACCAAGAACGACCAGTCTCACTTGCGCGAGAAGGTCTTTCTCGCTGAGTTTCTTGACCTCGGCATTGTTCCAGCCGTTGCGACCAAAAGCTAGGGCAAGTTCGTGGGCTTGTCCAGTACCCATTTCAAACGTGTTGTTGTTCATAACGTGTTTTCTATGTTGTTGACGTGTTAGTTTAACTTGTCTTGAAATGCTAGAGGACTACCTTATCGTCATAGCCAAGAAATACCTATATTTAAGTACCTTTTGGCTATGACGAACTCGCAGTTTTTAAGGAACTTTATCGCTTAGTATCATAGCACAGAATATAGCTCTCTGTCAATAGCTATATATTTGATCATATTTATAGGCTTTTTATGACACGACCATGCTATACATCGGTTGTCCTGCATGGTTATAAATCCCCTGTGACTCTACCATTAATATATATAGATTCGAACTTAAAAACTCTTTGAAATGTCACCGTGGTCAATTTTTTGAGGGTAAATCAAATTACCTTTTACATCATATATTGGTAGTAATCTTTCAAAATTTTCACCATACACCATCTTCATTGTCTCAATAATTTCATTTACTCTATTTTCATATTCACCTTTAACTACGATACCTGTAAACAATCTAGGTGGTATTCTATAACTTGCAACGAAACCATATTCTGAATCTGGTTCAGTATCGTCATGCAAGGAAGATGAATAAAAAGTTCTCGTCTCCATATCTCCCCTATTTTCTAAATCATTTGAATTAGTTTGCGATTCATTTAAAGAAGACGTATCAAAAAGTATTGTAATGGAATCTTTAGAAACGTAAGGCGAAGATCCTATTTCTGTTGGTTGTGGTTCAAAATCATCCCAATCACCAGTTTCTTTATTGCGTCGATGAAATAAACCATCTTCCCCCTTCTTGATATCTGATGCTTTACCAACTATGTTAAAAAATACTCCCAAGGGATGTTTTGCTTTTATTAATTTTACCCACTCTTCTTTATTTTTTGTTGATTCTTTTAGATTTTTATAAAATATATCTAAATGAGGCAAGGTAGTCATTCCTCTCAGTCCTTCCCTAAAAATTAATTTTAATGATTCCAACCCAGATTCAGTTTTGGCCTCATGCCAGTCAAAATCAACAGATGAGTAAGCAATGCCATTGCGATTAATATCCTCCACCTTACCCATAACAATTTCTGATTCTGTTTTAGGTATTTCAACGGCTTCATGAACTTTATCTATAGTTCCTTTTTTATTGATGTCAGATTCTCCACCATCACTACTACCTAAAATATCATCCTCTACTGCTCCAAATTTAGCTTCATTTATCATAGTGTGAATTATAACATATACCAAGTCAATGCTAAGCGACCATGCAATAAACTCTCTATTCTGCATAGCTATGCACCACCCATGGTTCTGTCATTAATATATACATGGAAGTTGCAATTAACAGCCAAGTATTAAGACCATCATTGTCCCCTGCTGTTAAACTTAAGTATTGTCTGTACGCTCGTAAAAGCACTGAGTCAGAAGAACGTCAGATTCTCTCCATTGATTCTCAAGTTAAGGAAATGCTACAAATTGCAGAAAGAGAAGATTTGGAAATTGTAGATATAAGAAGAGAATCACATTCAGCCAAAGACTCGGGAGAACGTCCTGTATTTAAGGAAATATTGGCTGATATAAGACGTGGTAGGTTTAATGGGATACTTGCGTGGGACGCCTCAAGAATCTCTCGTAATGCGGGAGACCTAGGTTCTGTAGTTGATCTAATGGATCAGAAGAGTTTGATTGAGATAAGGACATTCAGTCAGACTTTTGTTAATTCACCTAATGAGAAGTTTTTATTGATGATTCTATGTTCTCAAGCAAAGCTTGAGAATGACAACAGAGTAATCAATGTTAAACGAGGATTACGAACAAGATGTGAAATGGGACTCAGACCTGGGGTTGCGCCTACAGGATACTTGAATTCAAAAAGAACAGATGAAAAATGTCAGGCAAATATCGATACAGAAAGATCACCTGTTATTAAGAAAATGTTTGAAAAAGTTGCATATGAGAAATGGAGTGGAAAGAAACTGTACATGTGGTTGAAGTTTGAATTAAACTTCAGGACTGCAAATGGAAAGAAACATCTAAGCCTTGGTAATATATTCAGGATTCTATACAATCCTTTCTATTATGGAATGTTTGAGTATCCAAAGAATAGTGGAAACTGGTATCAAGGAAAGCATGAACCAATTATCAGTAAATAATTATTTGACCAGACTATCGCACAACTCAAAAGCAATGTAATGAGAACCGAGAATCAAGAGTTTACATTCACCAAATTAATGACTTGTGGACTATGCGGATCTGGAGTATCAGCTAGTGAGAAATGGAAGAAACAAAATAATGGAAATGTTCATAGATATGTATACTATGGATGTACCAAAGCAAAGGACAAGCATTGCAAATGTGGGTATATTGAAGAAAAGGAAATTATCAATCAGTTTGTTGGTCTAATGGATAAAGTGAGTTTTGACGATAATTCAATTCAGCAGAAGATTAAGTCTGAGGTTGAGAGGATTAAGAAGTTTAATAATATAATGTTAGGTATTAAAGAAAAGATTGAGGTTAAAGATTTGGATATTAAGAATTATGCAAAGTATATTTTGAAGGAAGGGACGGAAGTGGAGAAACGAGAACTTCTTGGATGTCTAAAAACATCAATCTTCCTAGCTAATAAATCAATATCAATAAAACCCCAATAATACAAAAGTTTTTCAGATATAAAGACACACCTCTCACCAGACACATCAATAATATTTACCTACTCATCGCTATTCAAATAACATACAGCCTTCTCTAATTCTACATCTCTATGTTCTCTAACGTCTGTTGGGGTTGGCTCAACATAAATATCTGGTTCTATTCCATTATTCTCAATTTCTTGTCCATTGTTCCTATAATTTCTCCAACAAGAAACTCGAAGCTCAAATTTCCTATTACCCAATTGAAGATCAAACGGTTGGGGATTACCAGATCCACCCCCTGTTGTCTGACCAATCGAAACGGCGCGACCTGTATCCTTCAAAAACGTTAAAAACATGTCCGTTGCACTTATACACTTTGGACTAGTTAGAATGACAATTTTTTGATCATAAAATTCTCCTTCAGGATTAATATGCCCATCTTCTTTAATCATTTCTTTTTGCTCAGGTTTTTTAACTAGAAAAGTGCAACACTTGGTTCTTTCTTTGATAAAATGGCTAGCCACTAATCTCGCATATCGGCTACTACCTCCATCATTATCTCTGACGTCAAAGATTATTGAGGTACTTTGTTTAAGTTTTTTTAACTCTTCTTCTACTAGCTCTGCAATATTTTT
>CAIJKW010000013.1 GCA_903821355.1 uncultured bacterium | reverse complement strand
CTTTGCTTCTGCTGCAACACTCTTTGATGCCTTTGTTGCAGTCTTTGTTTCCGCTACTTCAATCTTTGAATCAGCAGCTACAACAACTCCTTTTTCTGAAAGAATTATAGAAACATGACTTGAACGCTTGTTAAGTCTTGAAGCTGATCCACGAGCGCGAGGAAGACTTCTTTTAAGAACTCTTCCTTTGTTTACTTGTATTTCTTGAACCTTAAGTGACTCAACATTTGATACACCTGCATTTTTTGCGTTAGCAACAGCACTTTCTAGTAGTTTTGCAACTGGAAGAGAAGCTCTTTTGTTTGCAAACTTTAGAGCGATACGAGCTTGTGCAACTGTCTTACCACGAATGAGTCCTGCGACTAGTCCTACTTTTCTTGGTGATTGTCTGTAATTACTTAAAATTGCTTTCATGGTTTGACTTATATATTAAATTATTTCTTTTTAGCAGGGGCTGCTACTGTTGCCTTAGCAGATTTAGCTGCAGTGATTTCTGATTGCTTTTTTGCAGCATCCAGTTCCTTTTGCATTTTACCTCCGTGTCTATTGAACTTTCTTGTTGGTGAAAATTCACCTAGTCTATGTCCGACCATTTCTTCTGTAACAAGGACTTCTGTGTGTGTCTTTCCGTTGTGTACACCAAATATAAAACCAACCATTTCTGGTGATATTTGACTTGCTCTGTACCAAGTCTTAATTACCCCAGTTGCTTGAGGATTTTTGCCTGCTATCTTCTCTAGAAGTTTTGGGGCTATATATGGTCCTTTTTTAAGTGATCTTGTCATTGTTTGTGTGAAAAATAATAGCCCTTAAGAGCCAGTTACCGTATACTAACAAAAATAATAGAAGTGTCAACCACCAAAAGGCTTATTGGGAGATATTGGTGGATATTTTACAAGATTAGTGGTCTAATTTGGAGTTTTCAATAAAAGGCCATAAAGGATGGCTAATTTTTGAAGAAAGCCTTGAGATATTTTGGGTAAAAAAACAACGCCCGGCCCCAGAAATCTGGAAGAACCGAGCGTCTTGGGTTTTTGAGAATTGTGCCGAAATCGACACAATTCCCTATTTCCTACGGAAGGGGCGTTGCAGGGAATGCAAAGACATGGCTAACACTCTCATTTCGTCCGTCATCAAAGGCTTAGGGCTGATCATGATGGTAGTCACCTTTGCAAAAAGCGGCTTCGCCCTTGCCGTTATGGTCTTTGCGTCTGCCACTAGAGGCTTCGGCAAGATGGCCTTGATTGGCAGGCCAGATTCGCCATCCTGCGCAGCTTTAGCCTCCGGATTGGAGTTGGAAGTCTCTGGGGTCAATCCCATTTGACCAATGGTAACCCCGCGAGGGAATTTTGGTATATCGTTTCTGTGTTTCTAATTGTTGTTCTGTTTTGTTGGATTTAACTGGATTTGAAATGCTGAATTACTGATTCTAGAGCCACCAATGACTCTGTTTCAGCATAGTAACATAATTTCTTATAAAATCAATAGTGGTGGGTTAGGCCCGGCGGGGGAAACCCCCGCCGGGCCAGTTTAGGTTGAAGTGGAGATTAAGCGGCAGATTCCCATGGTAAGGGTAAGGTGCCGTGATCTTCGTACATAATTGACGACGGGGTAGCCTCAACCGGAGGGAGAGTAGCAGCATCCATTATCGTTGGTTCATCCAACTCCGCTGGAGCGTGAATGAAATAGTTTTCGAGATGCCACAACTGCATTCTCCGTGACTGTGTTGCCAACCCCGGGCAAAGTTTGAGTAGAATGGTCAATTTGCCGCAAAGTTTCCAAATCAGTAAGCGAAGATCTGCGTCAATATCACCATAGAATGCGTTGAGTCGTTCTTCTCTGACGACCCAGTCAATCGTTGTCATTTTCATGGATCTTGTTTTTCTTGGGTTGTTTGTTTTTCTGGAATGCGATCTCTGCAAATGAAGATTTAAGGTGCTGTGTTTGCACTCCCAATTTAATTTTATACTTGCTAAACTTTTTGTCAAAAAGTTATACAAGGCTAAAAGTAAGAATAAAAAACCATGTTGATGACACAGTTTTTATTTTTATTAACAGACGACGTTACAGCAGTTAACAAGATTATCTGAATAATATTTATATCTTAATTCCCAGAGTTCATCGTTGTATTTATCGCAATACCACCATCAACTTTCAGCAAGGTGTACTCTGTGTTTACTCTGTCATTCCTATCGTCAAAACTTATATTTCCTGATATACCTTGATAATTAACTGTTTTTAAGTACTCCTGAATCTTATCGTTGCTATAATCATCCTTTTCTGTAACAGATAAAGCTTGAGCAATAAGCTTAACAGCGTCATGTTGTGCAACACAAATATTGATTTGCTTACAATCCTCACCAAATCTTTTTGAATATCTATTCTTAAAATCCTCAATAGCCTTTGAATCTGTAATCTTGTAGTCCGCACCATATGCGCCTTGAAAAAACTCTGGGTACTTCTTTAGTAAAATCTCGGCTTTAATTATGTTGTCATTAACTAAAACAGTCTTAGGTTTAAACTTAAGCTCTGTCATCTGCTTAACAACCACCTCACCCGTAGTTACAGTTTGAGGGCTAATAAAGATTACATCAACATCTTGAGCCTGAAGCTTAACCAACTGAGATCTAACGTCAGTTGATCCAACTGTAAAGCCTTCTGTAAAAACCTTTTTACTACTGTCATCCTTTAAAATATTTTGTTCTAGAGAATCCTTTATTCCCTTGGCATAATCAGTTTCTTCGTAAATTATTCCAACCTTCTGGTAATTAATACTTTTAAGCAACTTGGCGAATAACTCCGCTTCCTTTGCATCAGAAGACCAATTTCTAAATAAATTCTTTGATATTCCAGACAACTTCGGAGTTGTTATGGTTGTTCCAAAGAGAATCTCACCTTCATCTTCAAGCATTGGAGCTATTGCAAGCGCAGTTCCACTACAAGCAATCGAGCTAAAAACATTTGTACTTGATTTAAACTGCTTATATATAGCAACGGCTTCTTTTGCGTCACATTTATGATCTTGAATATTCAATTTCAACATCTTCCCATTAATTCCGCCATTTGCGTTTATTTCCTCAGTAGCCAAGATTGAAGCCTTAGAAGCAGAATCTCCGTATGAAGCCAGACCCCCAGTCATTGGAAACATTGCTGTGATAGTCAAACTATTATCATTTGGTTTATTCTTCGCCCATATAAATATAGCTAATATTAGGGCTATAATCACCACAGCAACCGTTATCGACTTTTTATTGTTATTTTTCATATATTTGCTTAATTATTTTTAATGTGTTGTAATTATAGTTTGAGATATAGAATTTGTCTGTTTTGTCGACATGAGTGATTAAACAGTATATTATATAAGCTATATATATAGTAATTGACGACGAACATATCGACACTTAAATCAAACCTTTAAAATAACACCCTCAACGCAATAAATAAACCTAAAAACATGCTGACTAATAAAACCATTGAAATAATAAAAGATATTGGATTAACAGAAAATGAAGCCAGAGCCTATTTAGCCAATCTTAGCCTCGGCCCAGCCACAGCCATAAACATAGCCAAAGAGGCTGGAATCATAAGAACCACCGCCTACTCTGTAATAGAATCGCTCAAAATCAAGGGTCTAATTGATGTCGAAATAAACGGTCTGAAGAAACTTTTTGTAGCCTCAAATCCAGAAAATCTCATAAAAACATATGAACTTAAAAAAGATAATCTAAAAAAGATTATTCCCGAGCTTTCCAGTAAATATCAAATACACACAGGTCTAAATTTTATTAAATATTACGAAGGAGTGGCTGGATTCAAAAAAGTCTACAATGATATGCTTAAAGAATTGAGATACGGTGATAAATATCTAATCATTTCCGATATTGAAAAGTTCATGAGCATAGACAAAGATTTCTTTGAAGATTGGGTAGAAAGAAGGAGCCATCTGCATCTATCGCTAAGAACTTTGCTTCAAAGAAACGAGGAGGCTAAAAAATATAAAGAATATGGAAAGAGAATTAATTGGGATATTAGATATCTGCCAAAGGATGTAGATCTGATAAGTAATCTAGTTATTTTAAAGAATAAAGTTGTCATCACCCAAATGGTCTCACCCATTCTTACAATCGTTATAGAAAATCCTGGAATAATACAACTGCAAGAAGAGCAATTTGAAATTATTTGGAAGTCAGCACAAGAAAGCTAAGACGAGTAGGAATTTCAAACAAAAAAACTTCTACAACACAAAACCCCGCATCTCTGCGGGGTTTTGTATAATCGGCACCAATCTGAATCCATCCAAAATATTATCTCCTCTTTCCAACTTTTCTTCTTGTAACAATATGTTTGTTTGAATACTTCTTTGCGCGTCTTGATTTTTGTCCCTTTCCGGTTGGCTTTCCGTAGATAGAAATAGCGCGTCTGCGTCCTCTTCCTTGTCTACCTTCTCCTCCTCCGTGTGGGTGATCAACTGGGTTCATAGCAGTACCACGGACAGTTGGTCTGATACCACGGTGTCTACTTGCTCCAGCCTTTCCAATATTTTGCAAACGATTTTCATCATTTGATACTTCTCCAATTGAAGCCCATGCAGTTTCTAGAACCTTTCTAACTTCAGTTGATGGCATTTTAACAAGAGCATAGCCCCCGTCATGCGCAATCACTTCAGCAAAAGATCCAGCACTACGTACAAGCTTGGCACCTCCCTCAAATTTCAATTCAATGTTGTAAACAAATGTTCCAACAGGAATGTTTTTAAGTGGAAGTCTGTTACCCGCTTTTACTTCAACCTTTTCTCCTACAATAAATTTGTCTCCAACCTTAAGTGCTTTTGGTAAGATAACATATCTTTTTTCACCATCAGCATAAGTTACGAGAGAAATAAATGATGTACGATTTGGATCATATTCAATTGTTTCTATTCTTGCAGGAATATCTTTTTTGTCATACTTGAAGTCAATTTGTCTATACAATCTTTTGTGACCTCCTCCTTTGTGTCTAGTTGTAATACGTCCAGTGTTGTTACGTCCTGATCCGCGCTTGAAACCGTTTGTAAGCGGCTTGTATGGCTCGTCAGTAGTAAGGATTTGGGCATAGTTGACTATAGCCATGTTTCGGCGTGAGGGGCTTGTTGGTTTAAATCTTTTCATATATTTATTTTACTTTGCGTATCACGCTGATTATGCTAAGTCGATCTTGTCGCCTTTCTTTAAGAAAACATAAGCTTTCTTAATAGCGCTTTTCTTGCCGACCTTTCCACGAACAAACACAGCTTTTGCAGGAATGTTTACTATATTAACTTTTACAGGTTTTACTTTGTATAGAGCTTCAATAGCTTTTGCAATAGATGCTTTGTTAGATCTTTCAGTAACTTCAAAGACGTATTGGTTTTCACCAGCCTTTACAGTTGCCTTTTCAGTAATACGAGGGCTCTTTATTACTTCCAATTGATGCTTCTTGATTGATATCTTTGTCATAGTTTTGATATTATGTTGGTTACTTTATTTTTGAAGTAAGAGTAACAAACGCATCTTCAGGTGAAGCAATGACCAGATACTTATACTGAAGAAGCGCAATTGGATTAATATTTCTGAGCTCAGAAACTTCAAAGCTTCCAAGATTTGAGAAACCTCGCTTTACATTCTCTTCAAGCGCAGGAACTGTGATAAGAGCAGCATTTTTCTTTTTTGTCGCAAGCTTATCAAAGCCTTTAACATTTGAAAGTCTGTCTATCAAAGCTTTTGCTAGTTTTGTTTTAGCTTCAACTAACTCAAGATTTTTTACGAAGAGGACCTCACCATCTCTCCATTTTGCGGAAAGAATAGTAAATAGTGCTTTAGCTTTCATTTTCTTGTTTACTTTTCTATCGTAAATTTTCTCATTACGAGGACCGTGAGCAACACCTCCACCTACCCAGATAGGAGAACGGGATGAACCGTGACGAGCACGTCCAGTTCCCTTTTGCTTCCATGGCTTTATACCACCTCCAGCAACTTCACTTCTATCTTTTGTATGTGCAACGGGTTGTCTTGCGGCTGATTGTATTGAGTTTACGACTTGTGCAACAAGATCACCATTCCAACGAAGTCCGAAGATTTCTTTTGGAAGAGTTACTGTGCCTGCACTATTACCTCCCACATCGTATATTGTTCCTTCAAGAGAAACTTCTACAACTTCTTTTCTTGGCTTAGCAATCTTTGGGGTCTTTTCAGCCTTACTTGCTGCTCTTTGTTTTTTTGTTTGTGCCATAAATTTTAGGTTATGATAATTGTGCTAGGCGCGCACTTCTACTAATGTGCCTCTTCGACCGGGAATCGCACCCCTGATGCATAATTCTCCTGTTGTTTTATCGTAAGAAATAACAGTTAGATTTTTAACGGTTACTCTATCTCCACCCATACGGCCTGCCATACGTGTACCTTTAAATACGCGTTGGTAACCGCCGGCACCGATAGAACCTGGCTCACGCTCACTGTGCTTTTGTCCATGAGAACGTGGTCCACCGTGAAATCCATGGCGTTTTACAACACCCTGAAATCCTTTAGATTTTGAAACTGCTGACACCTCAACTTTTTCCCCAGGAGCAAGTTCTGGATTAATACTCTCACCAATTGATGAGTCTTTTACACCAGAAATTTCTCTTAGGTATTGGAAATTACCGAGGTCTTTCATTTGCCCTTTTTGCGCTTTGTTTATACGACGAGGACTTCTTGTCCCAAATCCAACCTGAACAGCATCGTAACCATCCTTATTTGTGGTCTTAACTTGCGTTACAACCATAGGAGAGGTTTTAAGAACTGTCACAGGATGAACCTTGCCTTCTTCGTCGAAAAGCTGGGTCATATTCTGTTTTGTTCCGAGAATAAATTTCATGGTAGTTTTTAGGAATTCACTGAAGAAAGTTTAACTACATCATTTTTACGTCAATATTCACTCCTGATGGCAGACTCAAGTTAGTTAGAGCTTCGATTACCTTTGCGTTTGGATTGATTATATCAATTAAACGTTTGTGTATTCTCATTTCAAATTGCTCACGTGAATTTTTGAAAATAAACGATGAACGATTTACTGTATACTTCTTGATTTCTGTTGGAAGAGGAATAGGACCTACGATAGTAGCATCAAATCTTAGAGCTGTATCCATAATTTGTTTAATGGATGCATCAATGATCTTTGACTCGTATGCGCGAACGCGAATACGTAGCCTTGATACACTATCCTCTTTTGCAGTTTTCTTTTTATGTGCTTCTTTTGTTGCCATAATGGCGTTTTTTTTAATGGTTTCTGAGTAAAATTCAATCTCTATGGTTATCTATAGGTTAGGCGTTAATCTTAGTTACAACACCGGCACCTACAGTTCTTCCTCCTTCACGGATAGCAAATCTAGTATTGTCCTCAAGTGCAATTGGGGCAACTAGCTTAACCTTGAAAGTAACTGTATCGCCAGGCATAACCATGTCTACGCCCTCCTTTAGAGTAACCTCTCCTGTTACGTCAGTTGTACGTACGTAGAACTGTGGTTTGTAACCTGAGAAGAATGGAGTGTGTCGACCGCCTTCTTCCTTCTTAAGGATATAGACTTCTGCTTCAAAATCTGTATGTGGCTTAACTGAACCTGGTTTTGCAAGAACTTGACCTCTTGTAAGATCATCTTTCTTAACAGATCTTAGAAGAATACCAGCGTTGTCTCCAGCCATACCCTCTGTTAGTTGTTTGTTGAACATTTCAATTCCTGTAACAACTGTCTTTTGAGTATCTTTGATTCCAACGATTTCAATTTCTTCACCAATCTTAACGATTCCCTTTTCAATCTTACCTGTTACCACTGTTCCTCTTCCTTCAATTGAGAAGATATCTTCAATTGGCATAAGGAAAGGCTTATCAGTCTCTCTAACTGGTTGTGGAAGATATGTATCAAGAGCCTCAACTAGTTCTAGAATTTTCTTTGACCACTCATCTGTATTATCCTTAGCTTCAAGCGCCTTAAGAGCTGAACCTCTGATAATTGGAGCGTTTTCGTCAAATCCATTCTTTGCTAGAAGTTCTCTGATTTCTGCCTCAACTAGATCAAGCATGTCTGCATCATCAACCATGTCACACTTGTTCATGAATACGATAATCTTTGGAACACCAACTTGCTTTGCAAGAAGAACGTGCTCACGTGTTTGTGGCATTGGTCCATCAGTTGCTGCAACTACAAGGATTGCTCCGTCCATTTGAGCAGCACCAGTAATCATGTTCTTGATGTAGTCGGCGTGACCTGGGGCATCAATGTGAGCATAGTGTCTTACTGCTGTTGTGTACTCACTGTGTGAAAGTGAAATTGTAATACCACGAGCCTTTTCTTCTGGGGCCTTATCAATATCATCAACACTCTTAATTGTAGCCTGCATACCTCCTCTGTGTAGAACATTAAGGATAGCTGCTGTAAGAGTTGTCTTTCCGTGATCAACGTGACCAATTGTACCTACGTTTAAGTGAGGTTTTGAACGATCAAAAGCTTCTACTGCCATATATTTGTTGATAATTATATAAATACAGGGCCTTTTTACGAATATCTTCGTAAGGCGCGGATATCTCCGCAAGCCCAATATCTACTAATTAATAAAAATTAAAATTAATAAATTTTTCTCAAATTTTATCCCCAGTGCTTCTTTAAGTAATAGCTTAAAATTATGTTTTGATTCTTAATACTCGGCTTAAATCAAAAAGAAGGGTTGGGATAAAAAACCGCCAAAAGGCGTCTACTGGATAATATCAGAAGGTGGGGGTTTGTCAATACAAAACGTCCCCTGCCCAACCCCTTAAAGAGCACGGAGATTTCTTGCTAGAAATCTCCTCTGCTCACTGCAGTTCGCAAGTCTCTTTAAGGGGTTGGGCAGGGGCCTTATTATACAGACAAACCCCTACCTTCGGGATATGAATCTTGGGTTGAGTCAAGTGGTGTACAAATTGTACCCTGGTTGACAAAACTAGTAAATATTGGCTGTTTTTGGCTAATATTCACTATTTATTCCGCTTTTTAGGAATACTTGAAGATGAATTAGGTTATCGTTCTTTCTGTTTTTGACCATTGTGACAAATGTAGTGGTCAAAAAAGGTACTTTTTGACCACTACAGTTGAAATATCAGTGATTTAAGTATCAACCTAAATGGTTTTATTGTTATGATATTAGCCAAAATCGTGAAAATCTGCTGTTTTTTGATGTTTTTCACGGTTTTGATTGACATAACCGTGAAAATGCCTATAATGTACGTTAATTATGACCAATATATCTACAGTATACAATAAGATTAAGGGACTCAGGGAGAGGTATTATAGATCATCCACTGGGAAGGATGCTTTAATTAAGCTTATATCTGAAGTGGAAATTTCTGAACAGGTCTATAACTCCAACGCCATAGAGAATAGCACCCTCTCCTTTGAAGAAACTGAGAAAATACTTCTCCAGATAGATTTGGACAGGTATATAACAGAACGAGAGATATTTGAAGCAAAGAACCTTGCTAGATTGGTGGAATACATTGAAAAAAAAGCTAAAGAGAGTGAGCTTAAAATTGATACCATTTTGTCCCTTCATAAAATGCTTTTATCAAATATTTGGGATGAAGTTGCTGGTAGATTCCGTGAAGGCAATGAATATGTTCGAGTTGGAAACCATATAGCACCAGCGCCACAAGAAATAAAAGGAGGTCTGGAAAAAATGCTTTCGGAATACAATGCCTCAAGTCATGAGAATATTATAAAGAGAATTGCGAAACTTCATCTTGCCTTTGAAACCCTTCATCCCTTCAATGATGGGAATGGAAGAATTGGACGTGTTATTAATAATTATCTACTAATACGAGAGGGTTTTGTTCCAATAAACATTAAATTTATTGACAGGCAAAAGTATTACAGTGCCTTTAAGGAATTTAATGAAAAGGGTACAACCATCATTATGGAAGAAATTGTTGGTAAAGCACTTACAAACAGCTATCACAAACGTTTGGCATACTTAGAAGGTAAAAAGATTGTCACACTTTCAGATTTTGCAAAGAGCAATAAGACATCCCACTCTAATCTTATCAATAAAGCGGGGCGTCAGACTATTGAGGCCTTTTTAGAGAAGGGGGTGTGGAAGATTGGGGAATAAAATATATTTATTTATAAGATTAATTCACAAGATTTAATTATATGAGAAACAAACTTTTATTTGCACAATTAAACGCAGGATCGTTAGTTTTATACACCATACCTGATATACAATTAGGTGTTGGAGATTCTGAATTTTCTAAAGGTCTTAAATTATATGAAAAAGGTGCGGTCAAAAAAATTAGTGATTCTTTTTCAGGATTTAGGGCGATAGTATCCGGAACTCATGAATATCATGTGGGTGTATCTACAGAAGCATATGATAGAGGCATTTGTGATTGTTACGTCGGTCAAAAAGATGAGTTGTGTAAACACATGATTGCGCTTGCTATTGCAGTGGTTTATAAATACAGACCTAAGGACACAGAACCCATAAAGCACCCCGTTGATCAAGCTGTCTGCTCAGGAATAGTTAGAGATGCAACAGAAAATGAGTTAGATAAAGCTAAATCGGAAATCAATAAAGGTATGTCTTTTCTTAAAAGATTTAGTGGCCCTTCTTCAAAATGGTTTCAATATCAAAGTTCTTTGGTCAAGGGTTCGCGTATCATTCTTTTAGCATTATCCAACCTTCCCGTCTGTGAAAAATCTGTAATTATTATCATAAACACACTAAAGTGCCTTGATAGAAAAGCTTGCGGAGGCGTAGATGATTCAGACGGAACTGTCGGAGATTTGCTGTTTAAGATTATATTGGTTCTTAATATGTTTGTAGATTTCAATCCAAATATTAAAACTTTCATTAAAAAGAAACTACCAAAAGGTGAGGTATTTGATTGGGAAAGCGGATTTTATTTTAAAGACGAAAATGTGAAAGACAGCGGTATCATTAATTAAATCGAAAATATGAAAATAAATATAACAAAAAAACAATATGAAATAATAGTAAAATCTTTGGAGGCAAATTCTTTTATATATGGTCCAATGTCTGATTTTGTCGATGATAAATACAAAAAGGACACCAATGAAATTGAAGAGGTCCAAAAATATCTCTTACAATATGCCAAAGATTTTGATTTTGAGAAGAATTTATGTGACTGTGGGGCAAAAGACCCACATTTAGATGGAGATTATTACGAGAAAATTCTTGATGACCTAGCATTGTATGACGAACAACAATTATTTGAAGGCTTAGCATATGAATTAGGAAAAAGAGATTTTCATAACAAATATTCAAAAGAAGAAGCTGACAAGCTCATTGAAAAGCACGGGGACTATCTTGGTGCGCCAATGCGTGAGCTTGAAAAGAAATACTACGATGAGTTTAATGAGCATGGCTATAAGAGGTTATTTATTAAGAAATAATTAAAATTTTCAACTCTTTAACTTAGACAATGGCGACTTTATATAACATATTCTAACGTTGTTTAAGATAAGGCCTTTTGCTTTAAAAATCTTTTATCGATACATCAAGGGTGTGGACAATTTGTCCACACCCTTGACTGATATCTATGCCTCATGGATTTATGGAAAATCGAATATTCAAGTATTGAGATATCTTCCAGACACAGCAAAGTTACTCCTAGGTTTTTACCTTAAAAAGAATAGCCCAAGGGCGCCTGAATCAATTAGTTTATATCTAATTTACAACAGAAACTAGGTTGTAAATAAAGGGTATCTTTTCATCCACATTGATGTCTATATCTAATTACATCTAATTTAATATTTCCCAATAACCACTCCTTGCTGACCCTTTATGAAAGATTTTGTTTTCGGCCTTTAATTCTTGCAATAAATTCGAAATATCTTGTCTTTTTAAATCTGGGAAAATATCATCAAAATCTTTTGCAAAGCCCTTTTCATTCTTTTTAATATGTTGAACGATTAATTGTTTTTTAGCATCTCTAGAAACACCAACTATTCTTGTATAGGTTCCAAGTTTTCCATTAAATGAATAGTACTTATGACCCAACATATATCTAGAACCTCTAGTTTTTCCAATTCTCTCTATAATTCCTGACGCTAAAAACTTATTTTTAAAATTCGTATTTGTAACTTTTTGTTTTTCTCTAATCTGTTCCAGTTCATATATCTCTTCAAAAGAAAGGGGTATCTGTTTTTCATCTATAACTTTCTCTAAAAATAGAATAAAATTTTCATCCTTGACTTTCGCTGGAATACGAAGAGTAACTGAATATTGATCGCTACCAGAAAAATCAGGCAATCCTTTTCCCTCTTTTATTGTATTTTCAAAAATAGTATCCAACCCTTGTCCAGCTCGCTCTACCAATCCTGCCAACTGAAATATTTCAGCAATTCTTCGGTTTCTCCACTCCGTACTACTCAAAGCATTTGTTTCTGTAATACCAGTAACAAAACCACCAGGGCTTTTTATAATAAAATTATTAGGTGATGCTTTAATAAATACAGAAGCAGAATTTATACGATAATCGCGGTGTGTAACAGCATTTAGAACGGCCTCACGAATAGATTTCTCGGTAAAAGCATAAACCTCACGCTGAACAAAACCTTCTTGAAAAGGGAAACGAATATTTCTAGCATCGATTGTTGTCCAAATATCCTCAAAAATTGCGAAGAAGGGCATTCTCCACTCTTTCCGATAATCATGCATAATCTTTTCTTCTTGGCGCCATTCATAAATAACTTCGGCACCAGGTAAGAATTGATCAATCTTTTCTTTTTTCCCAAACAAAACTAACCCAGCATAATTAAGCCCAACATCAGTAAGTACTCCTATGGATTTTAATACTTTTTCTGTCGAAAAAGTGTTGTACTCTGGCACCTTTTGTTTTTCAGCCCAAAGTTTCTTAAAAACAGAGATTGCCACTTCATCAATATCAGTAATTAGAAAACCATTTATAATTTCTGTAGAGAAATCAGGATTTGCTTCATCGTGAATGTCCTTAATTTTATCCTGACTCATTTCAACTAGAGAATTTCCTACTCTCATTGGATACTTATAATTACCAGTTGAAGATATAATTGTTGCGATATTTCGGCTTGGAATGTGAAAAATTAAAATTCTTTTATCTTCATATATAAATTCCTCGACATCAACACATATACCCAGACTTGAAAGTAACTTATTGGGTAAGGTTTGGGAAGTACCCTTAAAAGCATTTGTACCCACAACATGTCTTTCATCTGATACTCCTAAAATTAATTTTCCACCACGCACATTTGCTAAACCCGCACAATAATCGGGGAGATCTTTTGAAAAGCTGAAACTATTGGCGGCTGTTTTAAATTCCAAATCATCCATTTCTTCCGGAGATTGAAGCCATTCTTTAAATTGTTCTGGTGTGGTCTTCTTCATATTTGGTTCATTTTAACATCAAAAACAAATAATCCAAAGGAATCGGTTGAGTACCATCTTATTATTAGCTATTACACAAGGCTTACATTTGAGATTATTTCTTAGGTCTCTCGCCCTTAATCAATCTCTCGAAAGCCTCAAGATTACCCATAGCATCATGCACGGGATGGTGATCATGTTTTGTTATACGCAATCTTTTCCAAGAAGATGCGTCCTTAAAATCTCCAATTAAGCCAGCGTAAAAGTCGCCAATCCTACGGGCAGAATATCCAAAAGGATTGTTACCAATAGTCCGATGAAAGCCATCATTGATCCACTGCCAATCAAAAGCGGGATTATCACTAACAAATTTTGGGTTTTCACCACCTGTTACCTCCTGTAACCATGCGTTAAATTTTTCAAACACTTCTTTTTCATCAAAAATAATTCCCGTCTCTATTTTGAATTCAGGATTTTCTGGATCAGGCTTTCTTTCCACTAAGACTCCATGAAAAGTAGCTTTTGAGGGATTTGCGACCGCACCAAATTCAGTAAGCTTGCCCATACTTGGACACTTACCATTTGCCTCGCAGTCCACAAAGATTAAGTTATTTAAGTCATTCATGATGACATTTTAACTCATATAGAGAAATATAAAAAGATTGGTGATTGTCAATTCCATGAAAATGGTCCGCCACAGGAAGTCCAAACAAGATACAGAAAATGACCTTTTTTTGCAAGTCTATTGTGAAAGCTCCGAACTTGGGAGGATGTTCGAATGTGTATTATGAAATATAAATAGTTCAGCCACCGAAGTCTTGCGACACGGTGGCTTAAATTGAGAGGCAGCAGATGCGATTATTGGATACGGAGAACATCTCCAACTATCTCTTCAACCTTAATGGATTGTGGGTGGTCACGCACAGAAAATCCTGGAACATCAGTTTTCACTTTTGCTTTTGCGATTTCAATCGCTTTTGCCTCAGTGGATGCTTCCACGTAATAAATAGCCATGTGACAAACCCCTATTGACTTGATTCGACCATAACCCTTTGGCCGAGTTCCGTTTAGTTTAACAATAAATTTCATTTGATTGGATAAGTGTTGAGTTAAGTAGCACCCGTCACGGGATTGTTAAAGGTGCTTGTTCATCAAAAGATTACAACTTATTCAATTGCTTGTCAAATCAAGCGGGTGGAATCCGAACCACACAAAAACACCCTATCTCTAGGGTATTTTTGTCAGAATGTATTGGACGTTTTTGGGAAATTGTCTTTAATACGGCTCTGTTGCTATCTTTTTCTATTTTCTTGACTCTACAATTGTCTTTTCAACGTTAGCTGGAACTGTATCGTAGTGATCAAATTCCATAGTAACTGAGCCTCTTCCTTGTGTCATTGATCTAATATCTGTGGTATAACCAAACATTTCTGATAGTGGAACCATCGCTCTAATAACCTTGATTCCTCCTAGTCTATCGTCCATTCCTTCAATTTGTCCTCTCTTTGATGAAAGTGAACCTGTAACGTCTCCCATGAATTGCTCTGGTGTTAGGGCCTCAACCTTCATTATAGGCTCAAGAATAACAGGTCTTGCTCTTTTTGCTCCCTCTTGGAAAGCTTGAGAAGCGGCAATCTTATAGGCGATTTCTGATGAGTCAACATCGTGGTATGATCCAAAAGTAAGTTCACAAGATACGTTTGTTAATGGGAAACCAGCAACGATACCTCTCTCCATTGCCTCTTTAACTCCCTTCTCAACTGCAGGAATAAATTCTGATGGGATAACACCTCCTTTGATAGAGTCGATGAATTCAAAATCAGCAGTTCTATGAACGTTTTTAGGTATTTTAGCACCCTCCTCTAGTGGCTCTAGGTGTTTAATAGTAATCTTAACGTGACCATATTGTCCCTTTCCTCCAGACTGCTTAACATATTTGTGCTCTGCCTCTGCACTTCCAAGAATTGTCTCTCTATACGCAACTTGAGGTGCACCAACGTTAGCTTCAACACTAAACTCTCTTTTCATTCTATCAACCATAATTTCAAGGTGAAGTTCACCCATACCTGAGATAACAGTATCTCCCGTCTCTGTATTTGAAGAAACTCTGAAAGTTGGATCTTCATCGCCTAATTTCTTAAGAGCCACACCCATTTTCTCTTGATCAGCTTTTGTTTTAGGCTCGATTCTAAGTGAAACAACAGGCTCTGCAAACTTGATAGGATCAAGTACGATTGGATGATTCTCATCACAGAAAGTGTGAGATGTTTTTGCTTCCTTAAGACCAACGGCCGCTGCAATCTCTCCAGCAAAAACCTTCTTTACGTCTTCTCTCTTGTTTGCTTGAAGTCTAACAATACGTCCAAGTCTCTCTTTGTTTCCTGTTGTAGAGTTATAAATATATGAACCAGCTTCTATTGTTCCGGAATAAACACGGAAGAATGTAAGTTGCCCAACAAATGGATCAGTTTGAAGCTTGAAAGCAAGAGCAGCAAAAGGCTCTTCATCTGAAGCATGTCTTTCAATTTCTTCTCCTGACTCTGGATCAAGACCTTTTATTGGAGGAACATCCAATGGACATGGTAGATAATCAACAACAGCATCCAAAACTAATTGAACACCCTTGTTTTTAAGAGCAGAACCAGTGAATACTGGAAATACTTTGTTTGCGATAACTCCTTTTCTAAGAGATGTCTTAAGTTCATCGATTGTAAACTCTGCAGCTTCACCTTGTTCTAGGTATCTGTTCATTAATTCTTCGTCAAACTCAACACACTTCTCAACAAGTTCTTGTCTTCTTAGTTTTGCTTCTTCTAACATATCTGCAGGAACTTCTTCCTCGACAACAGTACTTCCCATATCTCCTGTAAACTTATAAGCCTTCATCTTAAGAAGATCTATCATTCCATCCAAATCAGCCTCAAGACCTATTGGTAATTGCATTCTGATAGCATTCTTAGTTAGTCTATCCAAAATTGATTGATATGATCTCTCAAAAGAAGCACCCATTCTATCTAGCTTGTTAATAAAACAAATACGAGGAACATGATATTTATCAGCTTGTCTCCAAACTGTTTCAGACTGAGCTTCAACTCCAGCAACTCCATCAAATACCACAACTCCACCATCAAGAACTTTAAGTGAACGTTCTACTTCAACTGTAAAGTCCACGTGACCTGGTGTGTCAATGATATTAAATCTGTGCATCTTAGAAAGATCCTTTCCCATGTAAATTGGATTCCAGAAACAAGTAATAGCAGCTGCAGTAATTGTAATACCACGCTCTTTTTCTTGTTCCATCCAGTCAGTTACAGCTTCACCTTCATGAACTTCACCAATTTTATGGCTCATTCCTGTGTAATAAAGAACACGTTCTGATGTTGTAGTTTTTCCCGCGTCAATGTGAGCGATGATACCAAAGTTTCTAATTCGCTCTAATGGATAATCACGTTGCATATATTAATTTTTTAAATTTTATTTATTTGTAAATATCTTATCATAAAGCAATAAACCCCGTAAGGTTTACTACAGGGTTTATAACTGAAATTACCAAGCGAAGTGAGCAAAGGCCTTGTTGGCTTCTGCCATCTTGTGTGTATTTTCTTTCTTTCTCACCGCTTCACCTTCATTCTTTGAAGCTGCAAAAATTTCATCAGCTAATTTTAAATGGATTGCTTTTCCTTTCTTAGCACGAGCTGCATCAATAATCCATTTCATAGATAGGAAAGCTCTTCTTTCAGCTCTAACCTCTCTAGGAACTTGGTAGTTTGCACCTCCAACTCTTCTTGATCTAACTTCAACTTGAGGAGCTGAGTTTTTAAGAGCTGTTTCAAAAATCTCTAGTGGATTTTCTGTTTTTGCTAAATCCTTTATTGCATCAAAACAACTGTAAACTATTTTTGAAGCGGTCTCTTTCTTTCCACTCCACATAACATAGTTTATAAATTTTGAAACTACATCTGACTTATATTTAATATCAGGCCTAATTATGGCCTTCTTTTTTAATTTTCTTCTCATATTCGGTAATTAACGTAATTAATAATTTAATTGATAATACGCGGTTTATAGATTTTTTTCAGATTTTTGACTGAGACTATTTTGTCAAAAACTTACTCTACAAACCATTTTTGCACCAGAGCTTTTTTGGCTGGAGATACGTGTGCCGGAGCACAGCAGATTATTTACCTGCTTTTGGGCGTTTTGTGCCGTAAGCTGAACGTTGTTTTCTACGCTTTTCTACACCTGCACAGTCTAGTTTTCCTCTAACAACAGTATATCTAATACCTACGTCCTTAACACGACCACCACGTAGCAATACCACGGAGTGCTCTTGTAAGTTGTGTCCCATTCCTGGAATGTAGGCAGTAACTTCTATACCATTTGTAAGACGAACTCTTGCAATCTTTCTGATAGCAGAGTTAGGCTTTTTAGGTGTCTTGGTTGTAACCTTTGTGCAAACCCCTCTTTTAAAAGGAGAATTATAGAATATTGGTCTATTTTGCAGGTTGTTAAAACCACGAGTAAGGGCAATAGCCTTACTCTTTTTGCGAGTTTTTGAACGATTCTTCTTAACTAATTGATTTAAAGTGGGCATACTTAAATTTACGAGCGTATGTAAAATACACTAGTTGTCATAGACTACTATATATAGGTACCGAATGCAAGCTATATCAACCCTTAATATAGTCTAACCCCACTAATCAGATAAGCAATAATATAGACAACGGGGATTATTAGCTGCCAGATGAAGAAAACAAACAATAATGCAAATAATAGGCCGTATCTTTCAAAGACATGCATTATATATCTGGCTTTTTGAGGTAAGACAGCTGACAAGATACGAGAACCGTCCAATGGTGGTATTGGAACTAAGTTAAACACTGCTAAAACCAAGTTAGTTAAAACTACTATTTCTAAGGCAAGAATAGCAGGCGATGGTAAACTGCCAGCAAAAAACCTTATTACTAGCCCTGCAACGACGGCTAATACTATGTTAGATAAAGGTCCAGCAATAGCAACCAAAGCCTCACCCTTTTTTCCTGATTTTAAAGCATTAAAATTAACAGGGACTGGCTTTGCCCATCCTAAAATGATGCCGGTGTGAGAAATCGCACAAAGTAAGGGTAATATTATAGACCCGAACACATCCAAATGCTTTATTGGGTTTAAGGTTAAGCGTCCCATTATCTTAGCTGTCTGATCACCCTGACTAAGTGCTGCCAACCCATGGGATACTTCATGGATTACTACGGAAAATACTAGTATCGCTATCGAAATTATTATTGTTGCTATGTCCATAGAAGTATGATAGCATACCAAAACATATGGCAAAAGTTTGCGCAATAACAAAAAGGAGTTCAACAAATGGTGGCGGGTACTCAAACCGTACTCGTGCTACTCAATTTAACCCAATAGGAATGAGACGTAGATATGCTAACCTACAAAAGAAGCGTATTTATGTTCCTGAACTTAAAAAGACAGTGACAATCACTCTATCAACTAGAGCAATTAAGACCATACAAAAAAATGGTGCCTTTGCTACTCTTAAGAAAGCTGGGTTGATCAAATAAAGAAAAGGGCTGGGTATACTGAAATAATCAAAAGCATACAAAGCTTCAACAAAATATTACTCACTAAAATACACTGTACCAGAAATGGTCCGGTGTATTTTAATTTTTGGGACAAGGATGCTAGAAAAAATATCCAGCACCTCTTTGTTGGGGTGGCCATATCTGTTATTAATCCCGTAAGACAAGACAGCATCTGTTGGTGAAAGTTTTTGAATAAATTCTGGAGCAGATGAAGTTTTTGAACCGTGATGCCCAACCTTTAAAATTATTTTGTCAAAATCTTTTCTATTAAATACTTTCCCCGCTATATTCGCGAGACTCGATGTGCTATTAAAAATATCTTTGCTCGTGCTCGAGGTTGAGGTTGAAGAGGTTGAGGTTGAATTTGTAATCAAAACTTTTTCTATTTTTTGAGGTGCATCAGCCATGGCAAAAATTGCATCTTTATTTTCTATCAAACAAACTACGGAAAAATAATTGTCTTCAGATAATTCTTTTTTATTTGTAAATGTCGTCATACTAGAAACTGAAGGCGAGAGGAAGTATGTATTCTCTGATGAAGAGAACGACAAACTTTCACCGGCAAAAACTGGCAAAACCAAAGTTGATTTATTTTTAACTTTATTCTTAATTTCATCAATCGCTTTTTTGGAATCTATCCTCGCATCGTAAATTGGCGAATACAAAATTAATCCAACATTATATGCTGATAAAATTTTATTGATCTCCCCAACATGATCAGAGTCTGGGTGCGTCAAGAGAATGACATCTATTTTCTTTTTATATTTTCCTAAAATTTTTTCTAATTCCTGAACAACACCATCATTGGGTTTTCCTGTGTCTATCAAAAAAGTTTGATCCTCTTTTGTGACATACAAAAGTGCATCGCCCTGACCAACATCCATTGCATAAAACCCATGAAGATTATTTTCATCGCCTGGGTTATTTTTAGAAAAGTGATCACTATGATTACTGTAAAAAAATGATATGAAAAAACCACCCGAAGTTACAAAAATAATAACAATAAATAACGCCAAAACTCCAACAAGTTTGCTGTGGTATAATAGACGAACGCAAACCCTGTACAAAGTATCAAAAAACCACCAGAATATCTGTAAAAAATTTTGCCAAATTGTGAGTGTAAAAAAATTATTAGCCATAATTAACTAAATTAAATATATGAACTTTATAGAAAAAAAATTTATGATACCTGAATTGAAGGGGATAAGTCAGAAGACAATAGAAGAGCATTTGAAGCTCTACTCGGGATACGTTAAGAGTGCAAATTTAATTCTTGAGAAGATTGCTGAACTTAGAAAAACAGATGAGGAAATTTCAAAAAATACTTATTTAATTTCTGAACTTCAGAGAAGATTTTCTTTTGAGTTTGATGGCATGAGAAATCATGAGTATTACTTTGAACAGTTTGAAGGTGGTGCAAAACCCATAGATGAGAAGAGTGATCTCGTAGAAAAAATTAAAGAAACATGGGAATCCGTTGATGCTTGGCTTTTAAGATTCAAAGAAATTGCCATGACTAGAGGTATTGGTTGGGCTGTCCTTTATTTCGATAAAAAGACAAATACATTAAATCATTCATGGGTTGAGGAACAGCATCTAGGACACCTAACTGGAGCAGATGTAATCCTAGCGCTTGATATGTGGGAACACTCCTACATGTTGGATTATGTACCAAGTGAAAAGAAAAAGTATGTTGAAGCATTCTTTGCAAATCTAAATTTTACAGTAGCAGAGAGTAGGTACTTGGACGTAAAATAGATTTTCTCAATAGTCTCTTCAATTAGTGAAGTCCTTGTGATTATCATTGTTAATCACCGATAGAAATAGCCACCCCCTTCTGAATACAAAAAATAAAACTACGTGTTTCATCCATCAATTTTGATGGATTTTTTGTTACCTTCTTGTTTAATTTTTCTAATTTTCTGACCTAACGAAGGATCCATAAATTTTTTATAAAGCACCACAGATATTGGAATTACTATTAAGTACCAACACAGTATAAATAAATTTGATGTCTTTCCAATTTCAAGAAGCGCTGAATCTAGGCCTGAAATATACTTAACAATAAAGAGCATATAAGCCAAAATGGCGTGTGAAACAAGCGTAAATAACAAACTGAAATTTGGGTTAATGAAACACAGTGATCCAGCGAAGAACACAGAAAGCATTGCAAAGGGTATGAGAGGGACAACTATAATGTTCGCAAAGATTCCATAGGAAGACACTGCGCCGGAGAACTTCAAAAGTAGTGGCAGAGAAAATATTTGCACGGCGACAGAGGAGGATACAATTTCTCGAAGTCCAAATTTATCTGTTATAAAACTGAAAAAATATTTTGCTGAATTACCCAAAAGTATGAGTCCTAAAGTACAAGCAAAACTCAATTGAAAGGACGGGTCACCAATTATAATTAATGGATTATTGATTAACATCAATGCTCCCGCTATAAGTACAGCCTCCAGCGCGCTATGATTTAAGTCAAAGACTTTTGCAAAGATTCCAATTAAGGACATTATCAAAGATCTGATAACTGTCGCTCCTCCGCCAACCATCATGCAAAATAAAATTATGCCAACAGATCCTAATATACCAGTTATAACTTTTGGTAAGAAAGATAAAACTGCAATTATAACCTGAGCAACAATTGAGACATTGAATCCGGAAAGAACAACCATGTGAACAAGACCCGACCTCTTAAAGTCTTCTAAGGTCTTTTTTGAAAGTTCACCCTTTCCAGTTATCAAGATCCCTGCACCAAGTGCTGCCTCCTCTCTGTTGGAAAGACACATCTTTATTTTCTCGACAAACAAATTCTTAAAATCATAGAGCAAACTTTCCAGTTTTGAGCCTGGGTTTAGATCATAAATTTTTCCGATTTTTGCATTCAACATCTCAAACTGAACACCTCTTGAAAGTAGGAAAATATTGGAGTCAAAATCATCTGTTATTTTAGGTAAACTGAGTGTGCCACTAAATTCTATTGGATATCCAAATTTGCAATCGTTACAGCTTGCAATTACTCTTATCCGGTTTTTTCTAAAACCCGAATCAAAATATTTTCTGAAGTTGAAAAAATCTTGCAACCAAAAGCCCGAGCCCACTTTGTTGACCGCCATACCCGTTGAATTAATTTTAATTTTATCAACCTCAACTGTCAAGCTTTTTTTGAAGCCAAAATCATCCGGTTCAGCTACAATAATTCCATGAAGAATAACTTCCTTATCCACCCTCTCCATTAAGAACCCAGACCTTGATGTTACAAAGTTATATCTAAAATAAATTAGAGTAAAAAATACGACAGCAAGAACAGACCAGATTATTAATAATTCTGTCTTGCTTTTCTTTTTGTAAAACCATCCCAAGTTCATCTATAGACCATATCAAACAGACATAAAGTTTCTATAAAAAAATTCTAAAGAATATCCAAAGAAAATATAAATAAATAGACTAGAAATGTGAATACTTCTTATCGAGACATAAAATCTTTTGCAATATTTTCTTGATCCCCAATAGACGTGGATTTTTTATAAAGCGCACCTTTTTTGCCTTTGACTCTCTTTTCACAATCAGACCAACTTTTATCGATATTTATTTTTCCATCAACTTTACTTACGTATGAATACGCCTTTGCAGAACTAGAGGATTTCTTTGATCCATTAGCTTTTTTGTCATCTTTAGCCGCCTTAATTAATTCTGGATTATAAAAAATATCTAAGATCTTTGAATGGCTATAGTCAGCAAGTTTTCCATCGTACAGACTTTCATTTGTTTTATCAGCAAAATTGGTTGCAATCTGATCACACCTTTCATTCCCCACAACACCAGCGTGTCCTGGCAATAAAATCCAATTAATATTTTTATCGATTATCAAATCCAGCATGACCTCCCATAATTCTCTATTTTTAACCTCCTCCTTTGTTGCTGTCTTCCATCCATTTTTTTGCCAACCAAAAATCCAAGATTTTGCACCGTTTATGACATACTTGGAGTCCGTATAGATATTTATATCCACACTATTATTTACCCCAATCTTTTTGCAATATTTCAGCCCAGAAATTACGGCACTTAACTCCATCTTATTATTTGTTGTCATGTCATCTCTATCTCCCAATTCTCTAATATGAAGTGCGCCAGAATTACTGTTAAAATTTTCACTCAAACCACTAACTACAATAGCCCCATAGCCACCTTTTCCAGGGTTACCTCTTGAAGCACCATCTGCAAATATTAAAACTCTATTTTTCATGTTTTTTCGAAGGGTCTCACCCTCATTTATTAGATTATATCAACAATTCTGACTCTTAGCACAGGCGAGTAAGTAAAAACAGACTTCTCTAGATTTCCCAAAATAGTCTTTCTTACCAAATTACCTTTCTGGAGCTCAGTTTCAATTTCTTCATACATATCGCTATCGGCAAAAAACTGAATAGCTTTTATACCATCAAAACTAATCTCCAAATGCTCTTTTTGCTTACCAAAAATCTTTATACTATCAATTTTGACATTATTAAATGCGAAAAGGGGTTTTGCATTGCCTTCCCCGTATGGCATCATCTTTTCTATCTCACCCCATGTCTTCCAATTGACCTGTTCTGGCAAAAGAATAGCGTCAGCCAAATATGAAATAACTTTTTCAGGCGATTCATCAGCTCCAGCATTATTCTCAAGGCCCTTACCTTTACCTGCTCCAAACAAATCAGTATGGCTCTCTTTGATTCTTTCTCTGAATTCGTGAATAAAATCATCATTTACTGAATATCCGCCAGCAAATGAGTGACCTCCCGCATTTATAAACAACAAGGGATGTTTTTCTTGAACATCACGCATGATTTGAACGACGTCACATACGCCATCAGATCTACATGAGCCCTTAAGTACCCCTTCGCTTCTTCCCCATAAAAATACTGGTACGCCATAGTCCTTAACAAGTGTCGTGGAAACAAGACCGAGTAGCGTTGGACTCCAATCAGGATTACCAACAACCAGAATTTCATCGTTATCAAGCCCTAGCTCCCTAATTACCTTGTGAATTTCCTTGCTCATCTTTGCTACAACCACCTTTCTCTCATCGTTAATAGAATTTAGATGTTTTACCATACTCTCCGCTTCTGCAGAGTCAGTTGTTGAGAGAAGCAAAAAAGCATCTTTAGGATCCGCCATTCTTGAGGCCGCATTAATTCTGGGAGTGATAAGAAATGTTATATCCTCCTCGACCAAATCCTTTTGGGATACCTTAAGAGCTCTAAAAAGCTTAACCAGACCGAGTCTTTGAGTCTTCCTAAGAACCATAAGTCCATATTTTGCAAAAACTCTATTTTCATTTACCAATGGCACCATATCAGAAAGGGTCGCAATCCCAACCATATCAAGCAGCCACTTTTCCCAACCTTCTTTTATATCAAATTTATTTTCATGAGACCTGTCATAAGAAATTAGAGCTTGAACGATTTTAAACGCCACCCCCGCCCCACAAAGCATCTTATCTGGGTAGGCACAGTCTAGTCTTTTTGGATCAACAACGGCACAAGCGGGCGGCAATTCTTTATCTGGCAAGTGGTGATCTGTAATTATGACATCAATTCCAAGCTCATTGGCACGTTTGACAGTCTCTACATCAGTAATTCCACAATCTACGGTAATAACCAACATGCCGTTATGATTAATATCAGCCTTATTTTCTTCTGCCAACGCCTCAATTACATGCAAATGAAAACCGAAACCCTCTTTGTGCCTATGCGGTATATAGTTTACAAAATTATGATAAGCGATTTTCTTAAAGAAATCATGTAAAACTACGGACGCAGGGATGCCATCAGCATCAAAATCGCCATATATTACAATCTTTTCATTATTATTTATGGCTGAGATGATTTTGATAACCGCTTTTTCCATATCCATCATCAAAAATGGATCGTAAACATGCTTATCATAATCAGGATTAAGAAAAGCCTCTTTTTCAGCAGGGGCAACTCCTCTTGAATTTAACAAATGATCAAGAATAGTATCGCCAAACCACTCTCTGACCTCGTATTTCTTGATCTTTTTAGTTTTTTTCGATTTAGAGCTTTTCAATATCATGATTCTAGCATAAAATGAGAGGTATGACTGACCAAACCAAAGATTCAACAAATCAAAACACAAATATTAACCACAATGAAGACTGTGTATTCTGCAAGATTATAGACGGAACGATTCCTGCCTATAAAGTTTATGAGGATGATGAGACTTTGGCCTTTTTGGATATCAAACCTAATAACTTTGGACAGACGTTAGTTATTCCTAAGGATCACACTGAGAATATCTATACAATACCCCCAGAAGCTCTATGTAGATTATCATTAGCTGTTCAAAAAGTAGCTGTCGCTATAAGAAATGGAACTGATGTGGATGGAATAAACATAATCATGAACAATGAGCCAGCAGCTGGGCAAGTTATATACCATGCACATATACACGTAATACCAAGATTAAATGACGATGGACTTATGCACTGGCCAAGCAAGGAATACAAAGAGGGTGACATGCAAATATACCAGGAGAAAATCAAGGCAGAGCTATAAAATACAAAACAAAAATCCGCCCCTCAGCAAGAGCGGACTCTTGTCTGACTTGAAGCGGACGGATGACTCTAGAACTTTCCGAAAAATCCTTCTATCTGTTTCTGGCTAAGTGTCACCTGTGGAGCATCTGGAGAATAGAGTTGATTACCGCAGCACCCGCAGACGTCTGGTCCTTCAAGCCAAATTTCACAGGTATCAACATCTTCAGAAAGCACAGCTTTGACTGGAGTATTGCACTTAGAACAATATCCATCAAAAATTAAGCTCGTAGATCTTGATCCAGTGATGAAAACAAAACATTCAAGCACCAAAATGGCCTCCTTAAAGCTACGTAGAACGACAGGATTTCTCTGTCCAACCAATCTTTTCATAATAGTTACCTTTCTGTTAAAAACCTAAATCTGACGACCTAGTGGAATATGGCATCCGCCTAATTCCTCGTCCATCAGGACAATACCACACAATATACAACCAAACAACCCATTTTTAACGGTCATCCCTAACAACAAAACCTATTGGTTCTTTAGGTTTCTTTTCTTCCTCTATAAAACCTCGTATGATTCTAAATATTTCTTTGAAAGTAATTTCATTGTTTATTTCCATTTCCTCCACTTTTTCTCGCAAGTCCTTATAGGCGTCTATCATTTCTCGTAGCCTTGTAAAAACTCTAATAATTTGAATATTTACTTGTATCGCCCTTTTGCTATTTAAGACGCTGGAGAGCATTGCAATACCCTGCTCAGTAAAAGCAAAAGGATTGTATTGCCTACCACCTCTATTACTTGAAATATTTTGTTGTACCCCTAATATGTCTTTATTTATAGGCGTATTGTTTGAGGTCACAATTTGTGACCTCAAAGATTCACTGTTATTAAATCCATCCTCATCATTGTTCAAGGTCACAAACTGTGACCTTGAACAGATTTCAACTTCTTCTTTTGTTAACTGAAACATAAAATCCCCGGGGAATCTATCTAAATTTCTTTTTACAGATTGATTTAGTACCTTTGTTGGAACACCATAAAACATAGCCAAATCTCTATCCAGCATCACCTTTTGACCTCTAATGATATAAATATTCTCTCTTATGGTCTCAATATTTAGTGAGACTTCCGTTGTTTCTTTTTCTTGCATGAGAAAATAGTAACAAATAGATATAAAGTTTCTATAAAGAATTTCTAACCCAGTAGGTGATTCTGCTGAATCAAGAAAAGCCAAAAATTTCATAAAACGCCTTTCAATAACTTGATATCGCAATTTGCGATATCAAGTTATAACATGAAAAAGTTCAGCAAGAGCTTATTTAAGCACCTCTATCCCCGGCAGAGTCTCATTAACCAAAAAATCAATCATAGCCCCACCTCCAGTTGAAACAAAGAGGTTGCTTTGTTGTACCGAATCATCCAACCCTAAAGACTTAACAGCAGCAACGGTATCACCCCCGCCAATTGCACCACTCACGCCACACTCCATTAGAAGTTTTGCACAAGCAATTGTTTGATCAGTAAAACCTAATTCATAATTGCCAAGTGGTCCGTTCCATAGAACAAATTTTGCACTAGAGATAATTGGTCTTAAAACTTCAATTAACGTCGGTCCCGCATCCGCGATAACATCGTTGTCAGAAACATCTACAATTTTCTTTACAGAAACTTTTGTAATATCACCGTCTTCATGTACAACAACATCATCGGCAACAATTAATTTTGGATTAGAAACAATATCAGAAATATCTGTTGAGCCATCTGAAACCAAAGATTTTCCGACATTAAACCCTCTAGCCTTATAGACATCGTTAACTAACGCACCACCCAAAACAACACCATCTGCTTTATCTAAATATTTTTTTATTAAAGGTAACTTTGTATCAAACTTTGCACCGCCTAGTATAAAAACAAAAGGATGTGGAGGATTAATTGCAACAGTCAAAGAATTTATTTCTTTCATTAATTGAACGCCAGCAAAGTGTGGAAGAAACTTTGGAACACCAACTACAGAAGCGTGTTTTCTGTGAGAAACAGAAAAAGCATCGTTAACATAAAAATCTGCAAAATTAGCAAGTTCTTTTGCAAATGCTTCATCGTTATTTTTTTCACCTTCATTGACTCTAAGGTTTTGTAAAAGCAAAACCTCTCCATCTGTAAGTCCCAAAACAGCCTTCTCAACATTTTCTCCAACAACCTCATTAACATATTTTACAGCCAAACCAAGTTTCTCATTAAAGTGTTTAGCCACAACCTCCATTCCAGATCCATCCTTTGTTTCTATGTGTGAAATCAAAACTATTCTAGCGGAAACTCCACGCAAAAGATTAATTGTTGGTAAAGAAGATCTCATCCTTAAGTCCTCAACAATAACACCGTTTTCAATTGGTACATTAAAATCTGCTCTTACCAAAAAAGTTTTTGAAGCTATTTTATTAACTCCGCCAGCTGAAACATCGACATTATTATTTTTAACGAATTCTTCAATCCCCACTATTTCTTTTAAATTATTTTCTGACATTTTTTTATTTTATTTTTTACCTTTCTTTTTCAATTTTATCTTTGGTTTTTTCTTTTCTATATTAAGTGACTGACAAATACTCTTCAAATCTTCTGGTTGCCAGCTGGCGCGTCCGATAAGCAGACCGTCAACCTCTCCGTTGTGCACCAAGTCTTGTGCATTATCTGGAGTAACAGAACCGCCATAAACAATTTTAACGATACTTGCAATACTCTCCCCCCAATTATCTTTCAAGTATTTTCTAATCAAGATAACAATTTGATGAATTTCATGTGGAGTTATAGCAACATTACGAGAATTATTAACCGCCCACAGTGGCTCATATGCAATGACTAAATTAGCAAACTGCTGACGAGACATGTAGACCAAAGCCTCCTTCAGCTGACCTTTAATTACAGAAAGATATTCCGCCTCATTATCTCTTTCTGATTCACCGATACACACAACACCAGTCATTCCACCCGCAAGAACCTTTTGCAATTTTTGAGCGACAGTCGAAGCGTCTTCCCCCGTTGCCCTCCTCTCTGAATGTCCAACAATCACATAAGAAACACCAGAGCTTTTTAACATAAGAGCACCAACCTCTCCAGTGTGAGCACCTGATTCAAACTTAGAAATATCTTGGGAACCAATTTTAATCTTTCCTTTGATACCACCGGCCATTAGAGATAACGGCACAATAAACGGCAAAGGCGGACAGATAATAGTTTCGGTGAGCTTCATTTTATCTGAAAACCTCTTGATTATAGCCATCTTTGCCCTAGCTTCCACTAATGTATTTGGCGTCATCTTCCAGTTTCCAATTACTAAGATCTTTTTTGGTTTCATATTTTAAAATTATATCAAAAAAATTGAGGTCAGGCACCGATATTAAGCAAAAAATGTGTTCTAATTATAGATACACCAACTATATCTCTTTTAGACTACTTATACTCCAAAAAGTTGAGGTACTTGTCTTGAAATTAGTGTTCACTATATAAGGGTCGTAATTAATCTCTGCACTATTTTGCATATATAGATAATTTGCTAAGACACTTTTAGTACTGGCGCTATTCGATAAATACACGGCTCCGTGAGGGGCAAGCAAAATGGCGCTAGCTTCGGCTGAATTGCTAAGTCTTATTGCCGGTGTACCCTCAGTACAGTCAACATTTGAACATCCACTAGTATTTTGTGTTGCTAAAATTATTGTACTTCCATTCTGACCACTTCCACCCAAATATGTTGAATTTGCAAGACTTATTGTACCATCGACAACAATTGTTTCTGACTTACCACCGTAACTTGGATCAAGCTGAATCTTAGATGAGTTGTCCATGTCCAAATTACCCATTACATACAATGGTCCATTTAAAGTTAAGCTACCAGAATTTTTCAGATTCAAATTATGCGTGATTTTAAGGGCCGAAACTGTTGTCGTAGACTTATTATCTAAATTCAAATCTCCGTCGATTATCTTACCTGAGCTGGCTTGAGCTTTCCAATTATTTATATCCTCATCAGATATTGGTAAATTAACTGGAGTCGTTGACGTTGATACTATTCCACTTACATAAGATGAACCCATTTCTAAAATAGTTCCCATAGAAAAGACGTTTCCATCAATATGCGATGAGTTTTCCATCCTTAGCCCACCAGAAGCAATCCACACACCAAAGTCAAATATAACAGTTCTATTTGAGATGAAGACCGCCTCTATTTTTCTTGTAAAATCACGATATGTACTATTTGAAAGAACCTGTTTTGTACTTGAATTCCAGTCTGCAACTATAGAATAAGAAATGTCCCCCAAAACAGAAAGATTCAAAACTGAGGGAATATTTTTGTTATTGTTTAATCTATATAGAACTTCATCATTCAATGACTCAGAATTAATTAAAGCTTGTCTTGACGATAAATAGTCACCCGCATTTCTAATCTGATCAGCAATTGGTAGTGATAAAGCAAATAAAATTAATACAGAAACTGATACTGATAAGATGACAGCAATTAAAACAACCTGACCTGATTCTTTATTAGAATACAATCTTGCCTTAGAATTTTCTGTTTTTAATTTAGAACTAGACATTTATTATAATAATACACCATTTATCTACCTTAATATATAAGAATTATAAAAATTCTCAGACATATATTTTTGTGAACTCGTTCCATTATCTATGGTCATCTCTACCTTGAAGCCGTTGAGGGTAGAAGTAGACATGTTTCTAAATATTAATTTAGTTACTCTAGTATCAGATAAACTCAAAGGGCCTACAATTACATTGTTCTGACTCAACATCGCCTGATTGTTTGATAAATATATTTTTGTCGAAGTCGAATGCCCAGAACCATCGTATGAAATTAAAGCGATTGAACCAGAAGCATTGTCAAAAATAGTATTAGGAATATCTATTTTAGAAGAGATACTAACTTGGTTATTTAGATTATTGATAACATTAATAGCACTTCTTTCTATACTCCTAGAGCTTTTTAAAATTAGATATGTTTTTGAAGCAGACTCAATTAAACTAATCAAACTAAATAATATGACGGTCATCAAACCTATGTAGATTACCGTTTCTACCAAAGAAAAGCCTGTATTCTGATTTTTTTTATATGTAGGCATATTATTTATTGAGTATGTTATGCACATAAGAAGTCATCGACCTTGTTGATGTACCATTACCATCTTGCCATGACACATTTATGGTGAACTTCCTTGTACCCAGATCAAGCACTCCACCATTTTGTACGATATCAAAAGTGTTAACGTCTCTATTAACGGGGTAAAAAGTTATAGTCCGATCAAATTCATTATCGATCAAATTTGTATATGTTGTTATCTTCCAAGTCCCATCACTTTGATCCCAAAAAAACTTATATGGAGTATTATTACTTAAAGAACTTATGTTTTGCCATGAAATGTTTCTCATGTTTTTAACAGCTGTATATCCTTCCTCTACCAACAGACCGGCCTGAACCCTTGAAGTAGAGCCAAGTCCTAATTTACTAATTCCACTTTCTAGGTTGATTATTAAAATTAGAGACAAACAAATTATACTTGAGCCAATCAATATTTCTACTAGGCTAAATCCTCTGTCCAGTTTTCTTTTAGAAAAATTTATCATCATTACTTTTCTTCAATTATACCAGTTCCATAGATTGTCACAATTCTTGAATATGAAGGAGTACTTAAAACAATAGTGCCGGTTGCATTTGGAGTTCCTGTGATTTTAGAAAAACCAAGCTCTGTACCAGATGGATGTAATGATAATGATGAAATCTTTACATTTGGCTCTAGATCATATGTCGATATTTTATTTCCATTTGTATAGGTAGAACCAACAAAAACGGTAACCGTAGAGGATGAAAATTTAACACCATATGAAGAATCGTTTTTTCTGTTTAATGACATATTCTTTGCGCTTTCTATTACTGAAACAATTGAGTCAGCATCTTTTTGAATAGAATGTTTTTCCCTTAGAAGGTAATATGACCTAACGGCAACTGTAGAAAGGACTGCGATTATAGCCAGTACCACCAACGTCTCCAACAAAGTAAATCCTCTTTTTTTATTCAAAAAGCGAGAGCCATTTGAAAGGCAAGAATCGTAGGATTTATTCATTTCATTATTTATTTTTGAACGATTAATTAAATTCATTTTTTTATATATTATTCATTACAGAATACATTGGAGTAATCATTGAGACAGCAAAGAATCCAACGGCGCCTCCAATAAAGACCATCAAAACAGGCTCAATTATGGTTGATAAGTCTTTTGTCTTTTGATCCACCTCATTTTCATAAAAATTAGCAACCCCAAGAAGCATATCCGCTAATTTTCCAGTTTCCTCTCCAACACTAACCATTTCCGTAACAAAAGCAGGATAAATCTTAGATTCTTTTTCAAAAACCGATGACATTGAGTCACCTTTTTCAACAACAATTTCTAATCTCTTTAAGGCTCGTTTGTAATTATTATTTTGCATAACCTCGCCTGTAATTCTAACGGCCGTAACAATATCAACTCCAGCTGACAACAAAGAAGACATAGTTCTTGCGGTTCTTGCAGAATTACTTTCTATAACAATTTGTGAAATAACTGGGACCTTAAGCACAACAGAATCAATTATATTTTTACCAAATGATGTCTTGAAGAAATAGAAAATTCCTAAAATTATAGCAACCAACCCCACCAAAGAAAGTATTGCATTTTGCGCAAGAAAATCACTAATAGAAATAATCAATTTTGTACTTGCCGGTAAATCTGTCTTCAAATCCTTAAAAGTCTTGGTGAGTCTTGGAACAACGTAAATCATCATAAGAAAAGCAACAATGATCATGACAATAAAAATAATTGTCGGATACATCATCGCTCCCTTAATTTTTTTCTGCAAAAGATATGTTTTTTCTAGTTGAATAGAAATGTCTTTCAATGACTGTGCCAAGTTACCAGACTCCTCTCCTGATTTAACCATGGAAATAAAAATCGTTGGAAATATTTTAGGATATTCTGCCAAAGATTCATGAAACGCCTTACCACCGGAGATGGCGACGTTTAGTTTTCTAAAAACTTCCTTAAGTTTTGGATTTGTAGCTTGTCTTTCAGAAACACCAAGCGCTCGGGAAAGAGGAAGCCCCGCCCCAAGCATGTTAGCCGTATTTCTAGCAAAAATAATTTTGTCTATATTTTTTATTCTGGAAAACAAACTGAAACTTGTCTTAACATTTAAACCACTTTTGTTTTGTAAATCATTAGTTTTCAAAGAGACCAATGTATCACCAGTCTTTTTAAATTCATTATAAAAACTAGACTTATCTGAAGCTTCAAGCTCACTGCTGTATTTGTTTCCATCCTTGTTTATTGCGGTAAAATAGTATTTCATAGTTTTATTTTTTATATCTATCCTTATCAAAATTTGCTAATTTTGACACGATTTTTACGCTTAAAAATCGATTATTCCGATGACGCAACTCGAAGAATCTCCTCTATTGACGTGTGTCCTTGAGCTGCTTTAAATATTCCGTCTTCAAACATCGTCAACATTCCCTCACTTCTTGCCTGAGTTTGCAATTGATCAGAAGCAGTTCCTTTCATTATCATTTCTTTTATCGATGAACTGACTTTCAGAACTTCATGTATGCCGACTCTGCTTTTATATCCATCTTCACTTTCTTGACTTGGAACAGGTTTGTAAAAATAAATATTAGACCAGTCGGCGTCTTCGGCCACAATGTGTTCCTCTTTTAAAGATTTCAAAACTTTATCTGTATCACCATATTTCTTTAGTGAATCTAATTGTTCCGTAGTCAGTATATATTTTTCTTTTGACGAAGATAATTCTCGAACCAATCTTTGTGCAATAATTATTCTAAGTGTTGAGACCAAAAGAAATGGTTCACATTTCATATCAACAAGACGAGGAATAGCTCCGGCGGCAGAATTGGTGTGGAGAGTGGACAAAACCAAGTGACCAGTCAAAGATGCATTTATAGCAAGAGAGGCTGTTTCATTATCTCTAATTTCTCCAACCATTATAATGTCTGGGTCTTGTCTTAGAAGAGATCTCAGACCTGAGGCAAACGTTAAACCAATCTCCGGCTTAACTTGAGTTTGATTAACCCTATTCATTTGATATTCAACAGGATCCTCGACCGTTGAAATATTAACATCAGGCTGATTTAAAATATCCAACAAGGTATAAAGAGTAGTAGTCTTTCCAGATCCTGTTGGACCGGTGGTTAAAATTAAACCTTCAGAATAACCCAAAGCCTCATGTATTAATTCCAAATTTCTACCATGAAAGCCTAGGTGCTCCAATGTAAAACCAGTCATGTTCTCTCGCAGAATTCTCATAACAGTCTTTTCGCCATAAGAAGTTGGCAAAACCGAAACACGAAATGAAATATTTTCCCCATTCGACTCAATTCTAAAGCGACCATCTTGAGGAAGCCTTTTTTCATCGAGCTTAAGGTTAGATAAAACCTTAATTCTAGCTGTAATACTTGGACCAATGTTCTTAGGCAAAACCATGGCATCGTGCAACATTCCATCAATTCTATATCTTATGACCACCTCATTCTCCATCTGTTCAATGTGAATATCAGAAGCCCCTTGTAAAATAGCGTGTTTTAAAAGAGTGTCGATAATTCTAACTACAGGTAAGTCTTCAGCTAGTTTTCTAAGGTCTTCCCCACTCGTATCATCAACCGTACCAACAATACCATCGGCACCACCCGCAATTTCAGCCCCAGCAATACCAATATTTACACTTCTAGCAATGTTCATTCCCTTCAAGGTAGAAACTTCTTGCTGAATAATATCGCCAAAATCAGCTTTTAAACTTTTTTGATACTGAATCAAAGCCGATTTCATTGAATCAGTTGTTGTAAGTCTTGGCAAAATCTTAAGACCAGTTTTCTTTTTAACAAAATCAATAGCAGAAAGGTCTGCGGTATCAAGCATTGCAACCTCTAGCGAGTCATCTCTTTTTCTAAAGGCAATAATATTATGTTTTCTAGCAATTGGCTCAGGAATCAAAGATAGAACTTCAAATTCTAGCTTTTGACTGCTTATATCGATAAAAGGAATCCCCAGAATATAAGACTGCATTCTTCTATAGTCATCCGCCGTTATTTTGCCGTAACTAACCAACGCCTCACCCAAAGGCTTACCTTCCTTTATAGATTTTTTTTCAATTTCATCCAGATCAGGACTTGTGACAAGTCCAGAATCAACAACGAGCTTTTTAAGCTGATTAGGGTCGATAATCATTTACATAAATTATATCACCCAGTAGGCAATTCTCCAAAATTGTCGTTTGGACGATATTGCTATATCGCGCAAACAATTTAAATTCT
>CAIJKW010000012.1 GCA_903821355.1 uncultured bacterium | reverse complement strand
TCCTATTGTTGAACCTTTGGGAAATATCATTTTTCATAATCTTATATATTAGATATATAAGATTATATAAGATTATATAAGATAAATCAAGGATTTATGGGCTGGCCAATAGTTACAACTAAGTGTAACTATTATACGTCAGTAGTGTCACTTTTGTCACTTTTTGCTTAGCTCGAGATGCCTAGGTGTGCTATAATCTACTTATCAAAAATTAACCTTACAGGCCTAACCGAGAAAAGTCCGAACTCGAGAGCCTCCGCCATTTTTGAGCGCAGTGAAAAACTGCGAAGACGGAGGGATGTGTTTAAATCCCTCTCGATTGCATAATATTAAGGTTGTGTTTAAATGTATGTAATATGAAAAATAGAATTATTTTGATAATAATATCGGTATTAATCATAATCGCAGTCATAATAAGTGTAGATAACAGTAAAAAAACTTCTTCAGAAAAAGTAGAGGTTGGTGTTCTTATGCCATTTACTACCAATTTTGCTTGGTGGGGTGATGCTATCAGAAATAGTATAAAGCTCGCTCAAATTGATGGATATGCCAAAAATTTTGAATTTGTATACCAAGATACAAAATGTGATCCAAAAGAAGCGGTAAGTGCTACACAATCAATGCTGGCCCTGCATCCTTCCATGAAATTTTTTATTGTTGGTTGTGATAGTGACTTAAAAGCTATGTCTTCGCTATTAGATGGAAAAAAAGATTTGGGTTTCATGGTCGGTCTATCTGGTTCAGACTTGTATGAGACTAGATTTCCAATAATAAACTTGGCGTATCGTTTAGAGACTGAGGCAGATACTGCCGCTAAGTTTGCATCAGAAAAACTTGGCGTAAAGAAACTCGGAATTATAACGGACAATAGTAATTTTGGAGGTGTCTTGGCAGACTCGGCTACTAAATATATGCAAAGTGTTGGTGGGGTCGCTGTATCTGAGCGTATAAAATATAATGAAGCTGATCCATCGACATCTGTTCTGAAGATTTTGCAAAGTAATCCAGATGCAATATACATACAGAATGATATTCCAGCCGTGTCTACTATCTTAAAAAGACTTAATCAAATGGGTTATCTTGGTAAACGTATACTGTATTACGGAGGAAGAGATCAATCTTTGATAGATACAGCTGGTGCGGCAGCTGAGGGTGTGTATGTGCCATGGGCAATATCTGAAGCTTCTAGCACACAAAGAGAATCTTTTGAAAAAGAATTTAAACTGACGTTTGGTAAAGATCCATTTATTACAGCATATTTTATGTACGATGGTATCCTTATGTTAGATAAGGCTAATAAAGACTGTGGTGATGACGCCCGATGTATAGAAAACTATTTCTATAAAACTAATAATTTTATTGGTACACTTGGTAATGTAAAATATCAACCGAATGGTCAGGTGGAAAGAACTTTTTATCTTCAACAAATCAAAAATGGGAAGTTTGTCGATGTAAAATAATGTTGGTTTTGGTACTACTCAAAAAGTAGAAAAATTGGTCAAGGAATTGATAGTTTAGTTTTTTATTGAATTAGAAGAAAGGAGACGGCTATGCTAAAGTAATCTTAATGAAAATCTTATTTATATGCAGAGGAAATGTCGGAAGAAGCCAAATGGCGGAGGTTATATTCAATAAACTAGCAGATGGAAAATACATCTCAACTTCTGCGGGTACCAAGGTCTTTAACAAGGAAGGGGAGAGTAGAGACGGGGTGTTGCTCAAAAACACTCTTGGAGCGGAGAATGTTATTCTTTCTCTTGCTCAGATTGGAATTGACGCGAGTGATAATTCGCGCACACAGTTAACACCTGAAATGTTAAATGCTTGCGATAAAGCAATCGTAATGGCAGAACCTGAAACTATCCCAGATTATTTAAGGGAAAGCGATAAAGCAATCTATTGGGAGGTTGAAGATCCAAAGGGGATGGATTTAGAAGATACATCTAAAATTAGGAATGAAATAGATCTTTTAGTAAAAGGTTTGTTGTAGAACCAAAACTTTAACTAATCTTTGGAAAAACTTTAGAAAAAATTTATTAAACCATCATAAATATTAATTATGATGGTTTATATGTTATATATGTTTTTAGATGAATCTGGTGATTTAGGTTTTAATCTTAATAGAAAAGGTACGTCTCGGTATTTTTTAGTTACTATCATTACAACAAAAGACAAAGATCATTTAAATAGAATAGTTAAAAAGACTATTAGGGGGCTCTCTGATAAAAATCGCAAAAAACACAGCGGGGTATTACATGCATACAAAGAAAGTCCGAGGACAAGAAAAAAGCTGTTAGACTTTTTATTTGAAAATGAGACACTACGAGTAGGACTGATTTATATGGATAAAGTTAGCATGTCTAAAGTGTCTAAATATAAAAAACATATATTATATAACCAGATGATAGAGGTTCTCTTTGGATGTGTATACAAAAATATAAAGGTAGTTACAGGTGAAAATATAAACTTGATTGTATCAAAAAGGGAAACGAATAAGTTATTAAATAAAAATTTTAATTTATATATTGAGAGGAATATTTTAAATAGTCACGGAGTTAATCTAATAATAGATATCGAAAATACTTCATCAGAGAAGGGGCTACAGGTTGTCGACATGGTGTCTTGGGCTATATTTAGAAAATATGAATATGGAGATACTTCCTATTACGATTTAATTAAAGAAAGGATAGTAGAGGAATTTTTATTTTTAGAATAGCAAAACCCTGAACGCTATTGTAGAGGAACCATACGGAGCCCCACGTTCAGGGATTTACTTGCTGTATGTACATTGTATATAATTCTCAAAAAAAATCAATTGACTAATTTGCCTTTGAATTTCACAATCACGCCTCATAAGCTATAGTTAGACAGTTTATGTCTATTTTTGTTTGCTGCTTTGAGCTGTATCCATATTTATCCAAAAGTCCTTCAATATAATTTTCCACAATGTGTGAACACTCTTTAAGTGTTGAGCCGGTGGTCTTTACATCGTCAATTATTAATATGTTCCAATTTGGAACTGGAGACCTTTTATTTTTATTAAAGAAATGAAATTTCAAAAAATGCTTAAAATAATTACTGAGCTCATAAGCTCCTGATGATTGTTTTTGTCTATCCTGCTTATTCAGCCCTTTTTGTAAGCTTTTATTTAATTTAGGAATAATTGAATAGGGGACATACTGTATGTTTGTATGTCGCGTGCCTGTATTCAGCGTCCCCGCATGTTGCACATTTGTTGCATTTGCCGTATTTGATGCCAGCGCCATCTTGGTTTTCCAATTTTTGGCACAAGCTTTCATAAAAACATGCATGTGGTCAAAATTCTTTCTGTTTTGCCAAAAAGACGATGAAGGCGCGCATATTATAATTGTCTTAGACACGACAGGGTTTCTGGCCGTGTCATTACCCCTGTCTCTTTGCCTGCCGTTTTGTATTTCCTTCCACAGCCTCTCCATTAATTTCTTTCCATTTTCTGATCCAAAAAACTGCTTATCAGTCTTTAGCGACCAAATCATCTTCTTAACCTTCTCATTTCCATAGCAAAACAGGGATTTTATTTTGGTTTCTTCCTGTTTTTCCTCTATTAAGTGATGTTTTGATTGATCATTCTGTTTTTCTACTTGTTTATTCTTCATATTTTATTTTTTATGGTGTATACTATAGTAATAATATTGCACGAAGTGTGCTGACGTGTTGTGGTCATAACATGTTGCACAAAATGGTACAAACATTTACATAACACACCCATGTCAAATTTTCTCCAAAGAATTTTTAAAGAAAACAACCAGAGCGTGATCGGCGTTGATATTGGGTCTTCTTCTGTCAAAGTTGTGCAACTAAAAAAGCATCGTGGCAAGGCGGTGCTTGAAACTTATGGAGAAATTGCACTTGCTCCATATGCAGGTTTGGATGTTGGACAGGTCACAAATCTACCATCGGAAAAAATTGCTGAAGCAATAAAAGATATTCTCAAGGAAGCAAACGTCACAAGTCTTATCTCCGGTGTTTCTATCCCTTTTAAATCAAGCCTTGTTTCTCTTATTGAATTACCAAAGGCGAGTGATGATGAGCTGAAGGAAATGATTCCTCTTGAGGCTCGTAAATATATCCCTGTTCCTATAAGTGAGGTCACAATGGACTGGTGGGTGATTCCTGATAATCATGGGGATTTGGATTTTGTTGACTCAGAAGATGCTGAGGGCGAGAAGACTTCTCCAGTTCAAAAAGTCCAAGTCCTTGTCGTTTCAATTCATAATGAGGTGTTGAATACTTACAGTTCCATCGTAAAAGAATCAGGATTAGATACTGGTTTTTTTGAGATCGAGATGTTCAGTAGTACTAGGGCTTTGATTTCTGGGGAAATTGAGCCTGTTATGATTTTCGATATGGGTGCTGCTGCTACAAAAATCTATATGATAGAGCGAGGTGTTATTAAGTCTTCCCACATTATCAGCAAAGGATCACAAGAGGTTACAAATAGTATTTCTAAAGGCATGAATGTCACCTTCGATAGGGCAGAGCATATGAAGCGCTCCCTCGGAACTCTACCTCCTGCAGATGAGCAAAAGATATATGAAATAATATCCTTGACTATGGACTATATTTTTTCTGAAGCAAACAGCGTACTTTTGAGCTATCAAAAGAGATTTAATAAGACTATTTCAAAGGTTATTTTGACTGGTGGGGGCGTCGCAATGAAAGGGGTTGCGGAATTGGCAAAGGCTAACTTCCAAACAACAGTTGAAATAGGTGATCCATTTAGCAAAGTTGAAACCCCTGCGTTTTTGGAGGGAGTTTTGCAAACTGCTGGATTAGAATTTGCTGTCGCTGTTGGTATTGCTCTTAGAAGACTTCAGGAGCTGTCATAGGGATATTTGCCGACACATCTAAAATTTTTTCAAATAATTTACTTGTGGAAAACTCTTGAAAAATAATACATTTTAATTTTATTTAATGGTATACTATATTTAAATATCTATGGACACAAAGTTCCAATCATCATTTATACCAAAGCAACCAGTTAATCAAGTAACTAGACATATTTCTGGTTCAAATATTTTCTTCTTGATTTCCTTTTTCATCTTTATTGTCGCTGCGGTTGGGTCTGCTGGTGTATATCTTTGGGATAAACAAATGGATTTAAAAATCGTTAAAGTTAACAATGATTTAAACAGTGTTAGAAATTCTTTTGATCAGAATACTGTGAAAGAATTTGTTAGGCTAAATGATAAAATTAATGCTTCTGATTTTCTCTTGAAGCAACACGTCGCTCCATCTGTGCTTTTTGGCGTCATTGGAGATTCAACTCTTAAAAATGTAAGATTCACAAACTTTAAATACAGTAATGCGGGAGGGGATAAGGTTTCTGTTTCTATGAGCGGTGAAGCGGCAAGTTATGAGACCGTCGCCCTACAATCAAGTTCTTTTTCAAATCCAGCTCTTAGAAACGTATTTAGAAACAGCATATTTAGTGACCCAGACCTAAATGGAAGTGGAAAAGCAACATTTACTTTCTCAACTGGAATAGATCCTACATTGTTAAATTACTATAAACTAATCACAGATCCAAATAATCAAGTGTTTAAGTCAGCAGGCTTGAGCAGTAGTGCGTCTGGGGCTAACGGCACAACAAGTAATTCTTCAAATACTTCAAACACAAACAGTACTGCAAACACAGGAAACCAGTCGCAAGGTGGCGGTTCGTCGGTCGATGTTGATCAACCTGTAAACGTAACAGGCCAATAATATGAAAATTCTAACTCAAATACTTTTTATAGCTGCTGCAATCTTTGCTTTCGTTTGGTATATAAATCCAACTTATGCTGGCATTCAAGATAAACAGGCAAGTTATCAAAAACTTAGCGATGCTTATGGAAAGGCCATGGAATTAAGGGATAAGAGAGAGCAATTAATGAACGATAGGAAAAAGATCTCTCCTGTACCGTTGGAAAATCTATCCAAATTCCTACCAGATGGAGTAGAAAACGTTAAGCTAATTATTGATATTCAAAACATTGCAAGTCAGGTTCTTCATCAAGACATAAGGGGTGCAAAAGTTATTGGTTCTGCTACTAAAACTGGTGTTGCTGGAACAGGTGCTTCTGGAGTTGGTCCAGATGGAAAAAAGTATGGAACGATTGCTCTAAATTTTGGTGTTACAACAACTTATGATCAATTCATTGTGTTCCTTAGAAGTCTAGAGAACAACTTACGTTTGGTCGATGTATCAGAAATTTCCTTCTCATCAAGCGATACAGGTACATATGATTTTAATGTGACCCTTCAGACTTATTGGCTAAAATAAAAATATGATTGAAACACTTAAAAAATTTAAATATCTAATCATAGTAGTCATAATTATAGTTGTAGCTTTTATCGCTTACACAATATATACCAGTGGAGCACCAGCAAATGATTCAACCTCACTTCAAAAAACAACAGCAACGGGATCTGTTGCGATGGGGTCTGGTAATGTAATACCAAGTAGTAACTCGTCTATTCCAAACAATGATTTGGCTAATAGTTTCGTAGATCAATTATTGACGATACAAAACATCAATCTGAAAGTAGCTTTTTTTAATGATCCAGTTTTTGCTACTTTGAAAGATAATCATATCGATATTCAATCTCAACCAATCAGTAGACCTAATCCATTTGCACCAATTGGACAAGATGCTGGCCAAGGATCTGGAAAATATCAATTTATCGATGGAACAGTTGGGGGCAGCGTTCCTGCTGGAATTTCTGATTCTGGTTCTTCAAAAACGACTAGCGTAAACAATGCTGCGGCGACAAGTTCCTCTTCGTCAAAAACAAAGAAAGCCACAACTACTAAGGCTCAATAAAAAATAATATGAGTTTTTTAGACATATTAGCAAAACAAAATGTAATAGCCAAAGACGACATTCCTTATATAACAGAGGAAGCTAAAACCTCTGGTCAATCAATAGAGGAAGTTTTGCGTGCTAAACAAATAAATAGTAATGTAATTTTAAAGGCAAAAAGTGATTTTTTAAATATACCAACAAGGGAGATTGAAGATAAGGATATTAGTTTTGATGCTCTAAAATATATTCCTGAAGAATCTGCAAATCACTATAAAATAATTCCACTCGGCGTAAAAGACGGAGTTCTTGAAGTTGGAGTCGTAGATCCGGAAAATATTGAAGCGAGAGATGCTTTAAATTTTATTTCAAATAAAACTAATATACCTTTTAAGATTTTTCTTATTTCTGACGAAGGTTTTAATCAGGCTTTAAATGCATATAATGGTCTAACTGGTGAGGTTAGCAAGGCGCTTGATGATTTGGAAACTGAATTTTCTGCTGAAGAGGTGGAGATGATGAAGGATAAGGAAGAGTTGGGTAAGGCGCCGGCTGTTGGTGGCGCACCAAATATTATTGAGGACGCTCCAGTTACAAAGATCGTTACAACAATTCTAAGATATGCAATTGAGGGTGGCGTATCTGACGTTCACATTGAACCAATGAAAGATAAGGTTAGAATTCGTTTTCGTGTTGATGGTGTTTTGTATACAAGTATTGTTTTGCCAGCAAAAGTTCACGATGCTCTTGTTGCTCGTATTAAAATTCTTTCAAATATTAAGTTGGATGAAAAACGTAAACCACAAGATAACAGATTTTCTGCGAGAATTGATGGTAGAAAAATTGATTTTCGTGTTTCTACATTTCCAACGTATTATGGCGAGAAGGTTGAAATGCGTATCTTGGATCAACAGAAGGGAGTACAGAAAATTAGTGGCTTGGGATTTCCAGAAAGAAATCTAAGATTGATTAGGGAGGCCTTAAATAAGCCTTATGGACTGATTTTAATTTCTGGTCCAACAGGTTCTGGAAAGACTACTACTCTTTATTCTATGATTAAGGAGTTGGATTTGGAGGAAAACAACGTTTTGTCGTTGGAGGATCCGGTTGAATATAACATTGAGGGAATGAGTCAATCGCAGGTTAGACCTGAGATTGGATATACTTTTGCAAATGGATTGCGTACTACTCTTCGTCAAGACCCAGACATTATAATGGTGGGTGAGATTCGTGATAAAGAAACAGCAGAGCTGGCTATTCAAGCCGCTCTTACTGGTCACTTGGTGCTATCAACTATTCACACCAACTCGGCTGTCGGTATTATTCCTCGTTTGGTGGATATGGGTATTGATCCTTATCTTATTGCCCCAACTTTAATTCTTGGAATGGCGCAAAGACTTGTGGGTAAGGCTTTTCCTGCCGCAGTAGAGTCTGTTCCAGTTGAGGGAAGTATGAAAATAATTTTCGATAAATATTTTGAAGATGTTCCTGTTGAATTTAAATCATCTATTCCGGAAATGAAGGATGTCTATAAGATAAAAGCTACACCTGAATGTCCGAGGGGAACAAAAGGTAGAATCGCTGTAACTGAGATGTTTGAAGTGGATAAAAAGATGGAGGAAATAATTCTAAAAGAACCAACTGAGATAGCTATTTCAAAATATGCAAGAACTATGGGTATGCTAACGATGAAAGAGGACGCTGCAATTAAGGCTTTGAACAAAGAAATTCCAATAGAGGAAATTAATACTGTTTAGTTTGAAGGCCATCTTTTTTGGCTCAGGTCTCTTAAGATCACTTTTGCATATTAGGACCTTTTTTTGGGGATCTAAACCTCTTGTTGTATTTTTTTTGTGATATAATAAAAGTACACTCAGTAGGCGAGCCCCGTGGCGATTTTGCTAAATCGTCGGTAGAATCGTCCTGCTGAATCAAATAAAAAAATATGAACGGAGATAAACCATACAAAGTAATGATAGTTGATGACGATAAGTTTTTATTGAATATGTATTCAATAAAGTTTACTAATAACAAGTTTGACGTCACCTTAGCGGGGGATGGTCAAGCTGCTGTTACTAAATTAAGAGAAGGTTATGAGCCAGATGTTATTCTTTTGGATGTTGTTATGCCTGTGATGGATGGCATAGAGGCTTTGAATATAATTAGAAAAGAGGGTTTAGCAAAGCGTGCTGCAATTATGATGCTTAGCAATCAAGGTCAGCCGTCTGATATTGAGAAGGCTAAGGCTTACAATGTCGATGGTTATATCGTTAAGGCCACTTCTATTCCATCAGAAATTATTACAGAGGCTCTGAATCTTTTGGAAAGGACTAAGTCAAGACGGGAAGGAGCTGTATCTGAGACGCCTGCTGTAGCATCAGTACCAACACCAGAAACGCCAAACGCGGTTTAATATTTATTTAAATAAAATAACATGAATTACGAACAAGAATTAAAAGACCTTTTATCAACAGTCACCATGGAAGGTGGATCGGATTTGCACTTATCGGAAGGAAGGCATCCTACAATAAGAGTTAATGGTATTTTGATCCCAATGGTTAAAAAACCAATTCTTGCTCATGAAGATATTGATTCGCTCCTTAACTTAATGATTAACGATGATTCTCGTAAACGTTTCTTGGACAATAAAGAGCTTGATTTTTCATACCAATTTAGTCCTGAGGCAAGATTCAGAGGCAATGCCTATATTCAAAGAGGCGCCCACACGATTGCCCTTAGATTGATTCAAAATAAAATAAAATCACTAAAAGAACTGGGTCTTCCCGAGATACTTGAGAGTTTTACCAGAATGAAACAGGGTTTCTTCTTAGTTGTTGGTCCTGTTGGACAAGGTAAGTCAACAACCCTAGCTTCTATGGTTGAGTTAATTAATCAAGAAAGAGCTGAACACATCATAACAATTGAAGATCCTATTGAATATTTGTATGAGCAAAAGAAGTCAATAATTGATCAAAGAGAAATTCATGTTGATACAGATAGTTTTGAAAAAGCTTTAACCTCAGTACTGCGTCAAGACGTTAATGTTATTTTACTGGGAGAGATGAGAAATCCTGAAACAATGTCTGCAGCTGTTACTGCAGCTGAGACAGGACACTTGGTTCTTTCCACACTCCATACAAATAACGCTGCACAGACAATAGATAGAATTATAGATTCCTTTCCTCCAAATCAACAAGATCAAATTAGAATTCAACTCGCATCATCGCTGACGGGTATCTTTTCGCAAAGATTAATACCAAAAATTTCTGGCGGAATGGTTCCTGCTTATGAGTTGATGATTTCAAATAACGCGACAGCAAACTTGATTAGGGAGAAGAGATCTTATGAAATAAATACAGTTATTGAAACGGGAATGTCAGATGGTATGATTGATATGAACAGGTCACTGGCTGAACTTGTAAGACGTGGAGAAATTACAATAGAGAGCGCGTATCAGCATTCGTTAAATCCAAAAAACTTGGAAAGGTTGGTATAGTTTAAAAAAACAATTTTAAAAAAATGTTATTCAAATACAAAGCATTAGGTGAAGGAGGGGGAGAGAGTGAGGGAACAATAGAGGCTATTAATGTCGATATTGCGATAAACTCTCTGCAAAGAAGGAATTTAACAATCTCCTCTATTAAACCGGTGGATGATAAAAGTCTTCTAAATAGAGACTTGGCAATTTTTGGAACCGGAATTTCAAATAAGGATATTGTTATTTTATCTAGGCAATTAGCCACACTTTTCACCGCCCAAGTTTCAGCTTTGCGAATCTTTAGATTGCTTGCCGGTGAGATGGAAAATAAAAACCTAAGAATTAAATTAGGTGAAATTGCAGAAGACATTCAGGCTGGTACATCCATATCTGTTGCTTTAGGAAAGCATCCAAAGGTTTTCTCGACCTTCTACACAAATATGATCAAGGCTGGTGAGGAATCTGGAAAGTTGGATGAGACATTTGAATATTTGGCAGACTATTTGGACAGAAGTTATGAGGTTACATCAAAGGTTAAAAACGCCCTTATTTATCCAGCCTTCGTCATCTTTACCTTCGTCGCCGTGATGGTTTTGATGCTTACAGTTGTTATTCCAAAAATTAGTTCAATTATTTTGGATTCTGGACAAGCTGTTCCTATCTATACTCAGGTTGTTATAGGCCTAAGTAATTTTATGGTTAGATATGGAGTATTCTTCCTTATATTAGTAGTCGTGGGTATAATTTTACTTATATATTACTCAAGAACACCCGCTGGAAAGGAATCCATGGCTAGACTTAAGTTGCAAGTTCCTTATATCAACTCTCTATACAAAAAACTGTACCTTTCTAGAATTGCAGACAACATGAACACACAATTAATTTCTGGCGTTCCCATGGTTAAGGCGTTAGAACTGACAAGTAAGGTGGTGGATAATAAGATTTACGAAGATTTATTGATTGATGCCCTAGAGAAGGTTAGAGGAGGTAAGTCATTATCTGATGCATTGATGCCGTATCCAAAAGAAATCCCAGGAATTATGGTTCAGATGGCAAAAGTTGGAGAAGAAACGGGAGATTTGGGTGGAATTCTTAAGACTCTTGCCAAATTCTATCAAAGAGAGGTTATGCAAGCTGTTGATACGTTGGTTGATTTGATTGAGCCTATTATGATTGTAGCACTTGGTCTTGGAGTAGGATTCTTGTTGGCATCAGTTTTGATTCCGATTTACAATGTGTCGTCGTCTATGTAGTGATGCTTGTTTAAATAAATAGATATCCACATCTATAAATGGTGTATTTTAAGGGGTAGTATATAATTAAACTACGTGAAAGTCAGTTTTTAGGATATTCACGTAATTTTGAAATCAAATTCAATTAACGAAATCGGGATCGGAATTAAAATCGGAAAAGTTAAGTAATTAGTTTCATTGTTATAACAATTAAATTTAAAAATA
>CAIJKW010000011.1 GCA_903821355.1 uncultured bacterium | reverse complement strand
TCGCCTGTCCTGCCGCACGAAAATAAAGCAGGAAGAATAGGTTATTAGTCGAATAATAATCTATTTGCTCATCAAGTTTCCTTAATGAGCGTTTTCCAAGTAGTAGAACTTTCATTCCACGCGTCTATATGACCATCTGCAAGCATTCTTATCGCGCACTTGGCTTGAACCGCAGGATAGTTTTTATATTCCATACTATGAGTTATTCCGTATTTATCTATACACCAATATTGAAACGAACCATTTAAAAATTCAAAAATTCCACTAGCAGAACTCGAAGCGTTGTGCGCTTCAGGATTCAAGTTACTTTCCGCTAGAGCTATCGCTATAGGGATTTCACGCTTTACGCCATAAGTATCAGCGTAATGTGTGATTATGGTAACTGGGGAAGATGTTGAAAGTAAAACACTGAGAAATATTGCTAAAATGATAATAACGATAAGCGTTTCTGAAACTCGCACTAGACCTTACAAAACGACGAATTTTGAAGCTAGGTTGCTATGCTGTATCCGACAGTTATTCTATGAGACAGGCACACGAAGTCCCTATACTTCGCGGGCATCCCACTGGATACACGCTAACAGCAATAGGTGCAATTATCCTTTCAATCAATCTATCTTCCCTCGTCTTTGAGTCGAGTGCCGATAAATCTTTGGTCAATTGAAAGCATAGTTTAAATATGTCAGGCGACCACGCCCCAAGATGTCTTTAAAGCTATGAAAAAGGCGTTTATAGCCCCTTCCAATCGCTGTTCCATCAGCCATCGTGTGCTTATTTCATAGAACAACTAGGTATAAAGATAGCACGTTTGAGTCTAATTTTCAAGTCAATATTGTGGAAAACAAAAGGCGATGAGTTTTTTAAAATATAAAATTTGTCTCGTCGCCTAGTGTTCTACTTTTTTAATTTCCAGCGTGCCGTTGTATCCTCTTTTGAGGGCTGTCGAACACTCCAGAAAAAATACTATTTACCCGTTACTGATACTGGCTGGGAAGTGTTAAATCTCAAACCAACTCCAGCGCAACCTGCGACCAGTAGAGCGAAAGCTGTGGACTGGTCTACCCAACCTGTAAAATAACCAACTGCGGCGAAAACAATTTCAGCTACAGAAAACCAAAATGTTTTTGAGGCGAATATACTTTTTACCATAAAAATAAATTATAATAATAACTAATTATACCACAGTCCTATAGAACGCAACAGGTTAAGGAATTGTTGGACAACTGAAAGCGATACTTGCTCTTGAGGCAGGTTGTTCACTATTACTACAGGAAGTGTGGCAACGATTATCGGATAGTTCGCTGAAAGAGTTTTGACTGCAATATTGTAACTATCCAAAATTTGTTTAGAACCGTCTGGATTAATTCCGAGTAAAACCACCGCGTGTTTGGCTATTAGAGATGAATTATCCCAACCAACATTAGTTTGATTCCAACTTATCGTTTGAGGGATAGGAATACCAATTTGTATCGGACTTTGAGAGATATATTTTGGAATATCTAAAGGAGAAATGTTTTTAGCGTCTGGATTCACAAAAGTTAGAAAATCCTGTCCTAGACTTTTCATTTGAGGCGTTACACATTTAGGGTCAAAGAAATTTTGTAGAAAAGACTGGTAATTAGCATCTGTTATTCCTGTTGTAACATAATCCAACACT
>CAIJKW010000010.1 GCA_903821355.1 uncultured bacterium | reverse complement strand
GCCTCTCTCATTCCAAATCAACTATTCAAAAAATCTGTTTTTGTTTTTAATAAACTAATAGGTGTCGCATAGGCAATGCAAAGTGGGACTCTAATAGCTTCTTGTGCAAATCTAAGTGCACCACTTTCTGTTCCGTCAGGATTTTTATTCATAAGACTTTTATCCATTACGGTAAAGTTATCTTTCCCCCAATTCATATTTCCATTTATTATTCCAATCACTTTATTGCCACCTTCGACAAAAAGGGGAGCACCACTATTTCCTCCAAGATTAATTGAATTCAATTGTATATGCTGATATTTATCGCCACCAACCACAACTTCAGGAAACGCAGAAACTACTGCTCTGTTAATTGAAAACGGATATTGTGTAGCGTCAGAATATCCACCAGTCAATTGAAAACCACAGAAGAAAGATGATTCATCGTACTCAGGCATATAATCTGTATCAATTTCAAAGAACGGATTTTTTTCTCCCGATTCTCCCACGCTAGAATTTGCCTCTGTAATTTTAAGCATACAAACATCGTAAACATGATTAAATTTTACAATATTTACAATCTTTCTCGTGCCATCCATGAGTTCAATTTGAATATTTAACACACTTTGATTCAAATAGTTTTGCAGTTGTATATGTTCTTCATCTGCAGTGCCAGTTATATTGGCATTAATATTTCTTAGATTGCAAAGCTCTGTTCCGGAAATTACATGGAAACATGTTAAAAGACCACCCTTTGCATCTACAAAAAACCCAGTCCCAACGGACGTGCTTCCATTTCTATGCTGGACGAGTACGCGAACCAATCGCTCGCGCTTGTAGGTAATATCGTTTCTAACGGGTCTTGTTGTGGGGGTAGTTGTTGACATTATTATATTTAATTTATGTTTATATTATCGAGTTTATAGAGCGGGTTGTCAATTTTCAGCTGATTTGAACTTTTCGTCAAAAGGAGTATCATTAGCTACCTATTATTCGTCCTTAATAATCTACCGCCATGAAAATGCAAACACTAAAGGAAAAGATTCAGTGGGAAAAGATCAAACGGTTTTTCAAAAAAATATCACCATCTCTCAAATGGATTCTAATTCTTGCTTTGGGATTTGGTCTTGGAGGATGGATTACTAATTCCATAAATAATCATGAATTTTCTTGGGGTAAAAATAATGCAAATTCATCACCCACAGATAATTATTCTGGCGATTCCAATTATTCAATGAACGATGATTGTTCAGTTGTTGGAATTAACCTTCATGGATATTTGGCCACATACGTCTCTGGCGATGGAGCAAGTAATTCTAATTACAGTCCTGATGTTGTAGCGAGTGAGGACATAGATGCAAAAATCGAAAACGCGAATGCAAATGAAGATATTAAAGCGATAGTTATAGAAGTTGATTCAGCTGGTGGATCTCCTGTTGCTGGAGAGGAAATCGCTAACACAATAAAAGATAGTAAAAAACCGGTCGTGGCCTTTATTAGAGACACTGGAGCGTCTTCTGCCTATTGGGCAATTAGCAGCGCGGATAGGATATTTGCATCAAAAAATTCCGATATAGGAAGTATTGGCGTGACTCTTTCATATCTGACTAATGTCGAAAAGGACAGAATGGATGGATATCAATATGAAGAATTGAGTTCTGGTAAATATAAAAATGCCGGCTCACCTGATAAGCCATTAACTGAAGATGAAAGAGCTTTGTTTATGAGAGATGTAAATATCATATATAATAATTTTATGAAAGCGATTTCTGAAAATCGTCATATACCGCTAGATAAGGTTATGAGTTTTTCTGATGGTTCTACTTTTTTGGGTGAGCAAGCAAAATCTTTTGGTGCTATCGACGAGATTGGTGGACTTAAAGAAGTTGAAAAATATTTGGAAACAAAAATAGGGGAGAAGCCGGTGATTTGTTGGTAAGAAAAAAAGAGAGGTAGGTTCTGCGTGTGAAGTAAAAGACGTGTCGTAATAAAATAGTGTTCAAAAAAAATAAAAAAAGCGCCCCCGCGTTTGTACGCGGGGGCCGAGGTTCCTACAACCTCGAAAGTGTTATGCAACAAATCCGCTGACCGGATCCATCAGTCGCTTGTTTTTTTCAGGCTTTTCGCCTTTGTCATCATCCTTGAAGGATCTTGCTAGCCGTTCGGACGCATCGGCATAGATCCTGTGTATGAAGTATTCGGCACTAGTTAGACCAAACAGCCTAAAACAACCAACTCCGCTTACGGTTTTTTCTCTTGCCAATTCTTTCTCTACGCCAACGTCATCGATCTGTTTTTGGGTCGCCCCATTTGGTCTACGCATCCATGCCAACAACGCATCAAATTCAAGGACTTTCAGAGCTGTCTGCACCATATTTTCACGAACCCTACTGGGCGTTAGAACGTCTGAGTATTCGCTGAGCTTGCAATCAGGTGGAGTTAGTTTGGCTAGAACTATTCCAAAATTATCCAAGTTCACCTCGGCGGCGCTGATGATGTTGATATGTTTGATCATCGTAAAAATCATAATCAGCAGACCTGTAATGGGAATAAAACCGGCCTGCATCATATCCACAGCCAGGTGATCTGTCATATTGTGAACGAAGGAGTAAGCCGCGACGGAGCCGATGATCAGCGCTGACAGCACAAGCAAGGCAATAAAGGCCCTGTTAAGGAAATACATCGCTCTCGTGCTTGTGGTCAGTTTCAGTAATCTCAGGTCTAGATCAACTCCCGTGTTTTGCCTGTAGAGGAACCTCATTTCTGGAGAGGCTTTTTCAAGCATTAAACGGTATTGAGCAATTTTTTCTTCGGCGGTCTGTTTTTTTGTCTTCACTTTTTTGATTTCAAAGCCACTTTTGGGGACCATGGGGTGTTCCCACCCATTCTTAAGGACTTTCGATCAATAAGAATACTTCTCTACGGAAGCTTCATGTAATCCAGAACAGTTAGGCTACGCTATTCTGGGTGCATTATGACACGCCATGTGCTTATAAGTCAAGGCACTGATGGGAGGGGTAAGATAAAAAGTTTTCTTTGTGTTTTCTTTATAAAATCTCAAGAAAAACTTTAGAATATTTTTATAGAAAATTTATATCCGATATATATAGTTTGGGGATATGAAAAAAGAAATAATTAAATCGCTTATAGAAGACTTTGAATCGCATTCAAAGAAGACTGAGAACGGTATTGAATTTTGGTTCGCCAGAGATTTACAAAAATTATTAGGTTATTCAAAATGGGAAAATTTTTTACTTGTGATAGAAAAGGCAAAAATAGCTTTAAAAAGCACCTCGCAAAATATAGAGAACCATTTTCCTGACGTCAGGAAAATGGTAGGTCTGGGCTCTGGAAGTGAAAGACAAATTATTGATATGATGTTGACAAGGCTTGCTTGCTACCTAATTGCCCAAAACGGTGATCCGAGAAAAGATGAAATTGCTTTTGCACAAAACTATTTTTTAGGTTAGATTGGCTAAATACCCCTTGATCTATTATTATGTTATTATTCAAGCAAGCTTTAAACACACAATATATATGAACGAAACTGAAACACCCAAAAACACACTACTCCAAGTTGGCGTAAAAATTTTCCTAAAAAATAAAGATGGCAAATATCTTCTGGTTAAAAGATCGATTAAGAAATATCCAAAATTAAGAGGAAACTGGGATATTGTCGGTGGCAGAATAAAGTTTGGAACAAAGCTGATAGATAATCTAAAACGTGAGGTAATGGAAGAAACCAAATTGGAAATAAAATCAGATCCAATTCTATTGTGTGCCCAAGATATTATTTCAGAGACGTATGGACACATCGTCAGACTTTCTTATGTCGGCGATACTGACGGAGATCCAATTTTAGACGAAGATGAAAATGTTGAATATAAATGGCTGACATTACAAGAGATTAGGTCTCAAGAAGATTTAGATATTTATGTGAAGGAGGTGGTGGAGAAGGGGTTGATATAATTACTTAACCAACTGATCTATAATCTGCTTCATCTGTGCATAAGGTAAGGCACCCATTCCATTTCCATCTTTATCAACTAGGGGAACATTTTTGCCACCCATTACAAGAACTGTGTAAGGTGTACCTTCAACGCCAGCTTTTTGCGCAGCTGTGATCGCTTCAGTAATTTTTGTTGCATACTTGCCACTATCTAAACAGGACTTGAATGCTTTTGCATCTAATCCAACTGTGTCTGCAAACTCGTAAAGTTTTGCTGGATTAAGGCTATTGTTTGAAGGAGTATCAGCAAATAACGCAGTTAAGTATTTCCAAAATACTGTATTTCCACCCAACTCTGCTGCACATTCTGTTGCCTCAGATTCTTTTGGCGATTTACTATGAAGCTCTACTATTGGCGCGTGTCTATATACCCATGCTATTGTCCCACTAGCTTGATTTTCAGTATATATTTTTTCAAGTGTTGCATGATACATTTTACAGAAAGGACATTCTAGATCTGAATACTCAATCATTGTAACTTTTGCTGTCTTTGGATCACCCAAGACATGATCTGCTGCTGTTATTGGTTCTACTACAATGGGTGCTTTTGCTAACGCCTGAGCATCTTTAGCCCCAGCATTTTTTGCACCGTTTGTACCACTCATATATATACCACCCGCTATTAATGCTCCTGCAATGACAATAGCCAAAGGTATTATCATAGTTTGAAGCGATACATTGTTTCGCGCACCTTGTGTTTGTTCGTTATTTTCCATATGTTTTTATTATAACAAAATAAGTATTAAAAGGGTAATGTGAAATTCATCTTACTTTCTCCCATATCCTCCCAGTCTTTGGTATCAATTGAAAACTCAATAATAGCCTCGCCCTCCTTGTATTTTAGTTTTTTATTGGCGACGGCATAGTCATGCACCTCTTTTGTAATCTTCACATCGTCTAGACAGTATTTGATGATTTTTTCTATTTCTCCCTTTTTCCACCATTCAACCGCTTCAAGTCCGTGAGCGCTTTTTCCAGCATTTAATGTTCCTTGGGCAATTACTCCAAGGCCAACTCTAAACCCAAGAGATTTCTTTACTTCCTTCAAAAGATCCAGACTTTTCTTTTGTAACAAATTACCATGATAGTATTTATTTAGTAGGGGAATATCAAAATGATCACCATTAAATGTAACAAGCACATCAGCCTGTTCAATTAAGGGCCATAATTTATGCAAATCTTCTTGAGTGTAGCTTGTATAGCTCTCAGTTTCTGAATCATAAGCACAGACAACAGAAATATCCAAAGCGGCAGGGTCGGCTTTGCCAACTTCCTGAAATGTGTTTCGGGTTTCAATATCAAAGAAAAGTTTTCGCATTTTATTTCTTTACGATTTTACTTACTTCCTCGCCAGTTTCCAGATCTTTTATTTTATAAGTTTTTTCTTTTGCTTCATTCTTGCCGATCACGATGCAGTAGGGGATTTGTTTCTTTGTTGCTGATTTTATCTGGTCTCCCAAAGATTTGAACGAATAGTTTATGTCTATATTTGTAGATTCTCTGTCGCCTTCTTTTTTTCTCAACATCTCCGCAACTTCTTCAGCATAAGATATTACACCATCGTCTTCTTCAAGAATACAAATCATGGCATCAGCACTTGGTCTATATTTTGGCAAAAGATTTCTAACTTCCAAAAAGTCTTTTGTTGTAACATCACCCATTCCAAAACCAGCGCAAGGCATATTATCTTCACCAAACATCTTGAGAAGATTATCATATCTTCCACCACCAAATAAGGCTCTGTTGTTTTCAGGGCTTGTATCAAAGACTTCAAAGATTATTCCAGTATAGTAGTCAAACCCTCTAATTAATGTCTCATCGTAAATAACGTTATTAACACCTCTTTCTGCTAGTTTTGAAATCACTAAATCAAGCTCATCTTTTGCCGACTTGATATTAGGGAATGCCATAACCTCTTCATATAAAGGATTGTTTTTTTCTAGATTTAGAAATTTAAATGGCTTACCAAATATTTCTGTCGATTGTTGTTCAAAGACATCTTCTGGCATTTTATTCTTCTTATCAATCAGTTTTTGCATTCTCACGGATTGATCTTCTGTCATCTGATACCAATCGCTAAAAAGAGCGTTTAATAATTTTCTGCTACTAATTTTTATCTCAAAATCATTTTGCTTTGCACCAAAATTTTTCATTATGGCACCTGCAACATCGATAATTTCTACATCAGCGTAAACACCAGCAAGACCAAACATATCTACATTTAATTGGAAGTGCTCTCGCAGTCTTCCTCTTTGGGGTCTTTCATATCTAAAAACATTAGGCATTGAATATAAGCGCAATGGGAAGGCCAGCTCTCTTCTTCTTCCGGCGACAAGTCTTGCAACTGTTGGGGTCATTTCAGGTCTAAGTGTCACCTCTCTTTCACCCCTGTCTATAAAGGTATAAGTTTGTTCATTAACAATCTCGTCACCAGATTTTGCTTTGTATAATTCTGCTGGTTCAAGCACTGATGCGTTATATTCTTGATAGCCATATGACTCAAGGGTCTTACGCCAAATACCAAATATGTGATTTTCTATAAATTGATCTTCAGGGTAGAAATCTCTAACTCCTTTATATGGTTCTGTTGATAGCTTTTTGATGTTTTGGGACATGATGATGTTTTGCCTTTTTTGTTTCTTCCGTGGCACTTTAATATTATGCTATTATTGTATCCTAATATGACCATTTTAGACAATATTACACAGAGCGATGTTTTTGTGGCATACAAAAAAGAGGGCGAGACTCCTTTAGAGTGTTTAAATCGTTTAAAGGACGAAGGTTTTTTGCCGTCTGCCGATAAATTTACCTACGCTGGCAGACTTGACCCTATGGCGGAAGGGCTGATCATCTATCTTAGGGGTGAGGCAATCAAGAATAAGCATCATTTCTTGAGTTTAGATAAAGAATATGAAGTAGAGGTGCTTTTGGGAATAGGCACAGATACGGGTGATATTTTGGGTTTAATAAATTCAGTGGTTCATGGCGATGTGACTTTTGATCTTAAAAATATTCAGAATATTTGCGAATCTTTTGTTGGGGAGATGGACGTGCCATATCCTTGGTTTTCTTCAAAAACTCTAAAGGGCAAACCACTTTATGAGTGGGCTAAGGAATTTGCGTCAGAAGAAGGGGGTGCAGACGATAAAGATGATATAGATCAAATAGGTGAAGATGCAGAAAGTAATAAAGAAATATTTTTAAGACCGATGACTAAGTTGTCTATCAAGGAAATTGAATTTCTTGATTTGAGTTTAATTTCTAATAATAATTTAATTGATAATGTCGTCCAAAGGATTAAGAAAATTAATGGTGACTTTAGACAGGATAAAATTCTACACGAGTGGGATAAAGTTTCTATAAAGAAAAAATCAAAAAAAACCAAAGAAAAGATAAAGAATTCCAAAAGTGATGTGGATAAAGAATATCCAATATTAAAAATCAGAGTTAAATGTGGAAGTGGGTCTTACATGAGAACTTTAGCAGAATTGATAGGGGAGAAATTAAAAGTTCCGGCTTTGGCTTATTCGATAAAAAGATTGTCGATTGGAGATTATCGGATATAGAGTAATTGATTCTAACAGAGGGTGTTGATAACTTATTTGTTAATAATAAGAGTTTTGATAATATGTTAAATGGAGATGCCGAAAGCAATAGTTCATTGGCAGTACTCCGTCTAGCTGTATCCAACCCCAACCCACCCAACCGCATGGATAAAAACATGATCATCATCGACGCACCAATACGCGCTGCGCCGCCGAAGGCTTATCACGCAATCATTTGCGTCGAAGCTGTCGTTTTCTGAAATCCAACCAAAAATCGATTCATGATTCCACCGCACCATTAAGCGGGGACGTTGCTTTGGTCTAACGGGGGCCAAAGCAAGAAATTCCTCCGTCCTATACGCAGTTACTGGGGATCGAGGAATCCCCAACCCATGTCACTGGTCAAAGCTCCCATCACGCTCACTAGTAGTATTCTTCTTCCGGCTCAGGCTGGATTTCCATTACGGAAAGAAAGAGTGCTGCCTGTGAGCGGGGTGGGTATTCTTTTGCAAAAATTTAGAAAATCTTTGGTAATTCTTTAGAATTTTTTTATAGAAACTTCATATCTCTTTGATATTGTGTTCGCATGGCACAAAAAACAAAAGAAATTATAATAAAAAATAAAGGTGAGCTATTTTCACCATCGTTAGAAAATTTAAAAGACCAGGCTGATTTATTAATTGCTGATGCAATAAAGTTATCCGCTTCTGATATTCACATTCAGCCTTTTAAAGACAAGACTGAAATTAGATTTAGGATTAATGGTCAAATGAGTTTGGGTTGGTATATAAAATATGAGCAGTATATTGAGTTGATTGGTAGGTATAAGATTCTTGCTCAAATGCGCATTGATATAAAAGATATACCGCAAGATGGTAGTTTTGGTCACTTAAATTATAGGGTTCGCGTTTCAACAATTCCTGGAGTGGATGGGGAATGTATGGTCCTTCGTGTTCTTGATGCTGCCAGTTTAAAAATCCAATATCTAACTGATACTGGGATGTCTTCTTCCGTGTTTCAAAATTTATTAGAGAGTTTAAGAAAATCCCCAGGTCTAATTGTTTTTTCTGGTCCAACTGGTAGCGGTAAATCAACTAGCGCATATAGTCTACTAACATCTTTGGTTGAAGAAAATAAACAAGTTTTGACAATAGAAGATCCTGTTGAAAAAAGATTAAGTGGTCTAAGGCAGGTACAAATCAGACCACAGTCTGGGTTTAATTATTCGCAGGCTCTAAAAGCATCAATGCGACAAGATCCAGATGTAATTTATGTTGGTGAAATTAGGGATTCTGACACAATGAGAAGTGTGATGAGCCTAGCATTAACGGGACATACTGTAATCACAACAATTCACGCAAGAGATGTAAAGATGGCAATAAGAAGATGTAGATATTTGGGTGCTGATTCTTATGAATTTTCCATGGTGGCTAAGGCTATATTTAATCAAAGATTGGAAAAAGTCTCCAAAAGTGCAAAATGGTCTCATCGTCAAATTGCTATTTTTGAAAGCTTAATAAATAACAAGGACGGTGATGTTTATGACGTTTTTACGGATGAAAACAATGGAAGATCAGATATTTCAAGATATAAGGAGGAGTTCACTTATGAGTCCATGGAGGAAGATAGAGAAAATAAGGCTGATAAATTAATGGTCGATAAAATACAGGAAAGTTCCGGAATAAACAAAACATATGAAAAAAATAAGTAAAACAAAATTAAGAAAAGATATGTTGGCTCATTTCAAAATGTTTGCACGGCTTTATTCTGCAGGCGTGCCGCTTATAGAATCTTTAGATGTCTTTTGCGTTGATAATGATTCTGATTGGAAAAATAAAATAATTGAGAGTTTAAAGCAAGGGAAGACCTTCGGGCAGTCAATTGAAGAGTTGGGATTGCCAATAAGAGATTATGAATTAACTATTATCAAAAAATCAGAAAGCTCTGGAAATTTGGCTGACGGAATAAATCGGGTGCATGAGATGAGTAAAAATATAGAGAAGACTAAATCAAAGTTTTTACTGGCCCTTCTTTATCCCTGCATTATATTGGCCGTTTCAGTTATCTTGATTTTAATGATTTTGATTATTATTGTACCTAAAATCAAGCCTCTTTTCAGTGGGGGAAGAATTGTTATTCCTTGGACTACAAAGGTTTTATTTTTTCTAAGTACTTATCTATTTTATATAATGTTTGGCGTGTTGATATTTTGCATGTTAGTTGTATTTTTGGTACTTATGTTAATCAGAAAAAAGGGGATAAATGTTTTTAAAAATTATATAGGATCAATCATAATAAAAATACCGGTTCTAGGAAATTTAATAAATCACTACTCCGCCTCAATCAGTTTCAGAATTGCGAGTGAAGTATTTGCATCAAGTGGTTTATTAGTGGAATCTTTAAGAGACTCAGCTATGGGATCAATAATTCCAAAAGAAAAAACGAAACTGTTGAATGTAGCAAATGAAGTTGAAAGCGGAACACTCTTGTCAAAAAGTATTGGTAGAGAAATATCTAAACAAAACAAAATCTGGATTCCTCTTATTGTTTGTGGAGAACAAACAGGTTCAATATCTGATACGTTTTCTTCCATCGCACAAATTCATCAAGAGTATTTTGATGATGGTATTGCTTTGGTCAATAAACTAATTGAGCCTTTATCTATGATTATGGTTGGATTAGGGGTCGGTTTTATTGCTGTCTCCATCATTACGCCAATGTATTCGCTAATCTCTTACACGGGGTATTAATACTTAATTGCGCAGAAACAAAAACAAATGCTTATTCTAGAATTAATGACATCGCTATTGCTTTGGATAATGATTATGATTCCTACAAATTCATATCTACTTGGAATTAATGAAAGGTCGCCTTATAAAATAATTCAAGACATCTCCAATCAAACAATTTTTGATGTGACAAAAATTTCAAATGAGACAGTAATGAGCAGAAGTGATTTGTGTGAAGGGAAAAAAGCCTTGTCTGAAATAGATGATGAAGGAGGTGACCCATATATGTACAACGATGGGAGCGGTTCGTCTTCGCCAATTTCTTATAGCATGGCATCTTTCAATATCCCTGTTAAATCCACATCTTCAGAAGCTACGGCAATAGTTTCTGATGGTCAGAATATTTTTGTTAGTTTAAACTCTGCTTCCACAACGGACTATGACTTGATTACATATGATTATAAGAATCTTTCTCTGCCGTCAGACAAGATTGATAGTGGTCCAGGGATTATAGGGTTAACTTTTGTTGGTAGAAATTTATTCGCAATAAATTCAAGTGTAAATAGCGCAATACAAAGATTTAAATCTGATTCAATTTTGAGAAAAATAAATAAGATGGGGGATTATAAAATACCATGGTCTTCTTCTTACAATCCTGTCTACGCAACAAAAATATCTTCAGTTTATCCATATTTATTTATTGGTTTGAAGAAAAATACAGATGAAGAGCTACTGTCTGTTGATTTGAATAAACTTGATCTAGGTCCAAATTTAGAAACCACTGGTGCAATAAATAAAAAGTGGGAGCTTGATAGTTCAGTTCAGGCCATTTGGCCAATGTATGATAAGTATTTACATCTATTGATATCAACGGCAAAAGAGCCTGAGATAAATGATTTTTGTCTAAATTGTGATTTTGCTCCATATTCAAATTTATCCTTGGACACACCTCAATCGCCATTGAGCACCTTTGATTTATTTGGTTCGCTTGGAAACGTCAGGAGTTTGATTGCCAAAAATGGTTCAATCTATGTTGGCAGAACTGTGGGCAATAATGAGCTGTTTAAGATTGATAGTATAAGAGATTATTCCTCAACGACAGCGCCTCAAATTAACTATGATTTAGTAAATTCGATAGACGTTGATGATGGAATATATTCTATGCTACTCGCCACCAAAAACTTATTTTTAGTAGCAGGGAAGACTAACTCAAAAATTCAAATTAGAAATATTGATGACTTATCCAAAATAATTCAAACAATTAATTCAAGTACTACAATTTCAGACCTTGAATGTATAGGGGATAAAATATTTGGAGTTGGATCAAATTACAAGATGAGTGGTACAACAACCTTATCTATTACCCCAATTATTTTTGAATTAAAACCCATGTAAAATAATATGAAAAAAAATATTTGTAAAAATACAGAGCGCTGTTGCAATCTCAATCTTTGTTATCGACATGCCGGTTTTACTTTGATCGAGATCGTAATTTATTGTGCAATCTTTGTAACATTTGCAGTTTCTGCTATTGAATCAATGATATGGGTGAATAGTAAAATGTCTTTACAGGATAAATTAACAGAGACAAGAAATAATAATGTCTATAAAATATATTTTGCGAATGTCTATAATAGGTACAGATTTGATAATCAAAAAATAGAAACAAATTTTCCTGAACTGATTTCCTCATCAAGTATAAATTATCCCTCGTTAAAAGAAGATAAAGATTTAGGAATAATTTTTAATCAAATGGATTCAGAAAATAAAGTAGAAATAGACCAGAATCTGGGGAAGGAACAAAAAATAGATAAGGAAAAATATAAAGTCACCCTTTTTGATTCAATTAGTTTCTGATTTGATGGTCTGTGATGTATAATGTAGATATTATGACATTTGGATATCAACAAGGTGGAAGTTTTGCGCAACACAAGCAAGCGCTTGGAAATGATGCCGCCGCATCTGAACAGATGCGTCTTAAGCAGGCGATGGAACAGAAAAAAAGAGAAGAGAAAATGCGCGCCAAGCAGGATATTCAATCAAAAGGAGTTAAGTTAAGAATTATTAAAGACGAGTTAAGTAGAAGAGATATTGAACGAAGAAGATTAGAGTCTGAGATTCATAAAATTTCTGGAGAACGAGCTCACGTTGATGATTATGATAGAAAAATCAGAGAGTTAAAAAATAAACAAGTAACCTGCAATACAGAAATTTCGGCAATGCAAAGAAAAATCGATAAAATTAAAATTGAATTGAAGGATATTGATTTGGAAATAAGTAAGGCTTCTAGTGAGAAGGCTTATTCAGAAAAGACAGCAAATAACAAATCCAGAGAGTTGACCACCTTGGAAGAAAGAAAAAGACATGAAGACTCAGAGTTTTCTAGATTAAAAGAGGAGGAGCTAAAGCTTGAAAACGAAGTCAGGGTTTTAGAGCGAGTCGTGAGTTAATATAATGGTATTAGAAAGTTATCCACACTACAACCTACAATTTCATCATAATAGGTCTATAATTATATGTAGAAATACTCGGGTTTATTACAGGCCATTATAAACAAAATCATTAAATAATTAGTTATGAATTTTAAAAAAGATGTTGCACAAGGCATTCTTTTATTGGTATTTACTCTTGCTTTCGTGCTTCCCGCAAAAGCTTCAACAGAATTTTCTTCTTCTCCCAATCTTAAATTGGGTGACACAGGATCTCCCGTTCTACAATTACAAAAGTATCTTAATTCAAAAGGATATATTATAAACACAATCTCGGGACAACCGGGTTCTGTTGGTAATGAGACAAATAAGTTTGGTGATCTTACAAAACAAGCTCTTATTAAATTCCAAAAAGATAATGGAATCACTCCTGCAATAGGATACTTTGGACCAAAAACCAAGGTAAAGTTTGATAGTTTGTCCAATCTGATAAGTACAGACGGAAAGTCTGGAAAAGTACTTGGCGCCATGACCAACGGTGTCTACAATCCACCTGTTGGAATTCCTGCCCCAAGTTTTGGTATTAATGAGACATATAGAATGTACGACAATCCTGCAAAAAGGAATCCAGCTCTTACTTATACACAAAATGCAGAGGGAGGGTACTATACACATTATGTGGATAGCACAAATTCATCGTGTACTTATAATTGGGAAATTAACAACGGAACACCTGCTAGGCCTCGTTGTGATGTACCTCGAAATTTACCAGCAGGTTCTATTGTTGAAATTCACAACGGTGCAAGTTTAACAGGACCAGATGGGGATGTCTTTATCAGTGGTGTTGGAAGTTCAGTGATGCCAATTTTTATAAGGGGTGTCGGCATGCCTGATATACATTATTTGGGTGTTGGCTTTTATGGAAACGCTAAATATATTATTATTGAAAATCTCGAGTTCTCTTCTGGTGGTGTTGTTGGTAGGCGATCTGATCCAGCCATGGGTGGTGAAGTATTTGAAAATTCTTATATTTCCATTAGAAATAGTGATATACATGGTCATCCTGATCGTACTGGATTTGGTATTGCTAGTTACTCATCCAATACTGTCTCTAATATTGTTCTTTATAATGATAAATTTCATGAATGTGGTGACAAGACAGCAACTAGTCAAGACTTGCAAGCTCACGGTGTCACTATCAATGAAGGATCTTATATTTGGATTGTAGATAGTGAGGTTTATAACAATGGTGGAAGTGGTATTCAAGTTAACGCAGGTTTTGATGCGGTTAAAGTTTCTAAGACACATCATATATATGTAGGTCGTAACAAGGTGCACGATAACAAGCAAGCCGGTATTTGGTTCAAAGAAGCTAGCGATGGGATTGTCTCACAAAATGATATGTATTCTAGTGATCCGACTGTAACTGGTCTTGGAGGAAAAGGTCAGGGTTGTGGAGGTTATCAACTTGGCCCTGAAAGAATTTGGTTTATATTCAACTATTGTCATGATATTCAGATCGGATTTCTTGGGGGTAGTCCAGATACTCCTGCACCCGGTCTAAAAAACTATTTTATTGGAAATATTATTAGCAATATTCACCATTTTCCTGGTGTTAGCGACGATCCCTCAAATCCTTCTGCACAGACTGGGGCTGCAATTGTTAATTGGGCTGGTTTCAATCGCTATATTGTTAACAATACAATCTACGGTGTAGATGCTGGAATAAATTCTCCAGATGGTGACCCGTGGTTTATAAATAACAATATTATATCTAACGTAACTCAGGCTAATCATATATTTCTATATAACCCTTCGAACTGGGAAGCTGACCACAATCTCTTCTATCAAAACGGTGATTTTGCGCGTGTCAAAATTGGAGACATCACATACGACGTACCGCAACTTCAATCAAAATTTACCCAAGCTCAATCAAATCAAAATGCAAATCCTCTTTTTACCAGCCCCACAACCTCCGACTTCCGCCTAACATCTGCTAGCCCCGCCATCAACGCCGGCACCGAATCTGACGTATACCAAACATTCCAAAACCTATACGGTCTAAACATCCGTGTAGACTTTGATGGTAATCCTCGCCCACAAAGCTCCTCCGCTTGGGACATCGGTGCATTTGAATATACTGGTGAAGTCGCAGTTTCTGCAGGACCATATACTCTAACTTCCTCAGCAGGAGAAGGGGGAACAATCACTGGAAATAATAATACATACACAGATGGAGTAGCTGCAAACTTAACTGCGGTACCATCATCAGGATATGCATTCTCATCTTGGTCAGGATGTACTGCAACTTCTGGAGCAGAGTGTACTGTCATGATGAATTCAAATAAATCAGTAAGGGCAACTTTCTATCCAATTACAACTGTAGGTACAAATTATATCTTAACCACTACAATAGGAGTTGGAGGATTGGTTAATGGAAATAATAATTCATACGCAAGTGGAACAACAGCAACCTTAACCGCAAATCCTTCAGCAGGATATACATTTTCATCATGGGATGGATGTACAACAATCTCAGGAACGACATGTACGGTCGTAATGGATAGCGATAAGTCAGTATCTGCAAGTTTTGCAGCTATCGTTGTATCTGGAGGAGGAGGTTCCTCTGGTGGTAGTGGTGGAGCGGGAGGCGGTGGTGGAGGATCTTACGGAGGTGGCACAAGTACAGGAGGTAGTGGTGTCATTGATACTGGAACAACCAACACTAATACCACAGGACCATACACTCTAACTGTCTCAAAAGCTGGATTAGGCACAGGGACAATCTCTGGATTAAAAACATCCTATACAAAAGGAGTAAAAGCCTCTATAACAGCAACAGCAAAAAGAGGTTCTGTTTTTGCTGGTTGGAGTGGTTCGTGTGTTAATAAAACAGGGAAGTGTGTTGTTCTCATGGATGCAAATAAATCAGCAATTGCAACATTCAATTTAAAAACAACAAACACAACATCTGCAAAAAGTACGACGGTACAAAGTCTCTCTTCATCTATAGACCTAAAGCTTGGCATGACAAATGAAGGAGTTGTACTGCTTCAGCAGTACCTAAACTCAAACGGATATATTGTTAACCAAACAGATGGAAAGCCCGGTTCCGTTGGAAATGAGAGTAACTACTTTGGAGAAAAGACAAGGCAAGCTCTAATCAGCTTCCAAAAAGACAATGACATCACTCCCACACAAGGATACTTTGGTGCAAAGACTAAGGCGAAGATGGATGAGTTGGAAAGTCAGATTTAATTTTATTAAATAAAAAAACAAACGATGAGTGGTCGCTCATCGTTTGTTTTTTTGTATTGTTATTTTAACATCAAACTTTCACCCGTCATAAAATCTGGCTTCTTGATCTGCATTTCGTCAAAAATTGTTGGAGCAATATCGGCAAGAGTTGGAACTCCTAGGTAATCTGGGTTAGGAGAATTACCCTTGTCACGCAGTTTAATTTCTTTATCTGTCACAATCATCGGCACAAGGTTTGTTGTATGCGATGTGTGTTTATCGCCAGTCTTTTGATCTACATTTAATTCTGCATTGCCGTGGTCCGCTGTGATGAATGCAACTCCACTGTGTGCAACAATAGAATCAACAACTCTACCAAGCTGTTTATCAGCTTCTTCGACGGATTCAATTATTGCTGGGACATTTGCTGTGTGACCAACCATATCTGCATTTGCAAAGTTAATGAAAATAAAATCTGTACCCAATTCAATTTGTTCAATTGCTTTATCGGCAATTCCTTCAGCTCGCATCTTTGGAGCCAGGTCGTGCGTTGCAACATCCTTATGGCTAGCAAGAAGAATATGAGATTCACCCGGATATGGTTTTTCCACTCCACCATTTAGAAAATATGTTGCATGAGGAAATTTTTCAGTTTCTGCGATATGCGCTTGAGTAAATCCATCTTGTGAAATTTCTTTTGCAAGTGTAGTTTCAATCAAAAGAGAAGGGAAGGCGACAGGATAGTTAAATTCATCTCCATAAGATGTCATTCCGACAAATTTCCAATCCATCCCTTTGGCTTTTGCCAAAATGTCTCTTGTTAATTGACGTGCACGATCTGCTCTAAAGTTAAAAAAGAAAATGGCATCATGCTCTATGGTTGGCGCACCTGAAATTTCTTTGCCGTCAACGGTATTTTTGCAAACAATTGGTTCTAGTAATTCATCAATCTTTCCTTCTGTGTAAAGATTTTTCAAATAATCCACAGGTTCAATTTCACAGATGTGACCAATTCCACTAAAAATTGCATCCTCTGCCATCCCAATTCTTTCTGCGTTATTGTCTCTATCCATCGCATAATATCTACCTGAAATTGTTGCGATAAATCCAAGCCCAACTTCTTTCAGTACAACTTCTAATTCCGAAATATATTTTGCGGCGCTTTGTGGAGGGACATCACGTCCATCAGTAAATGCATGTACAGCTAACTTTTTTACTCCAGCGTCTTTTGCTGCACGAATAAAAGCAAACAAATGATCTTGATGAGAATGAATTCCACCGTCACTTAAAAGCCCCATAACATGAAGGGTGCTATCGTTCTTTTTGACATGATCAAAAAGTTCAACAAAGGGCGCCAGTTTTTCATACTCACCTGAAGTAATTGATTTTTTTATTCTAACTAAGTCAGTATCCATAGCACGACCTGCACCAATTGTTGTATGTCCAATCTCACTATTTCCCATTTGTCCTTCAGGAAGTCCTACAGCAAGACCGCTTGCATCCAAAAGAGTGTGAGGATAATTATTCCAAAATTCTCGGAAGCGTGGAGTATTAGCACTAGCCAAGGCATTGTCTTTTGTGTCTTCTCTGTGACCCCAACCATCAAGGACAATAAGTACAACAGGTTTTCTCAAGTGTTGTCTTTTGGCAACTGGAGTGCCATCGGTTTCTGTTGCGTCGCAATCAGGATTTTGATTTATTTTTTGCGATTGAGTCATTCCGTCTGACTCTTCGATATCATTAGTTTTAGTTTGTGAGTTATCCATATTTTTATTTTGTAAAATCTTTTTATACGATTAAAAATCGCCAGTGTAGACTGCTTTTGATCCCAAATCTTCTTCAATTCTTAGAAGCTCATTGTATTTTGCAACACGATCAGTTCTGCAAAGGGAACCTGTTTTAATTTGTCCACACCCAAGACCAACAACAAAGTGAGAGATTGTAACATCTTCCGTCTCGCCTGATCTATGCGATACAACAGCGGTCATTCCAGCTTTGTGTGCCATCTTAATTGCATCAATAGTTTCAGTCACAGTTCCAATTTGATTTAGCTTAATCAAAATAGAATTTCCAGCCTTCTTTTCAATTCCAGTTTTTAGTCTGTCAATATTTGTTACGAAGAGATCATCGCCAACAACTTGTAGTTTGCTTCCAAACTTCTTTGTAAGTTTTACATAACCATCCCAGTCGTCTTCTGCAAAACCATCTTCAATAGAAGCGATAGGATATTTCTTTAACCATGAACCATAAAGCTCAATCATTTGTTCGCTAGTTAATTTTTTACCTTCACTTTTCAAATCATAAAGTCCGTCTATGTATAGTTCAGTTGCGGCTCCGTCTATAGCAATTTTTACGTCCTTTCCAGGCTTGTAACCAGCGCCTTTTATAGCCTCCATAATAATTGAAAGTGCACCCTCATTATTTCCAAGCGATGGAGCAAAGCCTCCTTCATCGCCAACAGTTGTACCAAAGCCTTTATCGTGCAAAATCTTTTTTAACGAATGAAAAACTTCCGCTCCCATTCTAAGTGCCTCTGACCAACTTTTTGCGCCGACTGGCATTATCATGAATTCTTGAAGGTCCGTTGATTTTTCTGCGTGCTTTCCTCCATTTAAAATATTCATCATTGGAGTAGGAAGTGTCATTGGCTTGCCTGTCTTTGCGATGTTTGCAAAGTATTTATAAAGTGGTTTTTGTTGTGAGTTTGCTGTTGCGTGAGCAAAAGCCATTGAGATTCCTAAAATTGCATTGGCGCCAAGTTTTGCTTTATTGTGTGTTCCATCAAGTGCAATCATTGTCCTGTCTAATGTCTCTTGTGTAAAAGATTTTCCAACGAGAGCTTTTCTCAAAATAGTATTAACATTCTCTACCGCTTTAAGGACTCCTTTTCCTCCATATCTTTTTTTATCACCATCCCTTAACTCTATTGCTTCATATGATCCAGTTGAAGCTCCTGATGGAACAGCGGCTCTTCCAAATGCATCATCTTTTAAATATACATCAACTTCTACAGTTGGATTTCCACGAGAATCTAAGATTTCTCTACCGACGATTTTTGAAATTGCCGGTATTGTTGAAGTGACAACATTTGATTTAGATGCTTTTTTTGAAACTTTTTTTGTTTCTGATTTTGATATTGTTTTTGATGCTGTTTTTGACATTTTGTATACTGATTTTAAAACTTTATAATTTGTATTCTACCATTGTATCATAACTTTAAAGGGCGCGGCGATTTCATC
>CAIJKW010000009.1 GCA_903821355.1 uncultured bacterium | reverse complement strand
TTGTTATAACTCCATTCATAGAAATCCTCCTTTGTGAAATGGGGGTATACCCAAATTCATAAAACCGGAAGTTTCGATTTTGGAGAAACCGGAAGTTTCGTTTTAGCGCCTACATAAAAACAATGAAAATGTAGGCGCAAAGTAGAAATGTCGTATTCCTGCTAAGTAGAAATGTCGTAAATGACAAATTAATATTTTAGTATAACAATGTTAACCCTAATAACATCAGGAGGTTAACATGTTTAATGGGCTTTATATGACAGAACAAGAACAACTTAGAGAAAAGATTTGTTTACAAATTGCTCAAAAAAAGCTTTCACAATTGGAAGCGGCGGCAGTCCTTGAAATTTCACTCCGACAGGTTCAGAGGCTGTATGCAGCTTTTTTGAAGGATGGTGTGGTGGGCCTAGCCTCTAAAAAGCGAGGAAGAGCCAGTAATAATCAATTGCAGCCTGTTGTAAAGGCGCGCGTCTTGGAACTCATCACCTGCGAGAGGTACAAGGATTTTCGCCCGACCTTCATGTGTGAAAAACTCGAACAATTGCACGGCATCAAAATCTCTATAGAGACAACACGACGATTCATGAGAGAAAGCGGTGTATGGATAGAAAAGGTTCAAAAGAGCCCTGTTATTCATCAGCAACGTAAACGTAGAGCCCGTTTCGGGGAGCTCGTACAGATAGATGGATCACCTCATGACTGGTTTGAAGGCAGACGTGATAAATGCTGTCTAATTGTTTATATCGATGACGCCACAGGGCAAACATATGGCAAATTTTTCGAGTCAGAAACAACTGATGCCTATATGACAGTTACAGCTGAATATATCAAGAAATATGGGCGCATGGAAGCCGTTTATTCAGATAAACATGGAATATTCCGAATAAATATTCCTGGATGTATACATAAGGAGAATCTGACACAATTTGGAAGAGCCTTAAAGGAATTGGATATTACCCTAATTTGTGCAAATTCACCACAGGCAAAAGGACGGGTAGAAAGAGCTAATCAAACTCTTCAAGATCGGCTTGTAAAAGAGATGCGATTAGCTGGGATTAATGATATCGAGGGAGCGAATGAGTTCTTGCCAGCGTTCTGGGAAGTTTACAACGAAAAGTTTGCCGTTAAACCAGTTGATCCTAGGGATGCTCATAGAGAGCTTCTCCCTGAGCAAGATTTAGAAAAGATACTGTGTAAAAAGGAGTATCGCAAGGTCTCCAAGAATCTTGAAGTTCAATACAAAAACGTGGTTTACCAGATTAACATGGGTAAACCTATCCGAGGTAGAGGACTAATCAGAGCCAGAGTAACAGTTCTAGAGACCTTAAAAGGAGAAATCTCCATAGAATATCAAGGCAAGCCGTTACAATTTCAGCAATACGCTCAACAAGAATTTCAAGGTGAGGTCGTAACTTCAAAAGAAATAGATCGATTTCTTAAAGAAAAAACTCATAGAAAATTGTCTCACAACCACATGTTGAGAAAGCAAAGGCTTGGAATTAAAAAGCACATAAAGTGCTTAATCAGTAATTAACAGTGAAATACAATTGGTTTTTTTAAATTAGGTTGATTGTAAAATGTTTAATTGATAATATAAGGGAAGGGAAAAACAAAATGCAACTCGGCCGCGGCCTTGGTTACTCACCATGCGCTGCGGTTCGATTGAAAATTGTTTTATGTCCAATACGACATTTCTACTTTGTCGGACCCTACGACATTTCTACTTTGCACCAACACAAAATAATTTCTTGATGGTACAACGCTATAATATCTTGAGGATGAATGAGTTATATAAAAAATCAATGAGAGCAGAAGAAAATTACACTAAGTCACGTGAAATAAAGCATTTAAGTTAATAACGCAGACCTATTCAGATTTGGGG
>CAIJKW010000008.1 GCA_903821355.1 uncultured bacterium | reverse complement strand
GTTTGAACTCTTTCGCATTCAAACTTACCTTTGGATCCCTATCTATCGCAATTACCTTACCCTTTGGGGAAGTTGCATCCAAGATTAATCTTGTATGCCCACCTCCTCCAAAAGTCGCGTCAATATAGGTTTCGCCACTTTTAGGATTCAAATACTCCATTACCTCTCGTGTCATCACACTCTCGTGGATTGTATTTACCTTCATTTGTTTAGGTGCAAGCTCTCTGGCCAGAGACAGGGGGCCGAAATACGGTTTTTCCTACTGGGGATTATTTCTTCCCGAACTCGTGGTGGGATAGATAGACCCAGCAGTCCCTCCCTGATTACCGTAATCAGGGCCGCCTTACCTCCATAAGAACAAAAATAAAACATTATGGTAAAGAGGAACCCATTCACGGACTCCCCCACCTCTGGTCTTTAAAATTTGGTTGTCGAACATTTGTGCCTTCATATCCCCAGTTCGCTTAAATCTTCTGCAGTTGTCGAGACTTCAGCTTCGGTGGTCTTTCGGTATTCATCCCAGGCTTTTTTAGACCACATCTCAATGCGATCATTAACACCTGCTAATACCGTCTCTTTTTTAACCCCAGCGAAATCTCTCAAAAATCCGGGCACTAACATTCGACCTAATTTATCAATTTCAACTTCCATGGCACCGCTAAGCATATGACGAGAAAAAGCTCGCGCCTTAGATGATGAAACCGGTAAACTAGCAATTTTTTCAACCATTATTTCCCATTGCCCCTTAGGATAAATAAACAGGCAATTGTCTAACCCTCTTGTAACAATCGCTGAAGACCCGAGTTCCGACCTGAATTTTACAGGAATTGATATCCTGCCTTTGATGTCTAGATTGTGGGTGTATTCTCCTATTAACATTTTTTATATCTTTTATTAGTTCGCGGTTAACTGTGTTTGAAGTTTTTTTATTTGTTATCCACATCTTTTTCCACTTATCCCCACTTCATTCCACTTTTTACCACTAACTGATGTTTACAATACAAAAAAGGGCACTTGTTTGTCAAGCCCCCCACAATTACAGGTAAATGATGAGTTCTTAAATGATAGATTAACTAAAAAAGGCGGCCATAGCCGCCTTTTTCCTTTAATTATATATTTTACCAACCCCCTAACATGCCCCCATACGCAAATATGATAAACAAGAATGCAATAACCAGAAATAGCCCAGATACTAGAAATAGAACCAGTCCCCAGATAGCCCAGATTTTTTCAACTGCTTTAAACTGTTCTACACTTTCAAACTTTCTGTTCTGCCAAGCTAGTTCATTACCCTTGATTCCAAGATATATAGCAAAACCTAGACTAAATAGACTCATCAAGCTAGACAACATTGTTCCTATTTCGCCGAAGTAAAAAGAACGTGTTAATATCCCCAATACTGTCGGAAGGAAGAATAGGAAAGTAATCCAAACATTATGTCCGATACCCCAGATCCAGGAAAGAAAGAACGATCCCCAGTTCCAACGTCTGAGCTCTTCTGGAAATGGACCATTAGGTCCTTCTGGTCCTCTAGCTAAGGTTGTCGTATTAGAATTGCCCGCTGACGGTGGTGGGGGTGGCGGCGGAGCGTCACCTTCACTTGCTTTTGCCTCTACTGGTGGAGGTGGCACTGCGTCATTAACTTCAACAACAGGTTCTGGTTGAACCGGTGGAGTTACCTCTTCTTTTTCAGGTTGTACTCCCTGTAAATTACTATCATTTTGTTCCATTTTTCCCTCTTCTAGTGTTTGGCGAGTGCCAAACTATTTTTAATCTAACTTAACTATATTAGCCTATTGAATCGATATCAATCCTTTTTTGTTTCATAGAATCTCTATCACGAGTAGTTATTGTATTATCCTCAATTGATTGAAAGTCGATGGTATAGCAAACAGGTGTCCCTATTTCATCCTGACGACGATATCTACGACCAATGGAACCCGACTCGTCATAATAAACATTTTTACCCAAACTTCTGAGTTTTTTAAGTAGTTTTTGGGCAATTTTAATTAACGGTTCTTTTTT
>CAIJKW010000007.1 GCA_903821355.1 uncultured bacterium | reverse complement strand
GTAGAAATTACCTTTTTCTGTTCGCGAATCGCTGAACGCTGCTTCATGATAATGCGTTCGTATACTTCTTTTTTGTCATCTTCCGGTTTCTCTTCGTTTTCCTCGAACTCGTGTTTCGACACGTCTGGGACTATCTCCAGTTCCTCGTCCTCGTCCTCGTCCTCGTCCTCGTTGACTCCAGCTTCGTGTTCCTGCTTCTCTTCGTCTGGCGTTTCTGAATCTTCATGCTCAGGACTCTCGATGTTGCTTTCGTCCTCGTGCACTTCGTCTTCCGGTTGCGGCTCAATTCCAGTTTCGTCTTCGAGTTCTTTTATCACCTCATTGATGTCGAAATCTTTACCATCTTCCTTTTCCTCGTCCTCGTTTTCTTTCACGCCAGCTTCAATACCTTCTTCACCTGGTGCACCTGGCATTCTGCCAGCATCTGGATCTACATCTTCTTTCATCTCAGGATCTAATTCGTCGCAATTTTCACCTTCCTTTTTGACGAACTTATCTGATTCTGCTTCTGGATCTGGTGTTGCTCCGGGGATGTCCTCGCCTTCCTCGAATTCGTTCTCCGCGTCAGGTTCCGGGACTGTTCCTACTTCTTTTTCTGATTCTCCAGCTTCTGTTCCGAGCTCGTCACCTTCTTTTTCGATTCCAAGTTCGTCTTCTGGCTTATCGGCTTCCAGCTCTTCTTTCAACTTTGTGTTGATAAGTTTCTTAAGCTTTGGCTCGAAAGCCTCGTTGAGTATCGCGCGCGCGTTCTGAATTGCTGTCTCTCGAACTATTTTAGCGTCCGCAATAGCTTCTTTTAAAAGTTTGCTCATAATACAACTCCTATGATTGCTTCATCTGAGATTAAGACTCATGATATGTAAACCTATTGTAGGTTTAATTAGATTGGCTATGTTCGGCACACTGTATGAGGAAAAACTAAACAGTGTATTCGTTTCTAAAAATAAATATTATGAACAGTGGGAAAAACCACATAGTTTCTAAAAAATATGTGGTTTGTCATTTTCGTTCATCGTCCTAAATTTCTCTGTTTCTCAATTGCAACCGCTCTTTGGTTTCTGGCGATCGCCGTTATTCTCTTCTGCCTCTTGCGTTCTGATGGCTTCATATAGTACTCTGATCGCTTAAGATCTATCATCAGGTTTGATTTTTTGATTTTATTTTTTAATTTCTTTAATGCTCTATCTACATTCTCCAACTTTTCCAGATCCGATGCGTTGTCTCTGTGGAAAACTATAACTGATATTGACATATGTACCTCTCTGTTAGTTTATTTAAACACTGCTGACTGCAGTCTTTTGCTGCCTATTTTTCTTATAATCGCTTTCGCATCTTCTTTTCCTTTTCCTTTATGAAGAGTAAATTCTCCTACGCACTCTACATTTCCAAGATCTTTCAAAGTTTGATCGTGTCGTATTCTTTGAATTTTACTTGTAATATAATGACCTTGTGATCCCCAGATTCCATAATACTTATCATTTCGTTTTACAAGTACTACTGTTTCATCATCACCATCTGAGCCGTCTGTCCAAGTTTCATATACGTTGTCTACATCACGATTAGCTCCTGTCTCGAGATCTACTACTCCGATTGGAATAATGCTCCAAGATCAGTTACTTGGGGAAGATTCTTTCACTTGTCTTTGTTTTCCATCAAATATATTTTTCTCGAAAAATTCCTTTGGACCGTCGTTCTCGCCTTCTTTCAAATTCCTGAGTTGTTTCTTTAGATCATTATAATAATCTTTTGCAGCTTTATAATTCTTTGGAGACGCAGTTTTCATATCTTTTGCTGCTTTTGATATTTTTGCAAGAAGGTCAGATCTTTTAGAATATTCTTTAATTAACAATTTCATTTTTATCATTTGCAGATCCTTATTTTTTTCTGTCGGCGGACGCCATCTTTTGCCAT
>CAIJKW010000006.1 GCA_903821355.1 uncultured bacterium | reverse complement strand
CATCGCCGCGCCCTTTAAAATACCCAAAAACCTGCTACAATGACCAATATAAGAAAATTATGTCATTATTAACAATCGTCAAAAATTCTATAAACAAAGTATTTGCCCACACCTGTTGCGGTCCATCTTCGCCAATTCAAATAGAAGAACCCAATCTTGGTTTTTGGAATCACTTAAGTTCAAAAGGTCGTCCGCTTTTTACGCTCGCTCCAATGGCTGATGTCACAGACTGTGCTTTTAGATATGTAATTGCAAAATATGGTAAACCAGATGTTTTGTGGACTGAGTTTGTTTCTGCCGATGGACTAGTCAGGGCAACTCCAGAAGGAAAGCAAAAACTTCTAGCGGATTTAAAATTCGACAAAAATTTAGAACACCCAATAGTCGCTCAACTTTTTGGTTCAAATCCAAAATATATGGAAGAGGCATGTAAGATGGTGGCGGAACTTGGGTATGATGGAATAGATTTAAATATGGGATGTCCTGATAAAAGTATAGAAAAGCAGGGATCTGGCGCTTCTATGATGAAGAATCCAAAACTCGCAAAAGAAATTATTTTAAGTGCGATGCGAGGCGTGGCGAGGGCGGAGAATATCGATCAAAAAAATGGCGGAAAGCCAATTCCAATAACTGTTAAAACTAGAGTCGGATATAATAAAGATGAATTGGAGTCATGGTTAAAAAATATTCTAGAGGCATCACCTGCTGTAATTACAGTTCATGCTAGAACAAGAAAAGAAATGTCAAAAGTTCCTGCAAATTGGGATTATGTAAAGCGGGCGGTTCAAATAAGAAATAAAGTTCAAGCGTCTTTAATTGCCAATGGGATGGATGATCACACATTGATTTTTGGAAATGGCGATGTTACATCGGTCGCTGATGGATATAGAAAAGCAGAAGAAACTGGTGCGGATGGCATAATGATTGGTCGGGCAATATTTGGAAATCCATGGTTGTTCTCTGCGATACAAAATCCAAAGCTTGTTCAGATAGAACCATCGCTCAAAGAAAAATTAAACACCCTTGTTGAACACACTCAAAAATTTCAAGAGGAGCTTGGCAATATAAAAAACTTTGCCGTAATGAAAAAACATTACAAGGCCTACGTAAATGGTTTTGATGGTGCAAAAGAATTACGCGCAAAGCTAATGGAGACAGAAAACGCGGGGGAGGTGAGAGCGATTGTGGAAGAATTTGTACTGAAAATATAGTATATCCTCATCTATAACGCAAAATAAGGCTATTTTTGCCAAAACTTATGAATTATGCGGGTATACTTGCATTTTTATATACTTATATTGTATACTATACCCATGAATTACGATAGAACTATATACAATAAAATCTATGAAAATATTGGTAAATTACCAATATTGGTGCTTTATGGTGCCAGACAAGTTGGAAAAACCACCCTTATTAAAAATATTCTAAAAGATTTTAAGAAGACTCTGTATCTACAGGGTGATGACCCAAAGGATGCTCTTTTGCTTGAACATAGATCTTCAACTGAACTTAAAGAACTTGTTTCTGGATATGATTTGATTGTAATTGATGAGGCGCAAAGAGTAAAAGATATTGGCATTACACTTAAGCTTATTGCAGATAATGTCGATGGTGCAAAAGTTATAGCCACAGGTTCATCTTCTTTTGAGTTAGCGAATAAATTGAGTGAGCCATTGACTGGAAGAAATCGTAAATTTTATTTATATCCACTTTCTATAAAAGAGCTTGTAGATGCTTATGGAAAAATACAAATAAATAAAGAGCTTGAAACATATTTAACTTTTGGAATGTATCCAAAGATTGTAGCCTCTGACTCCAGAGAAGAAAAAGCAAAACTAGTTAAAGAGCTGGCGGGAGACTATTTATTTAAAGATCTTTTTATGTTTGGTGATATTCGTAATTCTTTTGCTTTTGAAAAGTTGGTAAAACTTTTAGCACTCAGAATAGGTAGTGAAATATCATACGCTGAATTTTCAAGAGAAATTGGAGTAAGCAGGGATACCATACTTAACTATGTGAATTTGCTTGAACAAGCTTTTATTATCTTTAGGTTAACTCCAATGTATACAAACAAAACAAAGGAAGTAAATAAAAGTCATAAAATTTATTTTTACGATATTGGAATTAGAAATGCTATTCTAAATAATTACGACCCAATTGAATTAAGATTAGATAAGGGTGCTATTTTTGAGAATTTCTTTATAGCTGAAAAAGTTAAGGAAATAAATTATTCTGGAAAAACAAAAGAAATACATTTTTGGAAAAATCGTCAAGATAGTGAAGTTGATTTTTTAGAAATAGAAAACGGTAATATATCTGCTTATGAATGTAAATGGAAAGAAAATGTTGGCGCACCAGAAGCTTGGGTGACAGCATATCCTGATGCAAAGTTTAAGTGTGTGAATAAGGATAATATCTTAGAGTATTTTGTGGATTAGGTACGGTGATTTTTTGCTGTAAAAAATGGTATAATAACGTTATGGCAAAACCAATTAAAGAAACTATTGTTCTAGGCGGTGGTTGTTTTTGGTGTACGGAAGCGGTTTTCAAGAATGTTAAAGGGGTGCTTAATGTCACACCAGGTTACGCTGGTGGACATACCAAAAATCCAAGTTACGAAGAAGTTTGCACGGAAACAACAGGGCACGCCGAGGTAATTAAAGTTGAGTACAACTCGGCGCTAGTTACTACGGAAAATATTTTGAAAGTGTTTTTTGCATCGCATGATTATACGCAACTAAATAGGCAAGGGAATGATGTCGGCACACAATATAGATCAATAATTTTATATACAACTGAAGAGCAAAAACTTTTGGCAGAAAAATTTATAAAAGAAAATCCTGATGCGGTGACGGAAATAAATTTGCTAGCAAAAGAAAATGAGGCGGGGGAATTTACCATCGCAGAAATTAGCCATCAAGATTATTTTGCATTACATAAAACCGCGCCATATTGTCAGGTTATAATTGCGCCAAAAATTGAAAAATTGCAAAAAGAAATTGCACCACTTTTATGGAGTACAACTTTGTCGTCAGAGCAATATCATATTTTGCGCGAGTCCGGAACAGAGGCGCCATTTACCGGAAAAAATATTGAGGCTGGCACGGACGGAATTTACAGATGCGCAGGATGCAAGAATGAATTATTTGAGGCCGGCACAAAATTTGATTCAAATTGCGGATGGCCATCGTTTGACAAAGCAATTGAGGGTTCAGTTTTGCTTTTGGAAGATAATAGCTTGGGAATGACCCGCACAGAAGTCAGGTGTGCTTTTTGCGGATCTCACTTAGGTCATCTTTTTAACGATGGGCCAACCAGCACGGGTCAGAGGTTTTGCATAAATGCGTTTGGGTTGGAATAATTGTACCCGGTGAATTCAAGGTAAGTCCTTTTGGTTGAACCGTGACAAACTATGCTAAACATGGTATTTTAGCCCTATAAAGATCTTTCAATTTTGACTGCATCTCTTAGGGTATTAATCTAATATCTTGAAAGATGCAGCCAACCCGTGACTGCTTCTCGCAAAACATCTAAAGACGAAAGGAAGACAGTATGAGATCTCTGCTACACAATCTGTTAGCTTTAATTCACCCAGATGATGATCAGTGTCGATACAAGGTCGATCAAAGCTCCATCGTCTTCATTCTGGAGCAAAGCTCGCACACGCCGCGCCCTGATTTGTTGGACGCATTGAACTGTGCCGTGGTAAAAAGACCTTGGCGCGACAAAACATGGTGTATCTCAAGGGTTAGTTTCGACTACCCTGAGCCCAAGTATATTTTGAATCATGCGTCGGAGTGGAATCGTGAAGGTAAAGGGGAGTGGCATTTTAGGGTTTCTCCGGACCGTGGCAGTTTAACCAGAACACAGGTGTATCCTTGGGAGAAGTTTGTGACAAACCTAGCCACCGAACTTGCTTTCATGGGTTTACCTAATGTGAATATGGTAAAGGCCATATCGAATGTGAGAGTTGAGAATTTCCACGGTTCAGCCAATCCTCTCAGGCTATAGCCAACCAACCGCCACCTTGACTAGACGAAGCCGTCGCCCACCAAGTGGCGGTTTCATCTTGGCTGAAAAAGTGCCTATTCAACAACAACCTCCCTTTCCACATACAAGCTATCCTCATTTTTATTTTCTATGGCTTTAATTATGATCTTCAATTTTTCGCTTAGATGATTTTTAAACTCATTCCACGGTATTTTTTTATCGTACATTTCGCTTAGAAAGTTTTGAAAAATATCTATATGTTCTGGAGCAAAAAGCGTAAATAAATTTTTGACACATTCACTTTCAATAAAAGTATTAAAATCCATATTACCCAGAATTAACTCCGACCATTTTTCTAGTGTCAACGTTGAATACTTTTCTAATTCAAGTTTAGTGGCGCTCATCTCTTTATTAATAGATTTTAATATTATTTTTCCACGACGTTCTTTTGGTAAATATCGCTTTAAAAATTCTTCCACTGGAATATATGCCATAACACTTTTAAATGGCATTTTACCTGTCTCACAAAATTTATTAAATCTTTTTTTATTAATTTGCCCGTCTATATCGATAAACTGTGCCCAAGTTGAATAGCTGGTTTCTTCGTCTTCATCAGCAGCGTCTTCTAATAATGGATTTCTTTTAAAACCGAGGCGTTCCAATAATGGGGTGCTTAATAACCAAGAGATACCAACGACAGCAACAGTTTCTGGAGCATGATCTACAATGTTTGAAGCTATAACCGCAAGGTCTTCTTTTATTAAATCTGGGCCAACGACGTCCTGACCAGTTTTATATATCGATGCAACGTGGACCTCCATAAACTTATCAAATTTGGAAAAGCCAAGTTTTATAAGGTTAGCCAACCTTCCACCATCGTCTCCTTCAATATTAGAAATTTGATTAAAATTTAATATTTTTGTTCCTTGATCTTTCTCCTCTTTTTTTCTGTTTACTAAATTTTCGACACCTAAATATTGTTTAAGCGAACGGGATGCTGGTTCTATTAATTCCATAATCTTATCCATATTTAGGCCCTCAACTTCATGAACGGAATCTATTTTTTCAAATAGGTCTTTAAAGAATAAGTTGACCTGGTCCTTGTAATCGTCCATCATAAATCCATCAAGATTATATAACACTCTTTTAATGTCGCTGACGATTGGTGTGTGGCTAGTTATCGCTTCAGAAAATTTGTAGTCAGGATTATCTTTTCTGGTTTCTTGGAGTCTTTTATCAGCATAAAACAAAGACATCTGCGTAATCCTTTCATCTAATAAAAAAGCTCTTTCACTTGAATCTGCGGTTTCAATAGGCCTAGCTATGTGTTTTAAGTCATCTGGGTTCATATTGGATAAGTATAACACATCAGATTTTGGACCCAAAAATTTGGAGTTGTGATTGACTTTTAAAATTCTGAGTATATAATAACGGCATCAATACGAAGAGGGATCCGAAGGGTGTAAGTGCCTTAGGAGCCCTTTTCTTTTTGCTCAACAAAAAAAATGTTATACTCACATCATGTCTTCACAAACCAACAATAAGGCTGGCGTCTTAGCGTCGCATACAGCGCACACGTCGCCAACAACCCATTCGTCATTATATAGAACATATCGCCCAGCCAATTTTTCCGAGGTGATAGGGCAGGAGCATATTGTTTCAGTCCTTCAGGATTCTATAAAATCTGGAAAGATTGCACACGCCTATCTTTTTTGTGGGGGAAGGGGAACCGGAAAAACAAGTGTTGCAAGAATTTTTGCGCGCGAGCTTGGTACAACAGATAAAGATTTATATGAGATTGATGCCGCATCAAACACAAGCGTTGATGACATCAGAAATTTAAATGAATCGGTTCACACAATTCCATTTGACTCGCCTTACAAAGTTTATATTTTAGACGAGGTTCACATGCTTTCCAAATCCGCCTTCAATGCATTTTTGAAAACTTTGGAGGAGCCACCAAAACATGTCATCTTTATTCTCGCAACAACTGAGATGCAGAAATTACCAGAGACCGTCATTTCACGCTGCCAAACTTTTCAATTCAAAAAACCAAATTTGGAAGTTCTAAAAAAGATTTCAATTGATATCGCAAAAAAAGAGGGAATTAAAATTGACGATGAGTCCGCGAGCCTTCTCGCACTTTTAGGCGATGGATCTTTTAGAGACACACTAAGCGTCTTGCAAAAAGTTCTTTCTTTGGCTAACGGAACAAAAAAAGAAATAAGCCTAGCAGAGGTTGAACAAATTACTGGCGCACCAAAGAGTGTTGTGGTGAATAATTTTGCAAAAGGAATAATTACTGGCGATGCTGTTCTTGCGCTTGCACAACTTGACGTGGTTCGAGAAAATGGAGGAGATGTTAAGCTTTTTACAGAACTTGTCTTGGAGAGTGTCAGAAAGACTTTGCTTTTGAGTATGAATAGTGGCGGGACAAACGGCGGAAGTGCTCGCATGCCAGGGGAAGCAATAAATTTTGAACAAGAGAAGGGGAGCGCGACAGATGCGGAGAGGCTTGCTTTAAAATCGCCAAAGAAGATCGCTATAATTTTAGAGCGTCTCCTTGTTGCCCATGGAAGACTCGGAAAAAGCGCTATACCAACATTGCCACTTGAGATGGTGGTGGCTGAGTGTTTGGAATAGGGGGATTTTGATAAAATCTTTTTGATTGTTTGACGCAAACATCCATATGTGTGCGTCGCCCTTCTCCATTGACGTGCTGTATTCATTTTGACATAATCAAAAACGGAAATTGAACCCCAACCCCAACCCCCAATTACCCCAGAACATGAGTATTGAAATTACCAAGGAGACGCAAAGAACTTTGAGCGTCTTGTTACTGACCGTTATCGCATTCCTGACTCTCTCCATACAGCCAGTGAAGTCGTTGCATCTGATTCTTGCCAAGGCTACCATAGCCGCTTCGCTCGTCTTCATTATCGCAATAGCCGTGCAAATGACATTTAATATCAGAAAGGAGTTCCTGCAGGAAGAGGAAGAAATAGGCATTGGACCCCGCTCTGTTGGCGAATTTTTGTTATTCGTCTTTGCCATGGTGATGTCCTTTTGCCTTATTGCTGTCGTCTCTATTGTATTAACGTGTGTCGTGGCGAGTTTTCCTCATTACGGCTGGCTTGATATATGTGGAGGAACGGTAGGATTTGCGGCGGTCTTTCATTGGCGACTTTGCCTGTATGAGCCCTGCTATTGCCAGTGTGAGAATTGCTTGGCTGAGCGAACGGGCTTGATGTCCAAGTGAATAGCAATGGGTGATAATAGACCTGCCAAATTGTCAGTTTGTGCTGTGCGCACTAGACGCGCGGCGCACCCAGAGAAGGGTGCGCCGCGCTTTCGCATTCATTATCAATATTTAATTAAATCCACACCTTGATTTAAAGCCGATTTCATATTAGAGTATAGGACATTGGGAGATCGTCTAAAGGTAGGACAGAAGCCTTTGAAGCTTTTAATCTAGGTTCGATTCCTAGTCTCCCAGCAGTCGTGGACTTTGTGAGTACAAATCACCAAAATCTCTTTGTGTGGCTTGCTCGTTTACAGGTTCTAACCCTTCTTTTATCTCATTTATTTTTATATTCATCTCTTTCATCGGAAATAGCAATTCATCCCAGTAAATACTAAGTATTTTGTCTTTTAGTATGAGGTTCGAACCTAAAGTGGCAAATATATCCTTTTTAGTTTCAAGATTGATTTCACCCTTAACATCCTCAAAAATAGCTGAGGCTTTTTCTGCAAAGTTAAAACCACGCTCGGCAACTTCAAGCCAGTTCTCAACACGGCTATCAGTATCTTTAAGAAGTTCTTGAAACTTAGCTTTCTCTATCAGAAGGCCTTGTTTTCTACCTTTGAATTCATCCTCAGTAAGCTCTCCATTTGCACGCATATCAATAAGGCTGTCTATTCTGCGTACACAAGCTTCATATTCACGTTTTTGAGAAGTGTTGGCATCACCAAATCAGAAGCAATAAGTTCTTTTCACAGATCATTGAGTATCGGCTCAAAAGGTAAGGACGTGGCAGATCTTCAAACAGCTCTTATTCAAAAAGGTTTCCTTGTAATTCCAGTGGGTATTAGTAAGGGATACTTTGGGTCAATGACAAAATCTGCCGTTACAAAATATCAGACACGCGGAGAGTTGCCATCCATCGGTGTGTTTGGTCCTAAAACTAAAGCCAAGCTTATTTCTGAGTTAAGTGAATAGTCATTAAGAGACCAGTTATGAAATTAAAACATAATGGAAAGGTTGTATTAGTATCCATCCTCATCGCAGCCACATTTATTCTAGGTTTTTTTGTTTATTCTGTTTTGAATCTTTCAAATATAAATATTCTAGCTTTATTTACTGCAAATGTTAGTAATATTAAAACGATCGATAATCCAACTTTTCCAGTTCGTATTAAAATTCCTAAAATCAATATAGATGCTGTTGTTGAGCAGGTTGGATTTACATCTGACTTAGCTATGGCTGTACCAAAAATTCCTGCAAACGCTGGCTGGTTTAAATTAGGTGTTCAGCCGGGAGAGGTGGGCAGTGCTGTAATCGCAGGTCATTTTGGTTGGAAAAATGGAATACCCGCAGTCTTTGATAATTTACATAAATTAATAAAGGGAGATATGGTATACGTTGAAAATAATAAAGGGGCGACAGTTTCTTTTATCGTCAAAGAAATTAAAATATATAAGATGGACGATGATGCTTTTGATATCTTCGTCTCACGTGATGGCGGGGTTCATCTTAATTTGATTACATGTTCTGGCACATGGAATAAAATTGCTAAAACTAGCTCCGACAGACTGGTAGTCTTTTTAGACGAGGATACGCATATTCAAAAGTGAAATATCGGTAGTTCAAAAGATGAGAAGTAGGACGTTGTGGTAGTTTTTTTGCAAAGCTAGAACCACCACCTCTTTTATGATAAAATGGCTAAATCATGGAAGAAAAAAATATCTCTAATAATAAAATCGCCCAATTTCTCATGTTTAGTGATGAAACTGGGATGCCTAAAATTGAGGTCAGAATAGAGGACGAGATGATCTGGTTAACCCAAAAGCTTATAGCTGAGCTTTTTGGTGTTTCTGTTCCAACAATAAATGAACACCTTAAAAATATCTTTGAAACGGCTGAATTAAAGGAGAATTCAGTTATTAGGAATTTCCTAATAACTGCCACTGATGGAAAAGGTTATGACACAATGCATTACAACCTCGATGTGGTGCTTGCTGTGGGCTATAGGGTAAACTCCAAAAAAGCCACACATTTTCGTATCTGGGCAACTAATATACTTCGTGAATTTATTCAAAAAGGTTTTGTTCTTGACGATGAACGTCTGAAGCAGGGCAAGAAGACTTTTGGTGTCGATTATTTCAGAGAATTGCTGGAGAGGGTACGTTCTATCAGAGCGAGCGAACGTCGCATCTATCAACAGATTACAGATATATTTGCTGAGTGCAGTATTGATTATGATAAAGACTCCGACGTTAGTTATGAATTTTATGCTATGGTTCAAAACAAATTTCACTTTGCAATTACAGGTAAAACTGCACCTGAAATAATTTACGATAAAGCAAATGCAATCCTACCACACATGGGTCTTGCTACTTGGAAAAAATCTCCAACAGGTAGAATATTGCAATCCGATGTTGTTGTTGCAAAGAACTATTTGGAAGAAAGCGAAATTAAAAAACTTGAAAGAACGGTTACAGGTTTTTTTGACTACATTGAAGGATTAATTGAAAGAAGTAATTCTTTTACAATGAAAGAGTTTGCAGAGAGTGTTGATAAATTTTTGACTTTCAATAATTATCAGGTCTTGGATGGTAAGGGAAAAGTTTCAAAGATAGACGCAGACGACAAAGCTATTTCAGAATATAAAGAGTTTAATAAACATCAAAAAATTGAGTCTGATTTTGATAAAGAAATAAAGAAAATGATTGGAGGAAATCAGTTTGAATAGCTTCATTAAAGCTGAAATTATTAACCCCCGCGCGGAATGGAACCGCACGAGGGGGTAAGAGGTTTGTGTCATTGTTTTTGGCCTTTCATCCAACCTGTAGTTTGCTTCGCCAGTTATTGCTTGGCGGTGTGTTTCTGGCAATCTCCATCATCCTGATTTGTTCTTTTGCCCACTGTTTGACTTCCAGTGCCTTAACTCTCAATCTCTCGCGTTCGTCACGTTCTTCCTGAGAGAGTTTGGATTCATCGAGTGGAGGGATAATCATATCGAGGATGTATTGTGGCAACGGTTTCCGTTTTGGTGTTGACGTTGTCGCAGATGCCATTGATTCAGCCTTCGGTTTCTTGTTTTTCATGGTGTGCTCCTATGTTTAAGGTTAAGACATTCTGAATTAGAAGTCAATTCACCTGCCTTTGTTGTTGGATTTTAATTAGTTTTAGACTTTTGCCATGCATCTGTTTTTGCTGTATCATAATTTTATATATGGATAAAGAACAAAAGACTTTAGTTGTAATCTTTTTTGTAATTATAATAATTGGATTGTGTATTTTTTATAATCGACAAAACATAATTTCACTTGTTGATTCAAAACTTAATTCTGTGGCAAAATCTGTTGCGGGGGATCAGTATTCTGGATGGCAAACTTACACCAATAAACAATATGGTTACAGTATAAGATATCCAAAAGGATTTCATATCAATACTAAGGATTCTAACAAAGTTTTTACAGAAGCAGAAATGGGTGGCAATACAGAAGTTTCAAATTATTATGTCCAGGATGAAAATGCGCCATTAAAGGAGACCGACATATCCGTTTCGTATTTCTTTGGAAAATCTGACCCCAAAATCTCTCCAGATAAATTCATAGATGTAGCAGCTTCTCAATTGGCTAAATTTGAGAAGTTTAATTTAAATGGTAGTCCCGCTTTGAAATATATGGAATATAACCAAGACTATAAGGGTTTTAATTTTTATCACATAATGTCTGTAAGCGGTGATAAAATTTATAATTTTACATTCATATATACTGATTCAGCTACAATGAGCACAAGAGAGTTGGCTGATAAAATAGGTAGGTCTTTTACTTTTACAAAATAAATCCAAATGAAAAATAATAAAAAATGGTTTGTTAACAAAACTTATGGATACGGATGGACGCCATGCACTTGGGAAGGGTGGCTTGTTGTATTTTTATGGCTTATTCTTTTTATCCCATTAACCTTGACGGTAAAATACAACTTGAATTTAAGTATGCTGGGGATATTTATTATCACTGGCATATTGCTATATGTTGCCTATAAAAAAGGTGAAAAACCTCGTTGGCAATGGGGCAAAAGAAAAGATCTTGATAATAAATAGTGCTACTTCTAACCATTAAAATATTTTATGAAATATATCGATGATATTAAAATATCAAAAGCTATCCCATCTGATGCAGAAGGTATTCAGACTTTAACAATTGAATCGTCTAAAGGGATGTATGAACTTTGTGGCTGGTCCCCAAAAGAAATAGAAGATCATTTTCCTCCTGAAAAAGCAAAAGAGGCCGCAGAGAGACTTGGAAAAAATATTCCAACATTTACTGACGATAATATCTTGCTTGTCGCCAAAGACAAAGATAACAGAGTTGTTGGGTGTTGCTTTGCAGAAAGGCATATCGATAAGAATACGATAGAAGCGGTATACGTCTTGCCAAAATTTCAGGGTTTAGGATTGGCAAAGGAATTATACGATAAAGCTTTTGAACAACTAAATCATGATAATGATACATATCTTGATGTATTTTCTCTAAATTCAAAAGCTATTAATTTCTATAAAAAACAAGGCTTTTCTGAAACTGGCAAAAAAACTTTTGACGAAAGATTTGTAGGCGAGGCGGGGGAGATGTTGGAGATAACAGAGATGATGATGAGTGGTAAAAATAAATAGATTATCCTCCTTAATTAGATTTGAATAAGATGATATAATATATCTATTAATCAAATTATGGTAAATAAAAAAATGAAAACTATCAAAAAGAATTTATTGTGGGTATTTTTTGTGTTGGTGTTCTTGTTTAGCACAAGGGCTGACGCTTCCGTTATTCCCACACTGTCATTGAGCCCGGTTGATAACACGTCCAGCAAGGTGACTGTTTACGGCGATCCAAACTCACTTATTGAACTTCATTATGGAGCTTCAAATTTCATGACTATTGGTTCAACAGACCCAAACGGTAATTTTTCTACAACGTTTGGTTCAAACACTCACAATCTTGGGGCTTGTAATCAAACCGCATATGTTGTTGTAAACAATCAACAATCCTTGATGATTTCTTGGTCAGGTGGTGGCAATAGTGCATGTTCGTCAAATACAGCATCAACAGGTTATCCAATATTTAGTCAAAACAATTTGACGCTTAATGTTGGACAAAGTATATCTATTGGTCTTAGTGGTAACGGAGGTTATTCCATCGCTAGTAATTCAAATAGTAATGTTGTAGCTGCAACGATAAATGGCAGTAATATTAATATCTACGCAAATGCTTTTGGTGGTGCGACTCTGAATGTTTGTGAAAATGATGGTCAGTGTTCAAATTTGCTAATCGTAGTTGTTAATACTGGTGCTGTTGCTCAAACTAATACAACAACAATTCCTGCTGTATCGTTTGCCTCCTTTGGTTTATCTTCAAATAATGTGAATGGTAATTTTCTAAGTCCCGGATCAGTCATAACTCTAAATTTCAGCGCAAATAAACCAAACGAGGTAAATACTGCATGGGCGTCATTTGCTGGAAAGAGAATTGGTATATCTGGTAGCAGTCCTTATTCTGCAACATACAGTATGACTGGTAGTGAAGGTTCATCTATACCAATAATTTTGGCCATGAATGATTTTTATGGGAAAACTATTCAAATGAATCTTTCTTTGGATCAAAGTAATATTTCTCAGACCTCTACCGTTAACACAGTTAACAATAGTACTGTTGTTAATCCTGTAGTTAAGGCGGCAGAAAATAATACTGCCACTGTCGCTGCAAAAAAATATGTATTTTCAACTTCTATTAAAAATGGCTCAACAGGCAAGGAGGTGACAGAATTGCAAACTCGTCTAAAAGAACTAGGTTTTTATTCTGGTCCTATTAATGGAAAATTTGGTCCACTGACTGAATCTTCATTAAAGAAGCTCCAAAAATCAAAGAAGCTAACACAAACAGGCGCACTTGGTCCAGCCACAAGAGGCGTTCTTAATAAGTAATCCGCTTAACAAATAAATCAGTCAAGTAATAAAAAACAGTTGGAGGAAAATACTTAAAAATATACTTATTTTTGTAGCACCTTCTTGTCTACTTTTGCGAGAAGTATATTTACCTTCCTCTTGTATTTTATGTAAAAGAAAAACATTAGACTTACAATGGCTGCAAAAAAGCACCAGACTGATGTAAATGTGAGTTGAAAGAAAAGCCATGCTACGAGGCCTAAAAATCCAACAACTATTCCAAAATATCGAAAAATGTTAAGACTTGAAATGCATAGAGAACCAACAATAGCCAATAGATATGCTAGAACAACAAAATTTTGGAAGGGAAAATTAAAGTTGTAACTTACGCATGAATTAACTTTTTGTATATCTAAGGGACCCATCATGAATATTGTGAAAAAATAAAGTGCTACTGAGATTCCTGCGAATACAAACCATCCAAGTATCTTTCTTTCCTTTTTGTCTAAAATGAAAGTCATGATTGGTACGTATGCGGGCCATAAGATAAAAGCAAAAAATAAAAACAAATATCCAAAAGTGGAAGAGGAGGATCCTGAATTTAGATAAAGCCACTGAACTCCTTCACTGAATTGTTGAATACTGAACATTATAGGAATCGCTGCAAGTATCTTATCTTTTTTCTTTGCAGAAACAAAAGACACCACTCCAAGAGAGGCGAGGGCACCACTGGCAATAAAACTGGCAGATGCTGAAAAACACATATCTGAAGTATAGCATTTTATAGCAGAATAAGCTTTCTATGTATTTAATTCAACAACAAAAAAAGGTTAGAATAAAACAAAAACCAGCACAACAACCGCAACCTGACAAAAAATTCCTAAAACAGGTCTGTTTTTTAAGCTTGATTTTGCATGCATCCATATGTGAAATTTTTGTAAACTAATGAGTGGCTCATGTCTCCATTTGAAATAAACAAACTGCAAAAAATCTGGAGCCATGCCACCAATTGCTCCGCATAAAATTATTAAAATAGAATAATGACGAATAGCGCCAAGTAGAAGTATGGATAGAAAAAGCCCCAGTGCTGCGTCGAGCCCAATTTTTAGCAAATCTTTGAAAAAATCTTTGCTAATGATCAAATCATTGTTCAAAGGTTCTAATTTATTTCTTCTGCTACTTTTCAATTTATAATCCCAGTGGGGAATTGCGTCTAAGACAAAATGGCTTCCAAAGCCAATTATAAAACCCAAAACAGGATTGTTTGGTACGAGTGTTGCTAGTACAGCTCCAGTTACGGCGTGTGTTGATAAAATCATCCCTAATATTTTATCATCTTTTTTAGCATAGTGCTTGACCCCGATGGGAGTCTTTTTATGGTATAATTATATTGGTTTATAAATTAACATGACTCCTTCAAATATATGAAAAATTCAACTAAAATAGTCTCCCTCATAGTTATTATCGTAATAATTATTGCCCTCTTTGCTTATTATAAAGTAGGGCAGGCGCCGATAAATGAAAGTTCCACAGCCACATCTTCGCAATCATCTGGTACTTCAACTGATACAACTAATTGTTCTTTGACAAAAAGTTGTACGCTAGATTTTGCAGATTCAAATAAAGTTTTCTCGTATGAATATAATTCACTTTTCACAGCCAATGAAGGTCAAAATACCCCATCAATAAATTGGAGATTAAATACAACACAAATGGGGGTTCTTCTTTCCAAGGTTAGTATTCCTAGGACTTACATGTCAAACACAAACTTCTCTGAAGCCTATCTAACTGTTGGTAGATCAGCTGATGCAAAAGCTGTAACATCTTGTCTTAGTGCATCAAATGGTGAGGTAAAAGATGGAACAAGAACAATCGATAGGGGTGATTTTACAAAATTTACACTAAGTGATGCTGGTGCTGGAAATTTATATAACACAACAAGTTATAGAGGGATTGTTGATGGTTATTGTTATGCAATTGAATATACAATTCATTCAACAAATATTGGGAATTACTCACCAGATCAGGGGATTAAGGAATTCGACAAAACCAAAATCCAAAGTGATTTAGAAAAAATAATATCGAGTTTTCAGTTCCGTATTATTGGTAGTTAATTAGATAAAAATTAGTTGTAACAAAAAAGTGGATGGGGAAGAAAAATATAGTCAAAAAAATCCTCAAAGAAAAGACCATCGAACATTTCCGATGGTCTTTTCTTTAGATATTAATTTTTGCATATACTAATTGGCATTTAAGATTTAAATACAGAAATATGAAGAAACATAAATCACATCTTATCTGGCTGCATGACACCAAACATGTTTCCTTCTGAATCCATGCAGTATGCAAGCATTCCCATTTTTGTAATATACATCTTAGGTTGCATTATTTTTCCACCGTTCATTTCTATTTTTTCCAAGATTTCATCTATAGATTCAACGGCGACGGTACACACAAAACCATTAACACTTTTTGTCCACTCTTTTGTTTCTGTACCCACTTCTTTTCGGAGACCCCCATTAATTGCGCCGGGAGTATTTTGAGGCACGGTTATAACCATCCAATATTCCATGTCTCCTTCACCTCCTCCTTCCCATTTTTCAATCTTCCAGCCAAAAACCTTTGTGTAAAAATCAATAGCTCGCTTAACATCAACGGCTACAATTTCAAAATGTACGACTTTATTCATGTTAGTTTAAAGTTAAATTAATAATATGTGTTCAAAATTATTAATAAAATATCGACCTTCAAGCTATATATTATACCATGTACGTCAACTCACTTAAAATTGGGGATATTTAAGCAATTTGCTATCACTATGTGCTATAATTAGTTTGTAAAAACCTAATAAATATTGCAAAAAGTACCATGGATCAAAACCATTCAAAACCTTATCAAGAAAGTAGACCTTGGGGTAATTTTGTAGAGTTCGTCAAAAATCAACCTTGTACTGTAAAAATCATAACCGTTAAGAGGGGCGAGGCTTTTAGTCTACAATATCATGAATCGAGAGATGAATTTTGGAGAATATTATCAGGCAAAGGTCTTGTCACTTTGGGAGATGAGACAAAAGAGCTTATTGTTGGTGAAGATTATTTTGTACCACGTAAAAGTCTTCACAGAATAGAGTCAACAGATGAAGATGTTGTTTTGCTTGAAATTGCTTATGGTTCTTTTGATGAAAATGACATAGTCCGTATTGAAGATAAATATAATAGGACAAAAACTGTGGAATAAAATATCCACAATAAATGTATGAATAACTTTTTTGAATTATTAGCAAACATTACACTGACAGGACGATCACTAGTCTTAATAATACTTACAATAGCTGTCGTCGTCTCGGTGGCTTATCTCGCTTCGCATTTAATTAATTTGTATAAGAAAAGGAATGTACCCAAAAAAGTTTCTCTGGTAAGGTATGAAAATAATCCGATAATAAAGCCTAAGGCATACAGCGGATGGGAGACTGTTTCTACCTTTAATCCAGCGGCAATAAAAGATGACGAAGGTTTTGTGCACTTATTGTATAGAGCGATTGGTGATGATGGTGTTTCTAGAATCGGTCACGCTAAAAGTAAGGACGGTCTGAATTTCACGGATAAATCTTTATATCCGATATTTGCACTAAGGCCATCGTCAATTAGTCCAAAATATTATGATTCAGATTTGTATACGTCAGGTGGAAGTTGGGGCGGATGTGAAGATCCAAGAACTGTCATAATAGGCGATAGAGTTTACATGACATACACAGCTTTCCAGGGATGGGAGTCTGTTCGTATAGCACTAACATCTATATCGCTAGATGATTTTAAAAAAGGACGATGGAATTGGAGAAAACCAAAATTTATCTCAGCACCAAATACTGTCAACAAAAACTGGGTGCTCTTTCCAGAAAAAATAAATGGAATGTTTGCCATAATACATAGTATTTCTCCAGAAATTAAAATAAGTTACATTGATGATTCGATGTATGTAAAAGAAGATTATATTAAAAGCTCGGCGCCGTCAGGAGGAAGAGAGGGTAATTGGGATAATTGGGTAAGAGGCGCCGGTACGCCACCTATAAGAACAAAAATTGGTTGGTTACTTTTGTATCATGCAATGGATAAAAACGATCCAAATAAATATAAATTAGGTTGTATGATACTGGACTTGAAAGATCCAACACATGTATTGTATCGATCCAGTGAACCTATACTTGAGCCAAATGCAATTTATGAGAACGATGGAAAGCCCGGTGTAGTTTATGCTTCCGGTGCTTTAATTATGGGCGATGATCTGTTTGTATACTATGGCGGAGGAGACAAAAATGTTTGTGTCGCCAAAACTCCACTAAAACCATTACTGGCCTGGCTTAAAAAATACGGAAAAGTTTAATTATATTTATGTTTACACTAAACAGACTAGAGCACAATCCAATACTGTCACCCGTCAAAGAACACCCTTGGGAATCAAGCGCTTCTTTCAACGGTTGCCCAATCGTAAAGGATAATAAAATTAAATTAGTTTATAGAGCGATGTCTGAACCAGACTCGCTACATGAACCACATATCAGTACCTCTGTCATTGGTATTGCGGATTCTGATGATGGTATTAGTTTTAAAAACAGAAGAGTATTTTTTGGACCGACTGAAGATTTTGAGAGATTTGGTTGTGAAGACCCAAGAGTTACAAAAATCGATGATACATATTTCATAATGTATACGGCTGTTGGGGGATATCCATTTTCTGCTGACAATATAAAAGTTGCTGTGGCACTAAGTGATGATTTAGAAACGATTAAAGAAAAACATTTGGTCACTCCATTCAATGCCAAGGCAATGGCCATGTTTCCAGAAAAAATAAATGGAAAACTTGCTGGACTCGTCACAATAAACACTGACAGGTGGCCTGCGGATATTTGTTATGTAGAATTTGATAAGCCAGAAGATTTATGGAATCAAGATAAATGGATGGATTGGATGAAGGATGTGGAAGATCACAAAATAAATTTGCGTAGAAAAAATGGCGAACAACCCGAGATGGGTACTCCACCACTGAGAACTGAGAAGGGGTGGCTTGTTGTTTATTCGCATATTCAAGATTACGATAGTCAAGATCCTGTTTTTGGTGTTGAGGCGGTGCTTCTAGATTTACAAAATCCTAGACGCGTGGTCGGAAGAACCAAAGGTCCTTTCATGGTTCCAGACACGTATTATGAAAAAACAGGCCATATTTCTAATATAATTTTTCCGATGGGAACCTTGGTCAAAGATGGTAGGTTAGAAATATATTATGGTGGTGCCGATACACATTGCGCTGTCGCTTCAATATATTTGGAAAATTTATTAAGCATGATGACCGATTCTCAGTCGGATCATAAATTTAAAAGATTTGCAGGGAATCCAATAATTTCGCCAAGAAAAGGTTTTGAATGGGAGGCGGGTGGAACAATTAATCCAGCGGTGATTAATTTGAATGATCAAACGCATATTGTTTATAGAGCTGCTTCTATAAAAAACTCATCTGTGCTCGGATATGCTTTCAGTAAAGATGGGCTAAAAATAGATGAACGATTAGACACTCCAATATATTTTCCTCGTGCAGATTTCGAAAAAAAGAATGATAATTCAGACGATAATCACGGATGTGAAGACCCTCGCCTTGTTCAAATCGGAAAAAAAATTTACATGACTTACACTGCATTCGATGGAATAACAGCTCGAGTTGCGGTGAGTTCTATAAAAGTTGATGACTTTTTAAATAGGAAGTGGGACGCTTGGGAAATGCCTAATGTTATTTCACCACCGAATGTTGCAAACAAAGACGCTCTTCTTTTTCCAGAAAAAATAAATGGAAAGTATATGATAATACATAGAGTGGATGGCAGTATTTGTGCCGATTTTCTTTCTTCGCTTGATTTTACTAAAGAGCGAATAACTAAGTGTATAGAATTATTAAGTCCACAACCTGGAATGTGGGATGGGGTGAAGATTGGTGTTGCTGGTCCTCCATTAAAAACAAAAGAGGGTTGGCTTCTTTTGTATCATGGTATTTCCAAAAATAAGACTTATAGAGTTGGCGCGGTTTTGCTTGATCTAAAAAATCCAACAGTTGTAAAAGCAAGAACAGCTGCACCAATTTTTGAACCGGAAGAGCCGTATGAAATGAACGGCCTGATTCCAAAAGTTGTATTTCCATGTAGCTTGGTGATGAGAGGTCAAAAGGCCTATATATATTACGGCGCAGCAGATAGTGTGATTGGTGTTGCAACAATTAATTTGGAAGATTTATTAGCTAAATTAAAAATATGAATTTTATAGAAAAAGAACTTGTTATATTTGACTTGGACGGTACGCTTGCTGAGAGTAAGGCCAAACTCGATGATGAAATGGCAGAACTCCTTGTTAAACTTTTGGATAAGAAAAAGGTTGCTGTTATTTCTGGAGGAATGTTTTCTCAATTTGAAAAACAATTTTTAAGTAACTTACCAGCAAGCGTTAATCAACTTAAAAATTTATTTTTGTTACCAACTACAGGAACAAGATTATATGCATGGAAAGAAAGTGGAATAGAAAAAGATGGCGCAACACTTTCTGCTGGTTGGCATAAGGGGTATGCTGAAAATATTTCACCTGAGGAAAGAAAAACTATTATTGAAAACATAGAAGAAGCTTGGGCTGAGACGGGTTATGAATTACCAGAAAAGATTTATGGCGAAAGAATAGAAGACAGGGAGTCGCAAATAACTCTCTCAGCACTAGGACAAGACGCTCCACTTGAATTAAAGAAGGCTTGGGATCCAAAAAAGGAGAAGCGTCAGAACCTCGTAAATATTTTAAAACAAAAGATTCCAAATTTTGATGTCTCCATGGGCGGGTCAACTTCCATTGACGTAACAATGAAGGGTGTCAATAAGGCCTATGGTATACATAAATTGCAAGATTTCCTAAACATTCCACTTGAAAACATGCTTTTTGTTGGCGATGAAGTAATTCCAGACGGCAATGATTATTCTGTAAAATTGGCTGGCGTAGATTGTATTCAAGTTAGTGGAAAAGAAGAAACAAAGAATTTAATTAGAGAATGGATCGCTTAACCGCACTCCACGCTCCCATTGATTTAAAGCAGAAAGAGCATATACTTATTAGATGATTATACTTTTTATTATAGGCCTATTATTAGGAGCGATTTCTGTCATTTTTGCTTTGCAAAATATTGATATTATAACTGTCACTTTTTTCTCATGGCATTTGACAGGGTCCTTAGCTTTAATATTATTATTAACGATTGCGTCCGGAATCCTTATCACCATTCTTCTGGTTCTTCCAGGTAGCGTTAGAAATTATTTCAGATATAAAAAACTAGAGAAAGAAAACAAGAACCTTGCTGAAGAACTTAGAAAACAAAAAGAATTGACTGTTTTTGCAAAAATAACACCACTAGATCAAGAAGCTATTTCAAGCATTGACCACGGAGCGATGAGTGATGGTGCTATTAATTAAAATCTACCAACAGCCACCATGTTCACTGAGGTTGTTGCATTCGTCGACAGTCTAGACGTCTATTTTAGTTTGCAAACAAAAATTCTTGGATAAAGATAAGTATTTACATCCGCTGTAGAAATTACAATGTTTAATGTCTTTGTGATATCAAATTTTGATGACTCCAAAATGTCTTGCAAGATTTTATACTCAGTTGTATATACAACCATAACCCCTTCTTTATTTAATGTTTCCTCACAATAGCTGACAAAAGTTTTATAAAGATTATTTAAATTTTCCTTGCTCGATATTTGAATACCAAAAGGTAAATCAGATACAATCACATCAAACTTCCCCAAATGTGGCTTATCGTAAATATCCGCTGTCTTAAGATGAATTTGTTTTATTAAATCAGCTTTTTTGATGTTTTGTATCGCAAGAGCATTAGTTTTACCATCGATATCAAAACCGACAAGTTTTAAATTAGTTTTAGACAGTTTTGCCCCAAGACCGGCTTCAATTAAAAGTGTTCCACTTCCTGAAAATACATTTAAATATGAGGAGAATAGGGCGGTAGGCAAGGAGGGGGATGGGGAGGACGGCAAGGAGGCGGATGGTGAGGACGAGGAAGGCTTGTTAAGATTGCAAAAAGTATTCATAGCATAAGCAATAGTTGGATTAAGTCCACCCTTAATGTTGGCGACTCTATAATCTCGCAAGGACAACGGCCTTGTGGTTAGTCTAACTGATACTTCCCAAAGATCACCTGGCTTACTTATATATATTTCTAGATCAGAATCTTCAGCGTTTTTTAACTTATAGGTATTTGCTATGTAGTTTTGAATTTCAACAGCCTCCTTAGAGTCAGACCCTGCGCATCTTAACTTAAAAGTTTTGAAAACCGTCTTGGCTTGAGTCGTCTTGTTTTTTGTTTTCGTATCAACATTTTGATTTTTAAGACCACCTGCATTCTTTTTTGCATCTTGTTTTTTATCCAATACAATATCAATCAAATCGCCCAATATGGATTTATGATTAGATATATAGTACGGATTATTTTTTTCGTCCTGTTTTACGATGTATGCATTTAAGACACTTTTAAGCGACAGAACATTTTTAAAGTTTGAAATAAACTCAAGATAGATTTTGTCTTCATAAGATTCAACAATCTTTAAGTCAGCATATCTAGATATTTCTTCAAGAACAATTGACTTCAAGCCAGAAACAAATGTTAGCTTAATTAGCAACGGCCTTTCAACAGGGACTACTTTAGGCGCCTTAATTAGCACCTCTTTAGACTTGGGTGTAGGAGATTTGGTTCTATACATTATCATTGCCAAATACTACATCATTTGAGCAAATTCTCATAGTTTTGGTATAATTCAGGTTATGAAAACATCACCAGAATTTGACTCTAAAATAGAGCTCGGCCCAAAGATTCCAAAGAAGGATAGCATTGTAGAGATATTTTTAAGAGACGGAAAAACTGAAGAGTTTGAATCATCACTTTCATTTTACATAGATAGATTAGAAAAACTGGCAGATGAACACAAAGAGCCATTGGAGGCAGCTATTGCAAGATTAGAATTAGATATGTTTAAGACTGAAATATATTTGAAGATCGGGGACATAGATTCTGCTGCTGAATCTTTAGAGGCAGTGTGGTTAAGGGCAATAAATGACCCAAATTTAAAAGACGACGGAACACCAGAAAAAATAGATCTTTATGAAGACATTTGGTACTTAGACGATCAAGTTAATAAAGAATGGGAAGCGAGAAATATTAAATCTCAGTAGTTTACTTTGTCAAATTAGAATAAAATTAAAGATGTGATAAAATACTCGAATAACCATTAAAAATAAAATACAGTAAAACAATAGTCATGACGAAATCAACAAAGTACGTGTATCAGTTCGGAAACAAAAAGGCCGATGGTAACGGTAGTATGAAGCCATTATTGGGAGGAAAGGGAGCAAACTTAGCTGAGATGAGCAGAATTGGTCTACCGGTTCCTCCTGGATTTACAATTACAACAGAAGTTTGTACTTATTATTATGACAATAAAAAGACTTATCCAAAAAGTTTGACAGCAGAGGTTAAGTCTGGAATTTCTGCAATTGAAAAAATCATGGGTGCAAAGTTTGGTGATAAATCCGCACTGCCACTACTTGTCTCAGTTCGTTCAGGGGCAAGAGACTCAATGCCTGGAATGATGGATACTATTTTAAACCTAGGATTAAATGATCAAACCGTGGAAGCTCTCGCTTCTGCAACTAAAAATGAAAGATTTGCTTGGGATTGCTATAGAAGATTTATTCAAATGTATGGCGATGTTGTTATGGGTGTTCAAAAACGTGAAGGTGAGGACGACGAACCTTTTGAAGTTGTAATTGAAACACTTAAGCATAAAATTTATAAAGAAAACGTTGATGACTCAAAACTAACAGTTGATGATCTGAAAAAACTGGTTACTAATTTTAAGGACTTAATCAAGAAGCGTACTGGAAAGAATTTTCCTCAAGATCCATGGGAGCAACTATGGGGATCAGTTGGCGCGGTCTTTGGTTCATGGATGAATGATCGTGCTAGTGTATACAGAAGAAAATATAATATTCCAACAGAGTGGGGAACAGCGGTTAATGTTCAAGCTATGGTTTATGGAAACACCGGTGTTAAATCAGGATCGGGCGTTGCCTTTACTAGAAATCCTGCAAATGGAGTTAAAGAATTTTATGGCGAATTTCTAATCAACGCGCAAGGAGAAGATGTCGTTGCTGGAGTGAGAACTCCGGAGCCGGTAGGACAACTCGTCAATTATCTTCCGGAAGCGTTCAAGGAATTGAACAAAATTAGAAACACATTGGAAGCTCATTTTAAAGATGTTCAAGATATTGAGTTTACAATTCAAGATGAGAAAGTTTTCATTTTGCAAACTAGAAACGGAAAAAGGACGGCGCTTGCTGGTCTAAAGTTTTCAATGGATATGGTTAAGGAAAAATTAATTGATTGGAAGACGGCTGTCAAAAGAAACCCAGCTGATCAATTAGATCAATTGCTTGCGCCAATCTTTGATATAAAAGCAGAAAAGTCTGCAAAGGTTATTGCCAAAGGATTACCAGCTGGACCTGGTGCCGCTTCTGGAAAAATTTATTTCAGTGCAGAGCGTGCGGTTGCCGCAGCCGCTAAGGGTGAGAAAGTTTTGCTTGTTAGAGCAGAAACCACACCCGAGGATCTAAGAGGAATGATTGCCGCTGAGGGAATTCTAACTGCAAAAGGTGGAGTAAGTTCACATGCTGCATTAGTTGCAAGACAAATGGGAAAGGTTTGTGTTTGTGGTGTTGCTGCACTTGTAATTGATTACAGTAAAAAGACTTTAACAGCAGGAGGTTCTACATTCAAAGAAGGGGAATATGTTTCTATAAATGGAACTCTTGGTACAGTTTATGCTGGCCAAATCAAAACCGCGCCATCTGAAATCGTTCAAGTTTTGATAAACAAAACTCTAAATCCAAAAGATAGTGAGACATACCAAATGTATAAGACTCTTATGGATTGGTGCACAAAAGCAACCAAAATGCATGTTAGAACAAATGCAGATACACCCGAGCAGGTATCAAACGCTATAGCTTTTGGGGCAACTGGTGTCGGGCTTGTTAGAACAGAACACATGTTTTTTGAAGGAAATAGAATTGATGCGATGCGTGAAATGATTCTTTCTGAAAACATGGTTGATCGCAAGAAGGCATTGGCAAAACTTCTGCCATATCAAAAAGCAGACTTCTCCGGAATCTTTAAGGCTCTAAAAGGATTTCCAGCTACAATTAGATTCTTGGATCCTCCACTACATGAATTTCTTCCACATGAAGAAAAGGCACAAAAAGATTTAGCTACAAAGATGAAAATTCCTCTTGAAAAAATACGACAACGTATTGAAGAGTTACATGAATTTAATCCAATGCTAGGTTTTCGTGGATGTCGTTTGGGAATTGTTCATCCAGAAATTTCAGAAATGCAAGCGCGAGCTGTTTTTGAAGCGGCAGTTGAAGTTCAAAAATCTGGAGTTAAGGTTAAGCCAGAAATTATGATTCCTCTTGTTGGATTTAAGAAGGAGCTGGACTTGCAGGTTGAAGTGGTTCATAGAATTGCAAAAGAAGTTATGAGTGAGAAGAAAACAAAGATTGATTACATGGTTGGTACAATGATTGAGGTTCCAAGAGGAGCACTCACTGCAGATGAGATTGCACAGACTGCACAATTCTTTAGTTTTGGTACAAATGACTTAACTCAGACATGTCTTGGAATGAGTCGTGATGATGCCGGTTCGTTTATTCCAGCGTACCAAGAAAATGAAATAATCAAAATGAATCCTTTTGCATCAATTGATCAAACAGGAGTTGGGGCTTTAATAAAAATCGCGGTGGAAAAGGGGAATGCTACAAGACCTGGAATCAAGCTTGGAATTTGTGGAGAGCACGGAGGAGATCCAGCGAGTGTGAGATTCTGTCACAAGCTTGGACTTACTTATGTCAGCTGTTCGCCATATAGAGTTCCAGTTGCAAGATTGGCTGCTGCGCAAGCTGCGCTTGATGATGAGATAGTGAGCTGTTTGAAGGTAACTGGTCTAGTTAAAAAAACAAAAAAAGCTAAAGTGTTGGTGGAAGTAAGAAAGAAAAACTAAGCTTAATTCAGAAATTCAGCCAAACGAATAAGCGCCCTCATGGGGCGCTTTTTGTGGATTATTGCAAATTTAATGTTGATTAGTTATTTTTGTGTTATAATTTCAGTATTAACAAAATAATTTAAACAATATGGCCAGCAACGAACACAGAGGACAAAAAAATAAAAACATAAAAAAACCAAAGAAGGTTGTCGCTAAAAAATAATAAATGCTTAGGCATTTAGGGGTGACTACGTTTGATTTTTACCTAGACTAGAGCAGATTTAATTTATCTCTAGTGCTGGGTTTTATTTATTTAAATTATGACTATATGAAAAACTTTTTTAAAGAAAAATATATTCATGAGCTTTTTGATATAACCCTTATTTTAAAAGGGATTCACGCTTTAATTGAGATTATTAGTGCCTTTTTTGTTTATTTTATAAGTCAGCAATTTGTATCCAATCTAGTTGTTTGGATGACCAGAAGCGAACTTTTGGAAGACCCTAGAGACCTCTTTTCAAATTATTTAATTAAATTTGCAGAGAGCTTTTCGGTGTCCTCTCAACACTTTGTTGCTTTTTATTTACTAAGTCACGGTATTATAAAACTGATTCTGCTTATGAGTCTATTTAAGGAAAAACTTTGGGCTTACCCAACTTCAATTATTGTATTCGGTATGTTTATTCTTTATCAAATATATAGATTCACCATTACCCAATCTATTTGGTTAATTATTTTTACGATATTAGATCTGGTTGTCATCTCGCTAACAGTTCATGAATATCGATACATAAAAAGAAGGCAAGAAAAAAAGTTCTCTTGATATTTTTCAAAAGTTCAAACAGCCTTATCGGTGGTGTTCATTTAGTCCTACGGTTCTAGATTATTCAAAACTACAACTGTGTTTAATAATATGTAGGCGTTACATCACTTCCTCTTTTTTAACCAACCTCATTATTATTAATATGATTGCTATAACTAGAAGAACGTGAATAAAACCACCCAAGGTATAAGATGTGACTAATCCCAATAGCCACAAAACGATTAAGATTACTGCGATTGTTGTTAACATAAATTTATATTTTTTAAATTGAACTGTTAATAAAAGCTCGACGCCGACTACAATTATACCACTTTTGTGGAAAAGTAAAGACCGCCCCGGTGAGGGGGCGGTCAAGTTGCGCCGTGTAGGGCTCCTAACAATTATGCATGGTGGGTTACCATATGGTTTTCCATTATCTCTATCTATCTTTTGCTTTATGGGTTTGCAAAAGAAGATCTAGATCCTGTTAAACCTTGTTGTTGGGAGACCTCGCTGGCGGGGGCCGTGTCGTCAGGGGCTCATTTCGACGGCGCCGATGCAGCAGGAGGTGGCGGACATTTGGCTCAATTTCGAACGGTAGCGGGCGTTGGCCCATGGGGGGTGTTTCATTGCTTTTGTTGGTTTGGGGTTGATAACACTTGTTTTAGTCCCAGCCACACAGAGCGATGCTCTGGAGGATAGGTATATAGAGCCATAAATAAGCTTCATATATCTATCCTTCAGACAGCCTCAAGTACCGTTATCTTGCTTCCGTATCGCTATAAAGAACGTTTAATGAATTACAAAGATCTATTTTAATCTACCCCCAACAACAGCTCTTCAATCTCTCTCCAGTTCTTGACTCGGATTACTCCTTGGAGTTTTGATTTGAACTTTTGAAAATCATCTTCATCGCCTCGGAATAAAATTCGATGGGGAACACTTTCCATATGACTCAAGACTTCTGGTCTATCGTCAATAAAATGTGTGATGCCAAGAGACTTGCAGATTGGTGCTTTTTCATGCCTTTCTCTGCAAAAGAAAATATTCTCTTGAATTATTCCTGTCTTTTCATGCAAACCCTTCTTTTTGATCCAAACCTTTGCGCGGATCTCTTGTTCAGGGTTTACTTTTGAGACCACATAGCTTTTATTGCCGAAGCGCTCATCTACTAGTCTCTTGATAACCCTAAAGGATTGAGGAAATGTTTGCTTTGCTTTGGTCGATGAATTCACTATAGTGTTTCCAATGTCAAACCCAATCGCTTCGTTTTGCACATCGAGCGGCGTGGTTGTTTTTAGTTTTGTTTTAGCCATGATTTTAGTTCTTCTTCATGTGATTTATGAATAATAATTTCTGTATAAGGTTTTTGGGTGACTGTCTTTACGAGAGAGGGACTATACTCGACAAGAGTACCTCGTTCATCAAGTTTGTAAAACTTGAACCCAAGTCTTTTGCTTATACCAAGTATTGGTGCCAAGTCCCAAGGGGTGTTGAAGTTTGCCTCAAGTACGACGGCTCCAATTTCACCTTTCCATAATCTTGCGAGCATGGTGCCAATACTTCCGCGCGAGACTTCTGCATCCTTGAACAGACCACCATCTTTAACATCTTTAATCATTTTGTTAATTAGTGCCGGTTGTTTACGTGGAATTTCGCGTAGAAGGACGTGCTGTTTAGTTAAAGGACGAAGGATGTCTGGCTTGAGATTGTCTGTAAAACCAAAGCGACGTCTTATGACCGGACCAGTCTTATCTAGACTAGCAAATCCATATATTTCGCTGGTATTGGCATCGCCGATATATGATGCAATTACTTCATCGTTCTTGATTAAAGCAATCATAGTCCCAACACCCTGCGATGATCCACGCTCATATGCCTTGGTTCCATCCAAAGGATCAACGGTGAAGTAGATATCATCACCATCTGCATTTGTACCATTAAACGCCACACCATCTTCTTCGGCAATTATGCCAAAGTTGGGGAAGTGTTCAGATAGTTCCTTCATGTACATCGCTTGAGCCAATTTGTCACCATTGGTTGCAAGATCATCCTTGACGCCATCATAACCAACTTTCTTGTGAATAGTTAAGTCATGGCATTCGTCTTGTATAATCTTGATCGCCTGTGGGACAACCTCCTCTAGTAGGAAGGAACCAATTTGTTCGATTGTCATTTCTTCGACCTTAGTCGTATTTGTGTTTTTCATAGTTATTGTTGTTAGCTGTTAATTTACTTCTAATTCCAATATAAACTAAAAATAGAAGGGTGTATTCGAAAACAGCAAAACTTGTATCTATAAAAGTGGATATCTCTAAAAACCCTTGATTTTATAGGTAATAGTGATATATTAAGTTGTAACAATATATTACAACTTATGAAAACAAACAAAACAGTTTTGGAACAAATAGGAATGAGTAGGGAAGAAGAAGTAATCTACAAAGCTCTTTTAAAGAAGGGTCCACTATCTATTTCAGATATTGTTCGTCAGACAAAAATGCATAGGCCAACAATCTATAAATCTATATCTAATCTAATTGAATTTGGGCTAGTAAGTATTGTGCCAAAAGGAAAGTATAAATTGTATGTCGCTGGCTCGCCTGAAAAGATAGAAAAAATATTTAATGACCTAGAGGATAATTTTAATGCAGAAATACATGACTTACATGAGACATATAAAATGAGGGACAAAAAACCTATCGTTACATATACGGAAGGTGATAAAGCAATTAAGGCGGTGTTTTCGGACGTCGTCCATAGTCTTAGTAAAAATGAAGTATATTATCGATATAGCTCCGCGCTAACCTTATCTCGTAAAAAATACGTTCCAGCTGACTATAGAATAATTCGTGATAGAAAGTCTCTGGAGCGATTTATTATTACGGATGAATCTTCAAGTAAAATTATTTCTAAAAAACTTGGCAAATCAGTTAAAACTATTCCAAGTAATTATGATTTATTTGATCTGAATATAACGCAGGTTATTTACGGCAGTAAGGTTGCTTTAATTGACTATAACAGTAAAACAGTGATTGTAATTGAGAATGAAATGATCGCTCAATTTCAAAAGAAGATTTTTAAGCTATTATATAGTAAACTTTAGATATGACTGAAGAAAACAATATTATATATCACGATTTTACACCTAAAAAAACAGAAGAAAAAATAATAGAACCTAATCAAACAGGAGATCAAGCCGTACATGTGGGTAATCAAGATATTGTTGATAGATTAATTGGGATGCTTGGGGCGGAAGCGTCTTTGACAAAACTGAGCTTTTTATTTCTACAATGAAAAAGTTGAAGGAGATGAGAGATTTTCTAGAGAGTTTGCGATATGTATCGACTTCAGATACTGTCTCTCTTCGTAGTGATTTAGTGCGTGATGTGTCGTTTGAACAAATGTGCGGTATTTTAGATAAATCGAATGAAGCAGATTGGAAAAAGAACCCGTCGTACTATAAGGCTCTGTCTGAAAGATTTACGCCTGATAATATGGCCAAATTAATCCAAGATGATTTGGATAGTCAAAATTGGCCAACAGAATAGGACGTGTGGCATTTTTATAAAGTATAGTATAATTAAACACATGTCATATATAACAAACATAATAAAAAATACAACAGAAAACAGCAACTTTAGAGAGGTTCTTTTTACTGGGCAAAAATCTCAATTGGTAGTGATGGATATTCCCGCAGGAGGGGAGATTGGAGAAGAAACTCACGCTCATGTTGAACAGACAATTTTTATACTGAGTGGTTCTGCCAAGGCAATTCTTGATGGTGAAGAAACAGAAATGAATACTGGCGATGTTGTAGTTGTTACTCCAGGAACAAAACATAATGTAGTAAATACAGGGGCAGGTAATCTTAAGGTTTACACAATTTACGCTCCAGCAAATCACATAGATGGAATAATTCATGTTACAAAAGCTGATGCAGATGCTGATGTAAAAGACGAGGCTTTTGGTGAAGCTGTCATGTAAAAATAAGTATGAAGTTGGTCACTCTAAATACATGGTGTGGAAAGATGACAGGTGAACTTAAGAAGTTTCTAATAGAGAATGGAGACATTGATGTATTCTGTTTTCAAGAGGTATATCACAACGCGGAAGAAAAAGAAAAAATATGGAGGGATGGTTCAAATTTAAATTTTTTTGACGATATAAAAGGCGTCCTTTCTACAAAATACAACTCATATTACAAGCCGTATCAAGAAGATTACTGGGGGCTCGCTATATTTATAAAAAAAGACTTCAAAATTCTTGAAGAAGGTGATTTTTTCGTTCATAAATATATTGGACACAATCCTTCATTGGAAGCTTATGGATATACAGCAAAAAATATCCAATTCTTAAAAACTGAATATAATGGTAAGGCTCTAACAATATTAAATTTCCATGGACTATGGAACGGGGAAGGTAAGGGAGATACTGAAGATAGACTAAATCAGTCTAAAAAAATTGTTGAATTTGTTAAGGATATCAAAAATGATTATGTCCTTTGTGGAGATTTCAACCTTTTACCAGATACCAAGAGTCTGCAAATGATAGAAGAAAAGTTGGGGTGTGTGAATTTAATTAAAGAGCAAGGAATCATTTCAACTCGCACGTCTTTATATCCAAAGCCAATTAAGTTTGCCGATTATGTTTTTGTCTCAAAAGGAATTGAAACCATAGATTTTAAAGTCTTACTAGATGAAGTTTCTGACCACGCTCCACTTTTCTTAGATTTTAAATAATTAATTAGCCATATAATATCGATGTGCAAAGTTTTGTACTTGGCAGTATAATGAATATATGAAAAAACTAGGAGAAAAATGTGCCGTATTTGGAATTTACGGGAAAGGTCTAGACGTAAGCCGTCTGGCCTTTTTTGGTTTATATGCTCTTCAACACAGAGGGCAAGAAAATTCTGGAATTGCTTCAACAGATGGAGAAGAAGTTTACTGTCACAAGGGAGTAGGTTTGGTCTCTCAAGTTTTTAATGAAGGAATAATTAAAAGTCTCCCAGGCCATATTGCCATCGGACACAATAGATATTCAACTTCATCGGGCGCAGGAGCTGAATATGCACACCCAATAGAAACTTCTGATAAATCAATTTCTCTAGTGCACAACGGCAACTTACCAAGTACAACTTTACTAACAAGTTTTCTAAAAGCCAGAGGAATAGAATTAAAAGACGCATCAGATTCCATGATAATAACAGAAGCGCTACATTCAGTGACTAAAGAAGGCAAGTCAATAGAATCAGCAATAGAACAAATTTTCCCGCTAATGACGGGATCTTTTTCTTTATTAATTATGACGAAGGATAAGCTTGTCGCGCTCCGTGATCAATATGGGATTAGACCTCTTTCAATTGCTAAGCTAAACGGAGGATTTGTTTTTGCATCAGAGACTTGCGCCTTTCACCCGATTGGCGCAAATTTTATTAGAGATGTGAATCCAGGAGAAATGGTTGTGGTTGATGAAAGCGGTCTTAAGATTAAACAAATCGTTAAGGGTATACAAAAGCTAGACATATTTGAGTTTGTTTATTTTTCTCGCCCAGATAGTACTCTTCTTGGTAAGTCAGTTTACGATGTTAGAAAGAAGTTTGGTAAAAGATTAGCAGAGGAATATTTAATTGATGCTGATGTAGTCATACCAATTCCAGAAACGTCTATTCCTGTTGCAATAGGTTATGCTAACGCATCTGGAATTCCTTTTGAAATGGGAATAATTAAAAGTAGATATATTCATAGAACTTTTATTGAACCTGAACAACATATTAGAGATCAAGGTGTAAAGCTGAAACTGGCACCACTCAAGGAAATGATTGAAAATAAGAGGGTGATTGTTGTCGATGATTCTATCGTAAGAGGAACTACATCCAGACAAATTGTAAAGATGCTTTTTGAAACTGGAGCGAAGGAGGTGCACTTTGTCATAAGCTCTCCGCCAGTTAGATACCCTGACTTTTACGGAATAGACCTGCCAAAACAAGATGCTCTTCTGGCATCAAAAATGACGGTGGAGGAGATGAATCACTATCTTGGTTCCACTTCATTAAATTTTCTATCATACGAAGGAATGATTGAGGCAACAGGACTTAGTGAATGCCTGTTCTGCACCTCATGTTTCAATGGCAAATACCCAATAGACCTAAAAGAAAGGTCCGGTGAAGTAAAATACTAGAGTTTAGCATCTTCGCTGTGGGTTCTGAGGGCGTTATTTTGGTTGGACGTAGATTATTTGTTCATCTCCTTCTCAACCTCGCTAGCAATATTCAAAAAAGAGGCTATTTCAGAAATGTTAAATTCTCTAGGCTCTCTGTCTTTTATACAAAAAACAGCAATAGGCTGACTTGTCTTGTGATCATAAATTGCCATTCCAGCATAGAAACGAATAAAAGGACTTCCAACAACCATTGGGTTTGTAGCAAAACGAGGATCTTTTAGACAGTCTGAAATCACAAACAAATCTTTTGAGAGAAGAGCGTGGCTACAAAAAGAAATTGCTCTAGGTCCTTCTGTCTCCGTTAACCCTTGGCAGGATTTATAATATTCTTTTGACTCGTCTAAAATTGTTAGAGTAGAAATTGGGACATGTAATTCATCGATGGCTCGTTTTGTAAAACGATCAAATCTTTCTTCTGGGGCCAAATTATCCAAAAGTCCCATTTCTTGGACTCTTTTCAAGCGAAGATCTTCATTAACTGGGTCTATGTTTGTCATGTTTGTGTTGTTTAGTTTTTGATTGGCGACAATTAAATTATACCATTTTAAATTTTGCAATACCATTAGAGCCAAACCCTATATTATCAACCTTTTGTTGTCCTAGAATTGTCTTAAATGCTATAATAATTTCATGCAACCTCAAGGACAAGAAACAAAAAAAGGACTAAAAACCAAACACGCTATCATTAGCCTTACAATTATAATTATTTTTACAGCAGGTCTTTATTTGTCCGTCCCATACGTAATAGATTTTTTTAGAAATCCTCAGATTGATTTAGGACAAGGTTATTCATTTGAGGGATATTCCATTTTAGATATTCAGGTTATGTTACTTAGTATCTTGCTATACACCGCGATCGTCTTAATTGGATATATCATCTATCTACTATTAACATCATCAACTAGAGCCGGTTTGATATCAGAATATAGAACGAAGGACTTATCGATCGCCAAATTTCAACTAGAAGAACTTTATGAAAATTCTCCAGTACCATATTTGACGATTAATAAAAATGGAGAAATAAAAGGAGGTAACAAATCTGCCCTTAGATTCTTTGGTGTAGTTCCAGAAGAGATATCTAAAAAAAATTTCTTTGCTTTTACAGCAGAGGAAGACAAGGAACTCGGCGACAGACTCTTAAACTTTTTCAAAGCCGATTCGCCAATCGACAAGCAGGAAATAAGATTAATAACAAAAGAAAACGGCGTAAAATGGGCTTCCATTTCAATTTTCTTGACGAAAGATTCTGTAACTAGAGAAAAAAATGGGTTAGTGACCGTCTTTGATATTACAGAACAAAAACATTTGGATCAGGCAAAAACAGAATTCGTTTCTTTGGCTTCTCATCAGCTAAGGACACCTTTGGTAACTATAAAATGGTATACAGAAATGCTTAATTCAGATCAGCTCGGCGCGTTGAATGAAAAGCAAAAAGATTATTTAAACAAAATGTATTTGGTAAATACAGAGATGATTGATTTAGTGGAGGTTTTGCTTAATGTCTCAAGAATAGAAATTGGTACTTTGGCAATCACTAAGCAGAAAACAAATGTTCCGGAAATGATAGATGGAATATTGGTTGAGTTAGCATCACAGATCGACAAAAAGAAAATCGTATTTCAGAAAAGATATAACGATGTTTTGACAAATGTAAACAGTGATCCAAAATTACTTAGAATTATTATACAAAACTTAATTACAAACGCCATTAAATATAATAAAGATGGAGGTAGCGTAACGATTAGCTTGGATGAAAAATCTGGTATTGGACAGAGTTCTATAAGCGTGTCTGATACGGGGCTTGGTATTCCAAAAGATGACCAAAACAGGATTTTTTCAAAGCTATTTAGAGCCGCAAACGTGAAGGATGTAAGCAATGCTCAAAGTACGGGGCTTGGACTGTATCTGGTGAAATCTGTTGCAGAAGCAATGGGCGGCAGTATAAGTTTTGTCTCAGAAGAAAACGCTGGCTCAACTTTCACATTAAGGTTATAATCTATACTATATGGAACCACAAACAACAACACAAGATACACAAAACGCGGACGGCAAAGACGTAGTGCAAAGTACCGCACAGGATATCGCACAAGGCGACATCGCAAAGAAAAAGATTTTAATAATTGATGACGATGAAAATCTCACAACGGTCCTAGTTGATAAGTTAAATTTTTCAGGTTTTATTGCTGAATCTGCAAATGATGGAGTTGTGGGTTTGAAGAAAGCGCTGGAGACTAAACCAGATTTAATATTGCTAGATGTTATCATGCCAAACATGAGTGGTTGGGAGACTTTGGAAAAACTTAGAATTGACGCTTGGGGAGAAAATGCAAAAGTTATAATGCTAACAGCACTGGATAAGCCAGAAAGTGTTGCGCATGCAATGGAGCAGGGTAGCACAGTCTTTATCGTAAAAACAAATTACACATTGGATCAAATTGTTGAAAAGGTCAAAGAAGTTTTGCTTACATAGTGATATAATATTGTTATGTCTCTTAATAATAAAAAGAATAATAAAAATAAAGGCTCTGTTTTATTTGTATTCTATTTTATTTTAGGCGTAGCCCTTCTTACTGTTGCCGGTTATTATATTGGAATTAATGAGCAAAAAAATCTTTTCAATAGTATAGCTAAACAAAAGCAACAACAATTGGACGGCACCTCAACAGCGGAATTTGTTGATTTGAATAACAATTCAAATTTAGCAGGGAAGCAGGATGTGCCGATGAAAAGCTTGATAGATTCACCTGCCATTGTTCTTAGAAATATTAGAAATGCTAATATCGCAAATCAAGGTTCAGACAGTGGGGTAAATAATTCAGATGGCGAGAGCGGTGGATCTATCGTTAAAATTGCTTTTGGTCCTAATGTTGATCCAAATTCAGATGAGGCTAACAAAATGGTCAACTTTGCTAAGCTGTCAAATTATCTCATAAAGACAAAGGAAAATACCGATGGCGTAGATATTAAATTGCTTAATGGAAAAGCTGTTGGCGATAGTTGTTATAACGATCAGACCGGTAGGGTTTGTTTTCCCCAATATAGTTTAGATAAGATATGGTCTATTGGAGATTTAAATGGCGATAAGGTCAACGATTCCATAATTTCAGTTTCTGCGATAGAAAACTTGGCGACAGACAAGCTTAAGACTGACAATTTTTATGCACTTATTACTGCTACGACAAGTGTTGCTAAATCCGCAACGAGCGCCGTCAAAGCCACAACGAGCGCCGTCAAAGCCACTTCAGGTGTTGTTAAGTCTGCTACATCTAGCGCGGTTAAGTCCAAATCCAGCACCGACAAATCTGTCATAAAAGCTACCACCACTGCAGCCACCACCACCGTAGCTACTACCACCACATCAGTATTGGAAGATAAATCTTATAATATTGTTCCGTTCAATTTTGGATTATATTCACCGACAATCTTATCTGCAGAAATTTCCGATAGGTCAGCGGTTTTAATAGGTAACTTCTATGCAAATGGAGATTTTCTAGGAAAACCATCGGCAAATAAGGTTATCAAATACAAACTTGCTAATAACTTGATGCAAAAAGTTAGTGAGGCAAAATTGTTTAAGGAGCAAGGGGAGAAGACATCAACCTGGTACCCTTATAATTATACTTTTTCTAGTCTAGATTTTTCTTTTAGAGTTCCTGAGACATGGCAGAAAGAGGAGCTTTTTGAAAACGGTACAGTGAATATAACATTTAAAACCTCTGACAATAGAAGTTTGGTTTTGCAGACAAAATCGATAGTTGAGACTTGCTCAGAATATAATTTTAATTTAAATGATTCAACAAATGTTAAAGTCAAAGATTCAGAATTTATTGATCTAGGTTTGTTTGGAGTAGGGTCTTATATTAAATATGGAATAATGGGCGCTGATACAAATCAATATCATGCAGACATATGCGTGACTGATAAAAATAACGATAAAGAAATATTCAGCTTGTATTCAAATGCAAAAGAAGACGGAGACCCTTATTTTTCAATTTTCGATAAAATCTGGAGTACCTTCAAGGTTAAGCAAAATAGCTCTAGTTACTAATTAAAACTTGAACCATTCTTCTTTGTCTATCCCTGATTGTAGAATAATACCCTTTAATGTCCGTGGTTTTATAACTTTACTTCCATGAAAAGGGACACATACATTTCTTAAAATACCATCATGACTACCTGTATAGTAAAAATGACTTGCATTTGTATAATTAAGTTTAAAACCCTTTTCCTTCAGAAAAGACTCGACGTCTTTGAATGTCCAGTTGAAAAATCTTTTTGACATTTATATTGTTGAGACCCCGTACATATTTACTAAGTAAGGAGATTTAATAGGTTTCAAAGAGCTAACTTTCTTCGGGGCAGTAAGTATTGACCAAAGTTTTTCATACTCTTGATCGGCTTCTTGATTTAAGGACTGAAAACGCGTTCCTTTTATTTTTTTTGCAGACTCAATATATCCACTTACAGCTTGAAGCAGATTAAAGAAAGCGAGTTTTGGATCATCACTTGATTCAACAATATTAAATTCAAGAGCAACTGCATACCAAGTGTCGCCATCTTTGAAGACAATATGTCTAAATGTACCTTTTGTTAGAGTATTCATGGAGATACTATAACACAACTGTATTGAAACTAAAATACTGCGCTATATTGCATATTTCGATAATCTGTGGTAGTATTTGGACATGAAAAAAGCTTTAACATATTCTTTAATCGTATCTGCTGTCCTTGTCGCTATATTCGTTCTAATGCCTAATAATAAGGCGCAAGCTTGTGATTATTATGGTTGCGACAGTTCTTCATACGGCGGTTACGGCTCATATAACTCATATAACTCATATGATCCTTACGGATATAACTCATATGACCCTTACGGAACTGGGGCATACGATCAGTATGGAAACTACAATGGTTATAATAATTCTGGCTATAACAACTACGGTTATAATAGTTATGGAGGGAACTCTTATTATGATCCATATTCTTACGGATCTTCATATTCTGGTTGTAGTTACGGTTGTGGTAACAGTTATTCATCATATGGTTCCTCATATACTCAACCATATCAATATGTTAATTACCCTCAAATAACTTACGTACCAAATCAAAACAATAACTACTCCTCGTCTTATAATTCCTCTCTTACTCAACCATATCAATACGTTAATTATCCACAAATTGTCTACGTTCCAAATCAACAGACAATAAGTTATAACCAAAATGGATCAATGAATGGTTTGGTTAATGGAGTAAATACGGGCTACACTACAGCAACTCCTGCCTCTTTGTACTATCAAGCTGGAAGTGGCCAAACAAATTATGGAACTACTTATCCATATCAGGGTCAAAATACTAATGTGAACATGAACGTAAATATGAATCCGTCTTATCCATATCAGCAAAATTATCAAAACTATGGACAGTATAACGGCCAGTATTATGATGCACAGTCGCAATATAACGTTGGACAATATGGTAGCGGACAATTTGTAAGGACGAACTAGGCGCAAATCGCTTTTATCTGATATAATCACCTTGTGTTTGAATTTGTAGTACAGCCAATAATAGATTCTATGCCGTATTTTGCCTCAATAGGCATTCTTATTTATTTTGTGGTTTTTATAATTTCTGGTCTAGAGTCAAGCCCTGTCGGAGCTGTCTTTCCAGGGGTGATTGTAATGCTTTATTTTGGTTCTGTAATTTCACAAGGCTATATGCACTTTTTTCCATGTGTCATCGCATCTATATTAGGAGCCGTGATAGGGGATACTGTTAGTTACTATTTAGGCAGATATGGCAGAAGATTTTTTAAAGAGCATCATAGATATTTAAGTACAAAAAATTTGGAGGTTGGACATTCTTTTTTTGATAAATATGGTGCCAAAAGTATTGTCATCGCCAGATTTATAGGTCCAATTAGACCTGTTGTCCCAATAGTTGCAGGGACAACTCATATGGATTTTACGGCATTTACTTTGTGGAATGTAGTCGGAGCAACAGCCTGGTCAGTTGCATATTTAATGCTTGGAGTTCTGGTGGGTAAAAAGTGGCATATTTTTGGAAGATATTTTTCAGAAATCGGCATAATACTATCCGTTTTGGGAATAGTAATATTCTTGGTTTGGTTAAAGACAGAAAGGAAGAAGATTGTTGGAATATAATCTTTGGTTTTTCTTTAGATTTTTTTTATATAAATTGTAGGTTTGTTCTGCTAGGATGATTTTGTGAATTTATTTAATGGTGGAGATGTACGGTGTAAAAACTTTGTCAGACCAAGTAACCATAGTAGCTCGGGTGGTTTTGCTGTGCTTGTTTTTGTCGTAATTATAGCAATGTCTTTACTTTTTATGATGATTAGATATGCAGAAAATCAAAAACAGATTGCGGACAATGTTCGGGAAATAATAAAATTGGAAAGGAGCTTACAAAGCGCCTTAATTTGTGTTGATTACATCTCAAGTACTCTGGCAAGATACCCTTTATTGAACGATGATTTAATTTCCAATATTAAAAACTTTTCCGAGAGGGATTTAATCGATAAAAATTATTGGACAACTAAGTCCTCGTACTCAAATTATAATCAGAAGGGGATTGAGTCTTTTGAATGCAAGGTGGTTGATTTCAATAAATGTGACACTAGCGCGTGTACTTACAACGCTAAAATAGAGGGATTTAATACTTTTAATGGTGAAGATGAAAACAATCATTCCAAGGTATATATGGAATGGAAGATAGATGATTATAGATTTTATATAAGTAAACTGAAATTAATTCTTTAATTAATTCTTTAAGAAAACTTTGGCAATTCTTTAGAATTTTTTTATAGAAACTTCATGTCGCTTTGATAGAGTTCTTGCATGAACAAAAATAATGTAATTGAAAGAGCCGTTCCTGTGACATATTCACAAACTGTGGCACAAAAGACCGCTATTTCAAATTTTTTAGAAAGATATAGATTATTAAAAAAGGCTAACGGTTTTACCCTTATTGAAGTTTTGGTTGTCATTGGTATTTTGGCAATTCTTGCAACTGTTGTGTTGGTCGCAGTAAATCCTGCAAAACAATTCAAAACAGCAAGAGATTCACAACGTACTGCAAACGTCGCTTCAATATTGAACGCTGTTAGCCAGAACGTAGCAGACAACGGTGGGGTATTTAGCTGTAACGGAGAAGCAAAATTGTTGCCAGGTACTTCAACTGAAATGAAGAGTGGGGTAGATGGCTATGATATAGCAGATTGTATTACACCAACTTATATTTCATCATTGCCATTTGATCCAAAGAAGGATGGAGCAAGTTGGGAGACATCAGATCATTATGATACTGGTTATCTAATCTCTCAGGATGCATCGGGTAGGGTCACTGTTAAGTCAGACATTGCAGAGACAACTCCAACAGGGGAAATATCAGTGACAAGGTAGTCCTGCGCCACAGGGCCTAGTGTGAGCGCTGAGTGCCCAAAGGGAGGGGTGTCATGGTGGATTGTAATAACTAATAATATGGCTATATAAAAACCGCGAGTCTTTTGTCAGCTTGCGGTTTTTTTATATATTTATCATAGATCTCTCTAATACTAACCATATTTCAAGCCTTGTATTTAGATAATTATACAGTTTACAAAACACAAACCGTTTGCTATTATTCCTTACATCAAGTCATATGAGCTATAACTTGATAATAAACATTCCGCGGTAGCTCAGTGGTAGAGCAGTTCGCTGTTAACGAATTGGTCGTAGGTTCGAATCCTACCCGCGGAGCCAGTTTGGACGGTCAGCTAATTCTAATACTAGATTGAACGGAGAAGCTATTGTAAACACTAGCTTTTTTTCGTTTATGACAGGGTTCTGAAGTATCATGCTCAAAAATGCTCTTTTTCCTGCAACTTCAGAACTATTTTCAAATATGCTCTTTGCTCTTCTTGCTACAGAAAGTACTGTGGCAACGGTAGTTTGGTAATCATAGTCTGCTTTATTGTGTTCAGACATTTCAATTTCTAAGGTCTGTATTTGGTCTTGTTGCTCTTCGTGTTTCTTGTCATAGATGCTCTTAGTAATACTCTGGTCCAAAAAAGCTTCAAGCAGTCTTTCTTGTTTTGCTAAAAGGTTATCGTAATTAATTCTTATACGATTAATTTGTGCTTTATGATACACAATTTCTGATTCAGTGTTCTTTCTTAGCTCACTTACTAAATCATTAGCCACCTCCTCTGTAATGCTCTCAAAACGCTCTAGGACCTCGTATATGGGCTTCAGAAGGTCTTTCTCATTGATATATAATCTCTTGCATATATGTTTACCATTTGTACAGGAATAGTATATGGGCTTGCCCTCGTGTTGCTCAGCTGTTATTGCACAACCGCAATTCTGGCATTTTAGTAAACCTTTAAAGATGAAGTCTTTTGAGACTTCCTTATGTATGTTATTGAATCGTCCAATTTGAATTTCCTTACATCTATCAAATAAATCCTTAGTTATTAGACGAGGGTAGTTGTGTGGGTATGCACCATATTTTCTCGAAATAGCTATTCCACAATAAAAGCTGTTTCTTATTATGTTATCAACTCCGCTTTTTGTTAAGATGTTTCCCTTGAGAGTTCTTAATCCAAGTTCTGTCATCTTTAATCTCAAGGTTTCTAAAGAGTACAATCCTGTCGAATAAAGCTCAAACATTTTTAGAATAAGGTGGCCACGCTCTGGGTCAATTATTATGTCTTTGCGTAGTCTTTTTTCCTCGTTTAGGCTTATATTTAAATAACCTAAACACACTGGCCCAGTCCATTCTCCACTTCTTCTTTTTTGCTCAAAAGCTCTTTTGACATTATCACTAATAGCATTTGAATAGTAACTAGCCATTACGAGACTCATACCAAACCCACCTTTTTCAGTTGCAGAAAGCTCACCTTTTATTACCTGATTATCAGAAACAAAATGAAGTTCAATTTTTCCAGCCATGGCCAGTTCATAAAGTCTCGCAACTCTCTTGTCGAAAACACTTCTTGAAAGCCTGTCTACTTTGTCAAAACAAACTGCTATCTTCTCTTTTTTAACTAACTCTTCAACGTAGTCTAAAAATTTATCAAATTCATCTCGCTTATCTTTATAGGCACTTTCATCGAAGCTAAAAGATTTAATAATTTCAAATGATTTGTTTTTGCAATATTTATTTATACGCTCAATTTGAGCAGGTAGGGAATTACCAGCTTCTTTTTGTTCTTCCGTTGATACTCTTGAGACGTTTATTGCTTTCATTTAATTTTATTTAGCAAATCAATACAACTTTGAGCTATAGCTTCAGCAAGAGGCGGAGGGACAGCGTTACCAACATGCTCACAACGTTTAGTGTGGCTACCGACGAACTTGTAGTCAATAGGGAAGCCAGTTATACAAGCCGCTTCTCTGACGGTAATACTCCTATCTTCTTTTGGGTGAATAGGAAAATTGCTGTGTCCAGGTACAAGAGTTGGACTTAGTGAATTTCCATTTAATCTCATTGTGTTTCCTCTTGAATAGAATTTACTAATTTTAAGGTCATCAGGTACGCCATCCATCATGTCAGATATATTTCTTCCTTCAGGAATACACTTAAAACGACTAACCGTTTTTGGTGAATGTTGCATTGCGATATTATCAGGGTCTATTTTTTTATAATTTATTTTAGACAATGCCTCATTAATGGAAATAGGCTTTTTAAATTTTACTCCGTCTATGTTGAAACCAGTTAGTTTGGTGGTTATCGTTTTATCTAAAAATTTAGGTACTGGAAACAAGAACTCTTCTTTTATATCGTTTCTTACTGCAACGATAATAACACGCTCTCTTTTTGTAGATGCTCCATACCATGCTGTGTTTAGTACCTGATATTTGACTTTGTAGCCTAATTTTTGATAAATATCATGTATATCATCTAGTACTGATACCAAATAGCCTTCTTTTTCAAGTCTAACTAACATTTTTTCTTTATTTTGCCTTAAAACTTCACCCTCACTTTCAAATGATTTTGTGATTTTGTCTTTCTTCCTCAAATCCGCCTTTTTGCCCTTATAGTTTTCAAGCTCTTGCCATATAAAGTCAACCTCATCTTTTATCTTCTTTGGCGTTTTAGCAGATAAAACTTTTGCATTTAGAATACCTTTTACGTTTTCAATTATGCTAATTTTTGGCATCAGTTCAGAAACTAATTCAATTTGTTTATGATAAAAATAACTTCTTTCATCATTGGGGGACCTTTCTCCAGCCAAACTAAAACCTTTACATACAATTCCACCAAAACATACATCTAGAGATTTTTTCTTCATCTTAATTTTTTTCAATAAATCAGACGTGGAAACATCAAGAATGCTTCTGTTATCTATATATGCTGTGCCTTGTAATTCAGGATTGTTTAATATAAGCGTTGCTAAACAATCTTCGTTGTTATCATTCACGTAGATGGTTTTAAACCCTTTATTTTTAAATCCAATATGAGACCCACCCACACCGACAAAAGTTTCAAAAATTGTATACATATGCTTTTTGGTTATTTAATAGTGTAAAATATTTATTTATATATTCGTAAGCGATAGACTTACTTTTAATTGCCGCTTCCAGACCTTCCTCATTATAATTCAATAAATCATAAGTCATTCTTCTCTCCTTTTTTCTTGGGGCAAATTCCAAACATCCATAATCATCCCTTAGAATATTTAACCAGCTAGAAATATATCTACCTTCAGACTCTGTCAAAAACAGGACGTCTCTACCAAGGTATCTTTGTTTTATTCTGTCGCAGATTTCTTGATTACTAATGTCCACTTGTTCTCCAGTATTGAATAATTGTAATATAACTTCAAAATATGGTTTTATGTATGACTTATATATTTCCACAGCAAATTTTTCAAAAGTTAGATTTGCATACTTAACTCCTGAAGAGGTTGGGATATTATAACTATCTATAAAACCAAGAGAGGATAAACTAATGAACGCATTTCTCCAATTTCCATTATTTTGCGTACCTATATGATTCAAAAAAAGCTCCTCTGAATCATTTCTATTTACCTCGTTAACGCCCTTGAATTTTAGAAATGTTAGATAATTTAAAAGAATATATAATTCGTATAGTCGATTGTCTCTTATGTAGTATTGGCTTATCGTTACCAAGTTTTGTTCGGTCGCTTCCTTTAGTTTATCAAGTTCTGAGTCATTAATTCTTCTAAGTACCTTACTTGAATCGTTCAATTCAACAATTACGGTACTTTTTGGATATTTGAACCTACCTACATTGAATATATTATTTTTAATAACAGACGAGGGAAACAACAATACGGAGTTAAAAATAGTATCATACTCAATACTCTTAGGGGTAATTTTTTCTTCATAGAAATACTCATATTGCATGACTTGCCCTATACCACGAACATAGTCAGTAATACCTATATTTCCAGCTTTGCATTCAACAATCGCTCTAATTTTGTTATTTGATACAAGTGTAAAATCAGCTGTGATTCCGTTTATGTATTGGTCTTCATGTATTAGTTTAAAACTATTATTATGGTCAATAAGTAATATACTTTTTAAATCATCCTGAATTTCTTTGGTTTGCATGATTAAATCATGAACTAGGCATTCTTCCATTTTTTTTATATTGTTTTTACGCTGTTAAGAAAGACATTGAATTCTTTTTTATCGATACGAAACTCACGACCTATCTTGTACGCCTTTAGGCGACCTGATTTTATATAACGATAAATCGTCATAATGTTTACTTCTAACGACTTCGCTAAATCTTCTGCTTTGTAAAATTCTTTTTCTTTATTCATTTTTATTATATTAACTTAATAAGTATACTTTACAATTCTTTACATATCAACTTTTGATGTGGACAATCTTTTTTTCCTTAATTCTAGCCCTCTTTTTATGCTTTCTGAAAGTTTTTTATTATAATAATCTGCAAAAAGTAGATTCATATTATTTGAAAATTTATCAATTGCACTTAGGTTTTTCTTATTTGTTTTCATAATCTTTAATTTTATATGGTTTATAATCTTCTAACGCTGTATCTATTTGAGTAACCCAGTCCCGTAGCTTGTTTTGAGTTATTAATTCACTGGACCGTCGTAAATCTCTGGCTATTCGATACCAAGTTTCTTCAGTAGACCTCTTTGAGACAATCTCTCTTAGTTGCCTCATACCATTCTCGTCCTTGGCTAAGGTAAATAATCCTAGAAGATAGACAGCTTGTTTTGGCTTTAGTTTTAAGTCTGCTAGAAATAGAGTCTGCAATATATCCTTTGGTCTTATTGTTATCGAGAATATTCCAAGTCCTCTTTCTTTGATAAGTGTCTTCCAGTAGCTAGTAACAACTTTTTGACTCATCTCAGTACTAAATACGTCTTTGAATGTAGGGTTCTTTTGATAGCCTAAATCTTCAATGACCGTATTCATTTTAGGCTTTTTAGCCAGCCTAATCTCAAATCGTATTATTTCTTGGAATTTATCTTCTTTGGTTATTTCTGTAAATAGATTCTGTTGATATAAAGTTTGGTCCTTATCTATTGCCCGCTTCTTGTCTTTGTTTAAATCTGCTATCTTGTCGTATATAACAAGCTGGTGGGCTGTGGTGTGAGCATAGAGGCTTTGTCCGTCATTCATAAATCTAGTCTTTGCAAAATCAAATCTTTTTTGTAAATTAACTTTATTCATTTCTGAAATTAAGTGGCTAGAAGTGTATCCGTCTTGAAGTAATATGTTCTTTGAAAAGTGGACCGAACTTACTGATGCATTTTCAAGAACTTCTTTTGTAACGATTACTCCCATGGTCTTAAGTCTTTCTTGGAGTATCTCAATTACCTCTGTAAAGTCTTTATCTTCAAGCTCATTTAGATTGTTTAGATATATTAACTTAGGGACAGAAAACTCCATTCGGATGTTTGCTTCTTGAGAAAATTTTCGTTCATAGCTTGTTAATCTAGGGAAATATTTACCAGTTTCTTTTTCAGCCTTATTTGGATTTCGAACGTATTTCTTGTATTGGTCCGTTTGTGAGTAAAGCTCCCAGCTGGTTACTCCTGATTGGTAATTCATCTTGTCTTTTGGTATCAAGAGACATATCGTGTCTATCATTTTGTTCTTTTTTAATCTGATAAAGTGCAGGATTTTGCTTTTTATCTTCTTGTATTAACCAAGTTAAAGCATCGACCAATTTTCGTTTGTCGTTAGCTGGTAGCTCGTTTACTTTGAAGTTTTTTGTTGAAACAGTATCCTGCATAAAATATCCCGAAGGATGTCTTCAGAATACTATTGATGCAAAATACAGTATAAGTATTTTCTGTAATACGGAAAAAATCTGTATCACACTTCTTTTCTTTTTTTGTTTTCTAGTGCTATTATTTTGCCTATATAAGCACAGTCAATAATAGAATTAAGACCAAACTCTTTGCCGACGAGTTGCATAATCTCTTTTGTTGGCAGATGTTTATGTTCATATATAAAGCTATTACGCTTTTTTATAGCATCTTTCCTTGTCTTAAGGCGACCAATTTTCACTGATTCGTCCTTGTAATTTTCTTGGGTTTGGGAGATGTATTTATAAAATCTATTGATGTAGTCTAAGATGTCACGTTTGCTTGCGTAAGGGCTAATTCTAATTGATACGGGATAGTGTCGTCTCTCATTTTCGCTTAAATCGTGGTCATTTATATTATCAGAGGTTATACAAATATCTGTACACGCTGGTTCTGCTAATATATTCCACAACACCAATGGGGCAATCGACGTCAACCAAGTACTTGAATCAAGCTCATATTCTTCAGCCAATGCGATTATGTCCTTAAATAAATCTTGATTAGATAGGTTGCCGTCATCCTCTAATTTATTGTTTATATCTATGTTATATTTGGTTCGTATCCCATCTATTTTTTCAAGAAAGTCGGGTTTTTCTACTAAATACAGAAAATAATTCCATAATTTTTTTAGTCCTTTAGAATTAACATAAGGGTCTTTAATGTTTACTTTCTTATTCATGGTATCTTTACTTTACTTTAGTATACAATACTTATCAACTATTTTAACTTGATTAAAAATATTATGAAGAGTATACTAAGGTCATGAGTTCAGTCACTAAAAAAATAAGTGCATTGACTGTCGCAGAGTATTTTATTGATAAGGCAAATAAAGAAAAAGAAACAATAACCAACAAAAAGTTACAGAAACTACTTTATTATGCGCAAGTTTGGTCTCTGGTTGTTAATGGTGAAAAATTATTCTCTGAAAGGATTGAAGCATGGATTCACGGGCCTGCAATTCCTGCTGTATATAGAAGGTTTAAGGTGTTTGAGTTCAATCCAATACAAATGGATACCACCAAAGTTTCTTTCAGTTTTTCTAAAAAACAAGTGGAATTACTTGAAAGTATCTGGGCTATTTATGGAAAATATAATGCAGAATATCTTGAGGCGCTTTCACATTCTGAACTTCCTTGGCAGGAAGCAAGAAAGGATACATCTGCATCAGAGTCATCAAATAATATAATAAATTTAACTACAGCAAAGAAGTTTTATGCAGGAAAACTCAAGTCAAAAACTTCCTAGTAGTATAGCAAACCTAACTGCGGAACGGGATATCATTTCTCCAACAGTGGCCATTTCCGACGCTCTTAAAGACTATGAAAATAGGAGGGTGGTTTTTAGTTTTGAGATTTATAATAATAATCAATGTGAGATATATAAACTAGATAATATTGAAGCAAAAAAGTTAACAAAAGAACTAAAGAAAATCTCAAAAATACCAACTAAACACTTTAGGCATCAACATATTTCATGTATTGCATGTAAACCAATCAGTAATTCTGGTAATTATTCTGTGTTGTTTGATGGAATACAAGAGGATATAGAAATGCTTGAAGTTGATTATTCGGGTGCTGGTAGAATTTTTGGGTATGTGGTAAATAACATATTCAACATTGTCGCTATTGGTAAAAAACATAGATGATAGTCAGTTCTGAACTCGTCCAATAGGCGCTGATTTGACGGTATTAATAAAACGTGTTATTATCTCGTGCATACGCACATTGATTTCGAATTCAAACAACCAACAAGAAAGGACTTAATATCGTGCAAATTGACCATGAACTTATGGGTAAGATTGCGGGCGTGTTCGCAACTCTCGGATTTCTCCCATACATTATCGCCATCTTCAAAAACACAACGGTGCCAAGTAAGACAAGTTGGATTATCTGGCTTGTCGTCGGAACGGCAGTTGCCCTTAGCTACAAGACATCAGGCGCCAATGCTAGTGTCTGGGTAGCTGTCAGTTACGCTATCTGTCCAGCATTCGTGTTGGGTGTAGCTTTGTTCAAAAATCGTGAAAAAGAGCCTTGGCCAAAGATAGATAAGATTTGTCTCGCGATAGGTCTGATTCTTTTTGTCCCTTGGATAACTTTCAAGATTATTGAATCAGTACACGTTCTTCCTGCTTGGGCTCGCTTTCTTCCACTGATTACACTATTTGGAGGCTTGGCTGTCGATGCAAACGGCGCCATACCAACGATTGTTAAATCATGGAAAAGACCCGAGGAAGAAGACTTGTTAGCGTGGACATTATGGAGTCTTGGTGGTATATGCAATCTCTTTGCCGTGGAAACATGGAACTGGGAAATTGCCACCTACGCTGTGTATATGGCTACGCCACCGATTATTATCATGCCACCATTGTTGGCGTATCGTTTACGAACACGATGATTCAGTTCATCGTTCGTAATTCACCCATCAACTTAACACGGAAGACCCACTGGCTCCGTCGCGAGTTGGTGGGTTTTCTGTTTATACAAAATTAAAACAACGCAATTCTTTGCTAATATTTACCCAATCCAAAGTTCTGAACTCGTCCAAGATAGGAGCAAATTTGACTTTATATTATATCTAATGTATAATATTTACAGAGCTACTGAACTGTGGTTCCAAGAGAGCAATCTCTTCAACAACGAAACTGAACCTTGAACTAGGAGAAAAACATCATGTTTAATAAAAAGAAACGGCCTGTATTGACTGCTAATGTTTGTGCCATAATGGAAATGGTGCGCACAGCCCTTGAAGTCCTGCACGGAAAACGAGTTACCTACGATTGCATTGACTTTAATACCAACCACGGGGAAGTCCGTATTGGTGATGAGGTTATTGAAATCTACTTCATGCGTAGCCGTGACGACCTAATCAGTCTTCGTGTCAAAGACGAGTGGTACTCCGCTTTGTTTGAGACACCAGAATTGGTAAGGGTTGGGACTGACAGAGGCGATTTGTTCACACGAAAGACTGTCGCTGGAGAGCTTCCCATGCGGTGGGCTGGATATTCTGCCGCGGAACGATGGGAAGAACCTCTGTTTTTGGAGCAAGCTGAACATTATGCCCAAATTCGTGGGCTAAATCTTCAGCAACTTCTCAAAGGAGGCACAGAAGAAGTCTTTGGCCACATCGCAAATAAATCTGACGACGTCGACCTTGACGCAATGGCTTAGCATCCCGAATCCCCTAAGAAAATGCACTTTAAAAAGATACCTGACATCTGTAATCTCCCCGTAGGATTTTGCTGGCAGTCTAGGTTGATGGTTGTGTCTTTTTTCCGTTTTATCCTTTTTGCAATTGCAACTGGAGACTGGAACAAAGTTCACATCAACCCATTCACTGCTTGGCGTTACAGGTCTAACCTCAAAGGTCTGACTTGTTGTGGAGACTTGGTTCTTGCTCTGACAAAGCCAAGCATTCACAAAATCCTTAGCTTCGCCGAGGACACAGAGATAATTGCCTTGGGTTATAGTTCTGTCGAGTTGAAGCAACCACTTCATCTCGGTATGTGCTATCAATACTCATACACCTTAATGCACCGTGTAGTAAAAAGAAGTAGAGCATACTGTGATTGGCTGATTGAAGTAAAAACAGAAAAAGGAGAACTTATTGCCTCATCGACTTGGAGAATGTTCTATTCACCAGTTGAGAGACGGCAGTTCGTTCAACCGACACTGAAAAAACTTCTTGATACAATTACGGAGATATACCGACATCCCGTCGAGTATTCGTTTCTGCTTCTTTTTGCTTTAGCGTTGAGTTACAGTTGTTTGACCTATCAGCCACCGTGCGATAGCCCATACGCTTTTCCTCTAGGTCCGTAACGGCAGGGAATTGTCTAAATAGTGGTATTCTCCACTCGGTTACAAACCGTTACCGAAGTTCAATTCTTCGGGGTAATGACACCATCTTCGGATGGTGTTAAATTTTTATACAAAACTCAATCTACCTAATTTAATTTTAATGTTCTGCCAATTAATGGTTCTGAACTCGTCCAAGATAGGGAGCCAGTGAAAATAGCCCTATGAATATGGGGTTATTTTTCTACTTGACTAACAGACAACTCTTGATATAATATACACATCACGACGAAAAGGTTCTGTAGGGGTCCCGTCCCTTACAGAGCCTTTTCATTTATATACTCAAGTTGACCTCGTTTTTTATTAAGAAATTCAAAGATATTTTTATCTGGTGAACTAAGCCTCTTAAGTAGCGCAGAATACCTTCTTTCATCTGGAACAAGTAAGATTTCTAGTTTGTTTTCTTTTATTAAATGCTCAATTAGACAATAAAAATCTCCGTCACCTGATACTACAATCGCTTTATTGAAATTATTTAATTGAATCATTGTATGAAGTACTAATTCAGCATCAACATTACCTTTGACTCTTCCATCCTTTAACTCAAGAGTCGGTTTAAATATGCAAATATAACCCATATTCTGTAGTGCCGTATATAGAGCTTCATTTCCAGGAACATATCCAATAAACATATATGCTTTAGTAACAGAATACTTTTCAGTAAGATACCTTCTAAATTTATAGAAGTCTAATTTCCAACCCAAGTCTTTTATACCTAGATTTAAGTTTTGACTATCGATAAAAGCATAATTATTATCGTTTTTCCTCATTATTCGAAGATTATATCATATTATAGAAATGTGTTAATAAAAATTATTCGAACATCGTCCCAAGTTCGAAGCCAGTTAGGACAAGATATTTAACTAAAAGCTCCTCTACTCAGAAAAAATATCAACATATTTCTTGTATATGTATGATTGTCCATATTTCTTATCTTTATCTTTCGGAACTAAAATATCCATTTCGATGAAACGATTGATAATATCTTGAGATCCTACTCTTGAAAAATTAGTCATTTTTTGAATAGAAGCAATATTAACAATAGGTTGTTCGTATAATTTAGGTAATACAATACCAGCACTCATCGCGGCACGTTTTCCCAGTGTTTGAATTTTTAACATATCTTTGTCGCGTAGTTTTGTAATCTTACCAACAATATCTATTGCTTCATTCGCAATTTCAGCAACACCATCAAGAAAGAATTCTACCCATTCTTCAACACCACCAAAGTGATAGTTAAGAAGTTTCTCGTAATAAACTTTTTGATGTTTTTTGAAATATGAGGATAAAAATAAAACAGGTTTTTCAAGATACCCCTCTTTCCAAAGATAGAAGGTTATAATCATTCGACCAGTTCTACCATTACCATCCAAGAACGGGTGAATAGTCTCAAATTGAGCATGAATTAGGGCTGCTTTAACCAGAGTAAGGTTGTCATCATCTCCGTGCATAAACTTTTCAAGATCACTAAGTGATACTTTCATTTCTTCAACTGGTGGAGGAACAAAACGGGCATTGTCTGGACGCGTGCCACCAATCCAATTTTGTGATTTTCTAAATTCGCCTGGATCTGAAAAGTGCGTTGAACGTGCTTTGTCCATCAAGTGTTTATGTAGCTCTCTTATAAAACGCAGAGACATTGGAAAGTTATCTTGTTGTACTCGCTTCATACCGTAATTAAGAGCTTTGATGTAATGTAAAATATCATCGACATCAGGAGGAATACTTGCATTAGAATTTACCTCAGCCTCAATCGCATCAATCATTGTTGCCATTGTTCCTTCAATTTGACTTGATGAAGCTGCGTCTTTTCTAAGGTACATACCTAAAAAGAAATCTACATCTGGTAGTAGTTTTGTAATTCCATCAAGTTTACCAAGTAGACGGGTTGCTTCATCAACTTTTTTTAGGGTCTTTTGGTTAAATTCAAAACCACCTTTTGGGGGAAAGGGGTAGGGGACGAATGCTTTAAAGCCACTTTTTTGTTGTATTAATTCTCCAATTTGTATTGATTTCATGTTTGTTTACATCTTTTTAACAATGTAAGCAAAGTATACCTTTTTGCTTACATTGAGTCAAGTAATGTAAGGAAACCATGCATTACGTTAATCAATCAAAACCGTGAAAAGCCTCATAAAAATAGATATTTTCACGGTTTTGATGGTGTCTGTTTATTCTACCTTGTTTATTAACATTCGAACATCCTCCCAGGTGCGGAGCCGACGAAAATACCCCTAATAATATAGGGTTATTTTTATGCCTACATATTGCCATTCTTTTTCTATATGTATAGCTAAATATAAATGTTAAAATAAATGCATGGAAGAGACAAAACAGAGAATAAAAGAAATTTTAGATCAGGAGCCGTTAAAAAAACGTGGATATAAATTCGTTGGAATTGGCGCTGACAAAGTGGTATTAGAAACTCCTGGAAGTACAAGAAAAATAATAAAAGTCAGTCAAACTGTTTTAAGACAAAAAATATCAAATTTGTTGTCGGCTGAAAATTACTCACCTGATGATTTTGAGAATAAAAATCATGAAGCACAAAGAGAACAAATAGATGAACTGGAAAGAGATGAAAAAGAAATAAAAGATATTTTTGGAGAAGAACATTTTTTAAAGACAGGAGTATTTAAAATAAAAATACCAATTACAAAAGAATTTTTACTATCTTTCTTGGGAAATGAAAGGGCTAATGCTGTTGAAAAATTACCAGATTATTTTGAAACTGAAATAGAAATGTTGGCGGAGACTCAGGTTGTAGCGGAGGAGCTTAGAGATCCAGAAAAATTTTCAACAATAGAGTTTAGTACTGATTTAATTACGCATACTGATTTTTTTAAGCAAATTAATATAGACGAAGCCTTGAGGGAGACTCGTAGTATTATTGATGATAATTTTCTTGTTAGTTTTGAAGAATTGCTAAAGGACGAAAAATATAAAATAGTAGTAAGAGAGATTGTTTCAAAAATTATTGAATATACAAAAAGAACAGGATTGATGATTGATATATTCGGCCAAAATAATATAACTATTTACAAGAAGGAAGATGGTTCAATTGATTACCATATCATTGAGGCTCTTTTACCTAGACCTAAGGAACTTTGGGATATGAATATGTCACAAGATCCTACATTAAAAAGGTTGCGACATTATTATGTTTACTACTATTCAATGAAAAGCATTGCCGATATGATTGGTATTGAAGATAGTATTAAACCAGAAGACTTGGTTTACTTTAAAAATTCAGCTATTCCAACTGGAGAATGGCCTCCTGAAAGCACTATTTATCGTTGATGGTAATAATTCGAACCCCCTAAAGGGGACTGCTATTTGTATTCAATCACTACGTTCTTGAACAAAAAGGGAGCAACCTCCCAAGTTCGGAGCCTCGTAAAATATCCTTATTCTGTAAGGGTATTTTTTGTTTACCTTAAATCTAGTTCGAACCTAATTATAAAATGACATTGACTTCTCGTATGTAAAAGAATATTCTTTTGATGAATACAACAGCTCTTTGATTTGGAAGTCTCGGAGCTGAACCACTAAAAACACAGAACCAAAGTCATTATGAAAAAGAAAGATTACGAAAAAGTCGCACGGCTTTTCGCAGAGCTTGCCAGTCTAGCGATGAAAGACAGCTCTTATGGAAAAGCTGAAGAATATCTCAAGAACGCTTTGACGGCAATCGCCAGCGCACGAGAGATGAAGTCCTGAAATAACAGTAACACCAGCCAACAAGTATTATGATAAAACATGTAGTAAGTCGCTTAGGTTTCGGGTTGGTTGAGTTTGTGGGTGGAGCAAGGGTTGAAATTGACCCTCCCCCAAAACTCAACGTCGGTGACACTGTACAGATTGGACTCAACGGCTTTGCGAGAGTATCAATCTCTTGGATGGAGTGGTTAGACCAACAGGGTGAAAAACACTTTATCAGATATAACATATGGGGTAATCCCTGTTGAGTAATCCACCTTCACCACCCCTCACGAAAGCCGCTCGTGACAGGGATGGTTTTCATTTACATAAAACAATCATTCGAACATCGTCCCAGGTTCGGAGCATAGTAAAATATCCTTATTCTGTAAAGGCATCTTTGTTTACCTTAAATTGAGTTCGAACCTAATTCAAAAATGACATTGACTTCCTGTATATAAAAGAATATCCTTTTGATGAATAAAACAGCTCTTTGCCTTGGAAGTCTTTGAGCTAAACCTCTACAAACTGAAAACCAATAGAACAAACTGACGTGAAAAATCTGCTATTAGACACCACTAAGGTATTGCTCGGTGTTTTAATATACGACTTACTTTACACACAGACCAGAGAGGAGGCAACAAATGAATGAACAAAATCAAACAAAAGCACACAATAGACGAGAAAAACTCCTTGAATTGACAAGGTGTGACATCAAAAGTTTCGACGACTTCACGGAAGAGACTGGTTTTTCAAGAAATGAGGTAGCCTTTCATCTCGCTAGGCTTCTGAAATTGAAAAAACTTTTCTCCTACGAGTTGTATGAAGGCTGTCTTCTGTTTACTCAAGATAAGGGACAGGCAAATCGGTCTAGACAGCGAAGGCGGATGAGGAGTTTCAACGAGTTTATGCACGGCTGTCCCGACCCTATCCACATCTTTGGTGTTGGGTATATCAACCCACACACCAGAGAAGGTAAGAGATGGCTTGACCCATGAGCTTTCAAAATCCACTGTCGTCAGCGACGCAATAACATCAAACAACATCAACCCCAAGCCACCATGTCTACAAAGACCTCTGGTGGCTGGTTTGTTGTTATATAAAAGTTTAAACTTGTGATACAATTTTTATATGAAAAAAATAGGTGAAGGTTGGCAATATAGCGTGTATGATTTGAATAATGGACGCGTTCTTAAGAGGTTCCACTCACCTATAAAATCATACTGGGTTATATTAAAAACCATATTTCCGTTTCGAGAGGATTCATTTACAAAAATACCTGAATTTTCTAGAGGTATGAAGAAGACAGCCTTACGTTCATTTAATGTACTTAAAACAAAAAATATTCCAGCCGATTATATTGCCAATCCACATTTTATAAATGAACTAGATTTTGAACAAGACAAGGTTACGCCTATTCATGATTTATTCTCAAGGTCTGATGTACTATCCATGAAAAACACCATCGACAAATTTATCTTTTTTAATAAAAAGCTCCTTGGTCTTGGTGTGATAGATAAGAGTTTTAATATTACAAAGAACTACGGGCTTAATACAAAAGATGAGATAGTTCTTATCGATATTGGGGAATTATTTGATTCAAATGACGCCATAAAGAAACAAATGATAGATCGTGCTTGGGATAAGAGTTATGTTGCTGGGTGTATACAGAATGAAGAGGTAAGGAGATATTTTATTGAAGAAATGGATAAAAATTTTGGTTTAAGCCATGTGCAATAATAAATTGAAGATCGTCCCATGTGCGAAGCCTCGTAAAATATCCTTGTTTTGCAAGGGTATTTTTTGTTTACCTTAAATCGAGTTCGAACCTATGATACAATTCAATTATATGGATATATACAAAAAACTAGCATCTCTAAACCTGCCAAGAGGAGAATATGTTGTTGTGGGTGGATCTATGACAGCACATGGAATAAGAGAAGCTCATGACCTTGATATATTGGTAACACCAAATCTATATAAGACTCTATTGGAAAGCGGAGAATACAAACAATGTACTTGTGAACAATGTATGCAAACCAGTAGACTGATGCTTAAAGGCGAAGATGTTGATATTCTCCCAAATTTTATGTTTGGAAATTATATAGGTGATACAAAAAGTCTAATAGAAAATGCTGATATTATAAATAGCTATCCATTTATTAAGCTCGAGGAATTTATTAAGTTCAAAAAAGAACTTGGTAATCCAAAAGACCTTGAGGATATAATATTGATGGAGGAGTATTTAAATAACTTATCTAAAGAATAATATGACAGAAAATAAAAAGGTAATGGATGTAAATTCATTAATCGTTGATAATCTAACTATTAACGATTTAGATAAAATCTCTTGGTCTGGCTCACCGACTCATATTCGTTATGTTAAAGAAGCTCTTGAACGAGTAGAGAAAGGCGAAGTTGACTATTTGGCTGTCAGAGATGAGGAAGGACATCCTATATCTATTGGTGGTGTAGATTACAAGGTTCATAAAGACGCTGGAACTATGTGGCAAATTATTACAAAGGAGTCATTACGAGGATTGGGTATTGGAACTCGATTAATTAAAGAATTAGAAAACAGAATTAAATCTAGGGGTATTAATGTTGCAATGCTTGGTGTAGAAAAAGAGAATACTAAAGCACAGGACTTATATAAGAAATTAGGGTATGAGGTTTGTGGGGAAACTAAAGATTCTTGGGAGCAAGAGGATGGGGAAGGTAAGGTGAGCATTCATTATGCGGATGGAGTTTTAATGAGGAAAGATATTTAAAATTTACGTACATTCAAGTAATATGGTTTTCTAAATTAAGGGAAAGCCACCCGGCAGACGTACTGTCGGGTGGCTTGGTTTGGTTTTCTCTCAAGTCAAGAGAACCAGCTCGCCTTGTGGATCGATTCGGATGACCTCGTCGAATCCATCACGGTCAATTTTTTGGGCTTCTTGATGAAAGAGTTGAAAGTCGTGAGCGGGTGCGGTGTCTGAATAAAACGCAACACCTTTTTCTCCGTTTTTTGACCTCATTTCGCTCATTCGTGCGATTCCAGGTTTTGACCAGAACCATTTCTCGACAAGCGGAAGCGGGGTCATGAAGTAGAGAGCTATGATGCGCTCGGCTCCAAGTTGGCGCAGCTTTTGCACGAGTGACCATCTCTCATTACTGAAGCCTGTCCAGAAGTCGAGAAGGACTTTTTTCTCGTTGCTATCCGAGAAGGTCTTCTCAATCTCCTGAAACACTTCGTTGCTAGCGTGGAAGTGGCCGCCAGTGTAAGAGCACAAGCTGGTTGTGCCAAACAAACGTATGAGGATTTCATCTCGACTTATCAACTCAAGTTCAGGCTGTCTTTCTTTGAGCCTGCCGGCGTAGTGACTTTTTCCTGCTCCTCGTTGTCCGATGAGCAGATATACGGTGTTATTTTTCAATGTGTTTCCTTTCTATTGGGGTTGCTGATTTACGGGGGTTGGGGGGTGAATACTAGTTGCGATATTACTTCTTTTTACAAAAAAGCGCAAATTTACATGTAATATATATGGGCTTATTTTTATACCTAGGTATGGAGTTTGAACCTATGGTATTATTTATATATGAATAAAAAGATTCCAGAAGAAATAGAGACAAAACGACTTTTGCTTAAATCTATAAGCTTAGAGTATAAAGAAAATATTTTTAAGGAATTCACTCCAGAAATTGCTTTTTATATGATACCTAAGCCAGCTGAATCAATACGAGAAACTGTTGATTTTATAAATTCGTCAATCAAAGAAAATTCTGAAGGTAAGAATTTACAAATTGTTATTCTCGATAAAAACACGAAGGAATTTTTGGGTTGTGGAGGTTTACATCATCTTGATACTAAAACACCGGAGCTTGGTATATGGATAAAGAAGTCTGCTCATGGTCATGGCTATGGAATGGAAACAATGCGGGCTCTTAAAGATTGGGCTGATAGTAATTTGGATTATCAATACATAATATATCCAGTAGCTGACAAAAATATTGCCAGCCGAAGAATTCCCGAATCAATGGGTGGAAAAATTGAAAAAGAAATCGATGGAAAGAACGGTTCGGGTCAAAATATGCATTTTGTGGAATATCATATTTATCCATATAAAAATGTGGTAGTAAGGGAACTGACAAAATAGGATATAAATTTGGATACGAAGAAGACAAAGAAACATTTCATTCTATACATATTAGGATTTTATAGTCGTGGTTTACTGATCTTACTTCCGCTGTTATACTAAAATCATGCAAAAAATAGCAACAAGGATCTTCATTTACTCATCCATCGTTTTTGGAATTATTGGTATTTTGGTTGTTATAACTGGTTCTGGACCAGATTCGCCAGATTCTTTTATAAGTAAAATATTTATCAGACTCTTGTTTGCAACTGTCTTTGTAATACTGCCTTCATTTGCATTGAGTGTAGCTGGTAAATATCTAAACGATAAATCCTAAGAAAATAAAGTCCTTAAAAAGCCAGATTATATAGCCTAATTTGGACATTGAAAAAGGGTCAATTTTTGATATAATTGATTGTAGTCGATCTATTAATAGAATAATTAACAAAAAAATTATGAAACCTATTAAAGAAATTGAACTCGAAAGAACCTACGGTGCTTCGTTGGAAAAAGTTTGGGAAGCTTGGACTAATTCGGAAATGTTAAAAAAATGGTGGGGGCCAAATGATGTCACAATACCGGAATGTGAGGTTGATTTAAGAGTGGGTGGAAAATTTTATATTGTCATGGAAGCGGGAGAGGCAATGGGTCCTTTCAAAGGAACACAATGGCCAATGCTAGCAGAATTTACTGTTGTTAAACCAAATGAAAAACTTTCATATAATGCAAAGGCTTGGACTGAAGGAAAAAAAAAGGAAACAACAATTGACCAAACTACTGAGATTACATTAATAGAAGTGGATGGTAAAACTAAAGTAAAAATCAAAGCAGCTATAAATAAGGCTGGGCCAGATGCAGGTATGGCTGCTGAGGGAATGGAATACGGTTTTGCTCAACAACTAGAAAAGCTGAAGAACTTTTTGTCATCTAAATAAACGTTTGGTCAATTTAGAATTAAGTCAGACTAACCCAAAAAAGCCTTATATTTTAAGTTATAAAATACTATTTTAATCAATAGTAGTTTTTGATATAATTAGAGATTAACAATCTTAACCTTAAACATATGACTAAAATTAATCCATTTATTAGATTCAATGACGGTAAGTGTGTCGAGGCTATGAATTTTTACAAGGAGTGTCTTGGTGGTGAGTTAGAGTTTATGACAGTCAAAGAAAGTCCTGTGGCAAAAGATATGTCAGATGATAAGCAAGATTTAATTATGCATTCAACTTTGAAAAAAGGTGATTGGATTCTTGTCGGTTCTGACATGATGCGTGATAGAGCAATTATTGGAGACAGTGTTGGAATATCACTTGAGTGTGAGAGTGAAGAGGAAATTAGAAAAATATTTGAGAAGCTTTCAGAAGATGGTGATGTCTTCATGCCTGTAGATGATACTTTCTGGGGTGCCTTATTTGGACTTGTCACAGATAAATATGGAGTTGAGTGGATGTTAAATTTTCAAAAGACTCCTGTAAAGAAAATAATTCTTTAGTTCGTGATTTAAGATAATCACTTTCTATCTGAATTTTATTAACTTAACTTAAACACTATGAAAAAAGATTCAAAATATGTCTGGTATTTACTGGATATTTTGGCATTTTTGAGTGGGTCTGTCTAATCATGAAGTACGCTTAAATTATAAACCACGCTTAATTAAATATAATATTATGAGTAAAAATGATTTAAATTTAATTGAAGATCCCATAAAAGACTTGATTAAGAAAATAGCTACGCCTGTAGTTATAGGGTTCTTTTTCAATACGATGTATAACGTCGTAGATACATATTTTGGTGGACAAATTTCAACAACCGCTTTGGCCGCGCTGTCACTTTCTTTTCCGGTATTTTTCCTGATTATTATTTTCGATTCTGGAATATCGACTGGAATTACAGCCTTATTAGCAAACATTATTGGCGAAGGGGATCAATTTAAAACAAAAAAGTATATTGGGCAATCTATATCTTTTGGAATTATTGTTTCAGTAATTCTTACGATTTTTGGTTTATTGGTATCGCCAAGTATTTTTAGGTTGCTTGGTGCAGAAGGGGAGTACCTCTCTATCGCCCTTTCTTACATGAACTATATTTTCTACGGAGCTATATTTTTTATAATGATAAGCGTTGCTAATTCAATTTTGCAAGCAAATGGAAACACAAAAACTTATAGGAATTTTCTAATTGGCGGTTTTATTTTAAATTGTATTTTGGATCCATGGTTTTTGTATGGGGGACTGGGACTGCCTGCACTGGGATTTCCAGGAATTGCTATTGCAACAGTTACTGTGGAGATGATTGGATGTATTTATATTTTCTATCAAGCCATAAAAGTAAAACTAATTACAAAAGAGACTTTTAAATACATGAGACTTGAATGGTCTGCTATAAAAGAAATAACTTCTCAGGCCTTACCAGCAAGTCTTAATTTGGCAACAATAGGTGTCGGAATTTTTATCATCACCTACTTCATAAGTAACTTTGGAGAAACTGCTGTTGCGGCATATGGAATTGCCACTCGTATTGAACAAATCACATTATTGCCCACAATTGGTATTACAGTTGCGGCATTAAGCATAATTGGGCAAAATAACGGATCAAAAAAATATGAACGAATTAAAGAGGCTTACAAACTATGTATTAAATATGGTGTAATCATTATGGCGATAGGGGCTGTCCTGATGTTTTTCTTACGAGGTTTTTTAATGTCCGTCTTTACCAACAACCCAAATGTCCAATCAATTGGAAGTAACTACCTAGTTTTTGCTTGTTTTATTTTTATCGCATATGCGATTCTCTTCATTTCTGTATCTGCACTTCAAGGAATCAAACGTCCTATGTATGCGGTTTGGATTGGTTTATATCGTCAAATTATTGCGCCAGTAATTGTATTCTATTCTTTAATTCACATATTTCATTTTGATATAAATGGTGTTTGGTGGGGTGTACTTTGTATAACATGGTCTGCTGCGATAGTTACATTTATTTATGCTAGAAGGCAATTGGGTCTTGATGTTATGTCGAAAACATAAATTTTAACAAATTAATTTACAACTTTATGAATATAGAACATCTTAAATTAAATAAAGGCTCATACTTTGGAGAAAGGATTGATATTGACGATGTTCTTTCCTCTTGCTTAAAAAATGCCAAAAAACACGGTTGGAAGGTAGAAAAGATAGCTATAAATAAAGGTTTTGAAATCATTGTTCTAAAACACATTGTATCTGGAGCTGCAAAAAATGTTTATATTTCATCGGGGATTCATGGCGATGAGCCCGCGGGACCAGTTTCGATAAATAAATTATTAGAAAAAAATCAATGGCCAAGTGATGTAAATATTTATTTACTACCGTGCCTTAATCCTACTGGGTGTAAATTACATACGAGAGAGAATGAAGATGGGGTTGATTTAAATCGTGATTATTTAAATCCAACATCCAAGGAAGTTAAGGCTCACACTAATTGGCTGGAAAAACAAGTTGATTTTGATATGAGTATTTGTGTCCATGAAGATTGGGAAGCTGAAGGATTTTACATATACGGATCAAATAAAATAATTGCTAGAAAAATAATTAAGGAGGTAGAAAAAGTTTTTCCGATTGAACAAAACTCAGCTGATGAACGTCTTGTCAAAAAGGGGGTTGTTTCTGCTTCATATAAGCACAAGTTGCCTTTTTGGCCAGAAGCATTTTATTTGCATATCAAGAAGAAATCTATGAATTTTACACTTGAAACATCTTCTGATTATATGCTTGAAGATAGGGTAAAGGCCCATATGAAGGCAATAGAAACGGCCTTAGGTTTACTCTGATTTTTAGATAAAGTGAAATAAGACTAAATGAAATCGCACGCACTAGACATTCCAGAGCTTAATGATATATTTTAAGGAGACGAGGAAATATCTTCATCAAGAACAGCAACCCCAGAAAATTCACTGAACACAAACGTCAACCAAAAAAAGCAAGAAAATGAAAAAAAATTATTCCAACAAACCAAACCTTCTCATTTTTGCCTCTGGTGACAGAGAGGGTGGAGGATCTGGTCTTGAGAAGCTTGTTGAGGCAATCAATGACGGTACGCTCCATGCAAATCCGGTCGCTGTTGTTTCCAATCATGAGTTTGGTGGTGTCAGAAAACGTGCAGATCGCCTTGGAATTCGCTTCATTTATTCCCCAAAAGGAAGAACGGCGGAGGACTACAAACGCATCATAGAGGAAACTCAAGCCGACTACGTCGCTCTTTCAGGATGGCTAGGCCATATTGAAGGACACGATCCAAGCAAGACAATCAACATTCACCCGGCCTACATGCCTTCAAAGTACCATGGAAAGGGTTTCTACGGTCACCATGTTCATGAGGCTGTGCTGGCTGATTACAAAGCCGGCTTAGTTCAACATCATGGTGTAACTATGCATTATGCGACTGACATCTACGATGATCCTTCCACGATAATTTTTCGTACGAAGGTTGAAATCAAACCTGACGACACCGTCGGATCCCTAGCGGCTCGAGTAAATGCTGTGGAGCATCTCTGGCAGGCCAAGATCACCAACATGGTTTTGACTGGGCAGATTACTTGGGATGGAGTCAAGGGTTCACCTGTAAAGGGGGCAGTCATCGAGGGTTAACAACACAAGCCCTGGCAAAGTCTAACAGTCTTTCTCAACTGAACAAACGAGAACAGAAACCGCGAGCGGGTGCTTGGCGGTTTTTAAATTCCTCGGGTCTAGATCACATTGCCCAAGGCTTATTTATGTATTATAATATGAGTGGATTGGCATTTTTGCCACATCGTAACCTATCACAAACAACAGAAACCATAGGAAGAACCGTCAGAGATGAAATTCAAAACAAAGATTGCAGAGTTGGGTCGCTTAATCGCAAAAAACAAAAGAGAACGCGAAAAGGCCGCCGGCAAAGAAGAAAGATCAAGAAAAAAGTGGACCTTGGAGTATGGCAAACATTTGTCCGCCGCGGAGGATCTTGCGAAAATTAAGATCCATAACACCGCGAAAGAAAAAGCTTTGAAAGAAAAGATCTTAAGTTGGCCACAAAGAAGTAGGGAATTGACTAAGAATCGGGACATTTTCCGATCCAAGATTAGAAGTATCGAGGAAACTCTTATTCAACTTGGACTGGAACTTGCGCGTCTGACCGAACAAGAAAATGGCGAAGTGGGGGCAATTGATGAAATTGTCACACAAGTCTTTGCCCTCAATGGTACCGTAGTTCGGGCCGCCGCAGATTTGGGGGAATGTCTGAAGCGACATGTTTTTCCTCGGCTAATCACCGATGACAAACTTTGCTCGCAGGTTAGCTTCACTAGCTCAAACGGTTTACGTCGTGTCGTCGCCATGGTCAACACAATGACTATTGTCCAAGGTGACTTGGCAAACTTGGCAAAATTGGAAATCGAGAAGTTCTTTTTGAAGTTCCAGGCGACGGCGATGGATCCAAACACCAAAGCACTGTTCGAGCTGACCAAGCAGATATTGATCGAAAAAACCAACTTCAAGGTTGGTCCCGATCTTTACCGCTTTCTCGGCATGGACCTTGATGAGGAAGTTTTTCCAGAGCTTAGCTTGGCGCAACTTTACCTTCGCCAAAGCATTCGGTCTGAAAAGACGAACTCTTACATCAGGATCTACGAACGTGACCGGTTTACTGACAAATGGCGGGTTGTTCCGCAGTCTTAGTAGGAGTCACCTAGCTTAGACAGCAACCTAAACAACGACCACTGGATTAATATGGTCAAACAACAACACAGACCCACCGTACCAGCGGCGGGTCTTTTTGATTTATTGGCTACACCACAATTGTTGTTGCGGGAGCGGGCTAACTAAAAATAGTCTTAAAGAAATGGTAAATATAAATTATCGATATCTTTAAAGAACCCTCTGATTTAAGTCTGCGTGCGGAAGTTTTTACGATAAGCTTTGTGTCAAATATCACCTTGCCTTCTTTAGAGATTCTTTTTGCTGTATCAGTATCATCGCCATAAAATACAAACTTTGTATCGTAACCACCAATTTTTTCAAGAGTACTTGCTCTAAAAAAAGAATTGCCTCCAATGGATGTTGCGCCCTTATGCAAGAATTGCATCATTGTATTAAAAAGTGAATATATATATTTTTGGAAAAGTAGAGAGAACTTTCTAAACGCAGGTTTAGCATCATAATAATCGTAAGGACCACCAACAGAAACTATTTCTGGAGAGGAAAAATATTTTACAGCTTTTTTTAGCCAATCAGGATTTGGCAAGCAGTCTGCATCAAGGCTCGCAATAATATCTCCCGTTGCTTCTTTTCTTCCTCGCTCTCTGGCCCATTGAGTCCCTTTATTTTTCTCTGAAACCACTTTAACACCCATTTTTTTTGCTATCTCTGCAGTTCTATCTGTACAATTGTTATCAACCACAATAACTTCAAAATTAGGATAATCTTGAGATAGTGCCGCCTTAATTGTTTCTGCTATGCATGATTCTTCGTTATGTGCTGGTATAACAATGGAAATTTTCATTTTAGTTTTATTGACAATTATACTGCCAATTTGCTACTTCGATTATATCATAATTAATTGTCATCTGTCTTTGGCTTTTTGTTTAAGAAAGGTTTTTCCATTCCGTAGTACGAGATTATCGATAAGAAAAAAACTGTAATTAGAGACGTAAAGGCAATGATAATCCACTGCAAGAGTGATGCATATCTTAGATTAAAGCCAAGACTAAGCGCAATTAGCAAAATAATTGCAAAGGCAAAAATATGATACGAATAAAGTCCGTAAGAGATTTTGCCAAAGAAAGATAGGGTTTTAGATTTGCCAATTTTAAATATCGATCGAGACATTTCATTTTGATCGAGTATCACAAAAGAATAGATTAGAGCAAGAATCAACGGAAAAATAGAGATAAACAGAGCATAAAAAATATTATTTCCAATTAATGCATCTGTAGCGTAATGTCTACCAAAAATAATCAAAAACAAAAAAGTGTAAGCGCTAAAAATTATAAGGCGTGGAGTGTTGCGCAATTTGTCTATAATATTATTCTTTGTATAGACGAGGTAGGCCAAAACAGAGCCGATTGCTAGATCTGACATAACTGAAAAAGTTGAGTAGGCGATTACGTTTGGTGAGAGGGCATAAAAATATCTATAAATACATGAGCCTAAAATAATTGCGCCAAGCGCCTTCAGTAAGTGCTTGCGAGGAAGAAAGGCGATAAGCCAAGGCCAAACTAAATAAAATTGTTCCTCTACAGATATTGACCACAGGACGTCTGTTGGAACGCTTGATCCACCGGTAAAAGCTAGATTGAAGTTTGCTAAGAAAAGCATGTATTGTGGCAATAGAGTAAAGGAGGGATTTAGCAGGAAGACAAAGGGGCCATTGCCGACAAACAATTTTGCAATCATCGGTAAAATAAAAAAACCAACTATGATGGTTGTAAAATAGACCGGCCAAATTCTTAAAATCCTTCTAATATAAAAGTTCTTCAAAGAAATTTTATCACAGTCATCCTTTTCCTTTAAAAGTAAATAAGTGATTAAGAAGCCGGATAGAACAAAAAAGAACGACACACCAACATCGCCATTAACTAAGATATTTTTTTTGATCCAATAAAAAGTAGGGGACAGATTGCTATATCCAAGAAATAGAGTGGCGTGAGAAATAAACACAGCCAAAAAGGCAAAAAATCTTAGACCATCAAGATTTTCAAAATATACTGATTTTTTATTTTTGGCGCTAATTGTATTTAGAGGATTCATTAAAGGATATGTTTTACTACTTTTACATCTTATCAGACTTTCCTGATCAGAGGAATAGGCCTTATTTTTAGGTACTTTTGTGCTATAATATCCGTATGCGTTACAAATTTTTTGCTAGTTCGCAAAAGTCTTGGCAGGCAATGTTCAATGCTATTTTGGTTGCCAAAGAATCTATATATCTTGAGATGTACATTTTTCAGGAGGACATGGTGGATTTTGATTTTTTGAAATTACTAAAAGAAAAGGCCAAAGAGGGGATTAGGGTCAAAATAATTTTAGATTCTTTTGGCAGTTCAAGTTTAAGTAAAAAGGCAGTTATTGAAATTAGAGAGGCTGGTATAGAGCTGTTCTTTTTAAGTTATTTTTTACATAGAACTCATCGTAAAATCTTAATAGTGGATGAAAAAATTGCTTACATTGGTGGAGTAAATTTTCAACAGAGCGCATCACTTTGGAATGACTTGGTTGTACAAATAAAAGGAGGAAAGCTAATTTCTTCAATAACAAAATCTTTTGCAAAGGTTTATCATGAGTGTGGAGGGTTGGATCAAAAAATACTTGATCGTATGGTCATCTCTCGTAATAAAATAATTCTAAGGGCAAATGGGCAATATGTGATGAAGGAAAAGATTCGTGACAAAATGCGCGACTGGCTTGTTGACCATTCTCCTGTAAAAAACAAATTTAGGCTGAAAAAGCTTTATACAAAGCATTTGCTGGATGCAAGAAAAGAGATAATTCTTGTCACTCCATATTTTATGCCAAAAAGATGGCTTATTGGATTGTTGCACCAAGCAAATCTGAGGGGCGTCAAGGTTGAGGTTTTGGTACCAGAAAAAACGGACTACTACTTTATAGACAGAGTAAATTATTTTTATATGTCTAAATTGTCAAAATTGGGAATAGATATTTATCTTGAATCAAAGATGAATCATGCAAAGATAATGACAATAGACTCAAAAGAAGCCGTTGTTGGATCTAATAATTTGGACTACCTCTCATTTGAATTAAATTCTGAAGTTGGAATTTTCTTCAATGACCAAGATGCGATACAAAGGATTTCAAAAATTATAGAGAGCTGGAAAAAAGATTCAGTTTTGTTCGATGCAACAATTCAGAAAATGAAATGGTTCGACTATATACTAGCCCCAATAATTAATTTATTTTTGCGAATTTTGTAAACCGTTTCTTTGGACTATTATGCAAACTTTGCGGCTGATTCTCCTGCGACCATTCCAGTTGTCCAGCATATTTGGAGGCTAAAACCCCCAGATGGCCGGTCAATATTTAAAATATCGCCAACTAGGTAAAGGTTAGGGAAGAGGCGCGATTGCATCGTCTTAAAATCAACTTCATCAAGTAATACTCCACCACTTGTAATGATTGCTTTATCAACTCCAAGCAGCTTATCTACTTGCATTGGAATATTTTTCAGAAGATTTATAAGTCTAACCCTCTCTTCTCTAGTAATACTATTGCATTCCTTTTCTGGATCAATTAATGATAGGTCAACAATGATGGGGGCAATTCCCGAAGGAACGATATTAACAATCGCATTTCTAAATTTTTTCTTATCATGTTCTTTAAAAAGTTCTTGGAGTTTTGTATTTAGTAATCCGTAATCTTCCGATGGTAAAAGATCAAGTGAGACGGTGACCTCACCATACTTTAGAAGATCGCCAATATCCTTACTCATATTTAAAATAGTTGGACCGCTTAAACCAACGTGAGTGAAAAGAACCTTGCCCTTTTTAAATACTTGTTTTTTACCGTTTTGAAATACAGAAATTTTTATATCGTTCAGACTAAAGCCTGCAAGATTTTCAACCCATTTATCTTTGATGGCAACTGGAACAAGGGAGGGAGTAGGGGGAATTATTGTATGGCCAATTTCCTTAAGCCAAGCAAATCCATCTCCCGTTGAACCCGTATCTGGACGAGATGCTCCACCCGTTGCAATAATAATACTTTTTCCATATATCACTTTCTTGTTTTTTAAAGTAACCCCAACAACCTTATTGCCTTCAGGTGCATCTTTTTGTGCGATTCCTGTCACGGGACAGTTAGATAGAACTTCAACATTGTTTTCTTTCATGTAATCAACCAAAACATCTAAGACAGATTGCGCCTTGTCTGAAGTGGGGAAGGTGCGCAGTTCATTTTCGACTTTTGTAGACATACCCCTTTCGTTAAAAAACTCCAGAGATTCTTTAACGCTATGTTGAGAGAAGGCAGAGAAGAGGAATTTTCCATCGTTCTTAAATCTATTCAAAAATTTTCTAACATCAAACTCCGAGTTTGTAACATTACATCTCCCTCCTCCTGTGATCAAGAGCTTTCTGCCAAGCGAGTCATTTTTTTCAATCAGAAGAACCTTAGCACCTTTTTCAGCGGCTCTTCCTGCTGCAATCATTCCCGCAGGGCCGCCACCAACCACAATTATGTCCCATAAGTTATCTTTTTCCATTAGGGCTATAGTATCACTTTTTGGTTATTGCTCCAACACACATACATACACACATCCATATTTTTTCACTAACCAACACAACTCCCTTACATTGACTATTTATCAAAATCGACATAGTCTGTATTTAGAAATGGGTCTTGATATTGAAACCATCAAGATGATAATCGAGAGAAGAAACACAACAAAACAACCAACCAAACGCATCCAGATGAAAAACGTTATATCGATCATTGCTCAAATCCTTGGCGAAGCCACTACTATTGATGGAATACCTGATGACAGGCTGATTGCACACCCTGTTGGGTGGGGTAGAGTCATAGTTTCTAGGGACAAGATCCCCCCTAATCAGATTCTTAAAATAGTTCGCCTTCAGACCCTCATAGAAAAGTTGGACGAAAATGGCGGAACCGTGTCTGATGAAGAATTAGCATCAATGGTGGCAGGCGATTCTTTTAAGAAGATGGAAGACTTCAACAATTTTCTGGGAAATGACTTCCTTGTTCGACAAGACTCCTATGCACAATCAATGATGCTGGAGAGGTTGATCATCGAAATCGTTCGCAGTCTTGTATCGACAGAGTGTGACAAATTTCAGGTGGGTTATCGAGTGAATCCCAATTCTGAAATCATGTTCTGTAAAATGTCGATGGGCGGGCCTTCCGAAGACTAGCTATCAATACAACAGCATCACAACAACATCCAAAATCCCAACATCCAAAAACGGAATTCTCACCGTCTAGGTGGTGGGATTTTCGTTTTTCAAATAATAAATATCTTGTAAAACTCCACCAACAAAAAAACCACCAGACGATTTATGGTAGTTTTTGTTGTAAATTTTGAATGATAGTTTTTTTGTTTTTTAAATTTTAGATTTAAGGTTCTAAAATTTTTTGTCTGACACTTAGAAAGAATATTTGTTCAGACTAGTTTGAAGTAGTGAATGTTGCAGGCCATGTGATACTTACATTACCAGTTGCTCCAGTTACGTAAGCTAGGTAATAGTAAGTTGTGTTTGGTTGTAGGTTTTGCAAAACAACACTTTGAGATGTTCTGAAACCTGCATCAGTCATTGCTGTGTTTCCAGAAACATCAACAGAGTTTAGATGTTCACCTAAGCTAAGAGGACTTGTACTATAATATACCAATCCTTTTGCATTTTCATTAGTATACCAATTTACAGTCGCAGAGTTTCTATTGATATTATTAACCCCCGCACTTACTATTGTTGGTGCTGTGCCACCACTTGTTCCCAATGCCATTTGCGCGTTAATAACAGGGAGTGTTTGAGGTCCAACTCGTCCTACAGCTGAAATGCCATTACGAGATTGAAAATTAGACACAGCTGACTTTGTCAAAAATCCAAAGTATCCAGTAACTAATCCTTGAGGGTAAAGTGTTGGGTCTTGTGCTAGGAAAGTTTGAAGCGATGAGACATCCGCACCACGTGATCCTACTTGTAATTGACGATAAAGTGTATCAGCGTTAGTGATTGATGGAATCAATGTGACAAAAAGCGCTGTCACAATAAAAGCTAATACTGGCAAGTAGGTGCTATAAGATTTTAATGTTGTTGTTATTTTATTCATATTTTTATTTCTTAATTTTAATAATTGCTATTAAGAAGTGAAGACGTCTAAAAAGTTCAACTGTTTTTACTTGTCTCTTGTTTAGATAAAAATTAATTTATCCACGTCATAAAGTTTGTAGTTTTCTCAGTACACATTACCTAGATACTTTCCACTGCGGGGGATAGAGGGGTGTTATCGCAGTCGACATTTTTGGAATAAACGAATCTAAAATATGTACTCACGTCATAATTAGATATCTTCGCTACAGTAGAATTTTAGACTCTTCTTGACAAAAGTCAATATGTATTGGAAATACGACATGCTTATTAATTCAAGTCTAGATATTGACATGGCGTAAGTAATTATATCGTTCTATTTGATGATTAATTTCAATGCTTGTTTCAAAAATTAATCTAGATTTGCGATTTCAAAGATTTTATCTAAATAGAAAAACCACCAAGCTAATGATGGTTTTCCTTTAATATGTCTTCGTCATATATTTATTTGTATGGAATCCTGCAGGAAAGTGATTAATTTTTAAATATTACGTATTTGTAATATTTATGTTGTTCATCCGTTTATAATACTTGTAACGTGATAAGCCGTCTCTGCCTCTGCGTTAGTGACAGATGGAATTATCATAATAAACAGAAGTGAAATCAAAAGGCCTGATCCAAACAAAAAAATATGATAAGACTTAAAGATGTCTATTATTTTATTCATATTTACTTATTTTTTTTAAGTTAACAATAAACTATTAATAAGTGGAGATGTCTAAAAAGTTCAAATCTGTTATTTGTCTGTTTTTTGTGCCTTATAAATCTTTCTGAAAAATACATTCTAGATGCTTTCCACTGCGGGGATAGAAGGGATGTTATCGCAGTCGACATTTTTGGAATAAACGAATCTAAAATATGTACTCACGTCATAATTAGATATCTTCGCCACCTTAAAATTTTAGACTCTTCTTCATGAAAGTCAATCATTTTCTTTACCACAACACGCTTATAATTTAAAATCTATTTGTATTTTTACGATTAAGTATACAACGGCTGAAACAAATATTTTTTTAAGGCTTCTAGCTTAACTAGCATTCATCTTTTTGACACAAAAATTAAATTTGTTGTATAATTATGGCTGGGAAACGAAAGGACCCATATGCACAAAAATAGTGAATGCGAATATTTGACGATTCAAGAGCTAGCGTCAATCGTAAGTCATCGGGCTGCAGCCCTTAGAGCTGAAGGCGTTGAAGTTAAGAGTCTAGGTACATTAATTCGAGAATTGATTATGGAACACCCTTACGCATCAGCTAATGCTATCGGTAGAGAACTAAGTCTACACAGACAGCAGATCAAACAGGAAGAAATAAAAGGGGTGATTCAAGTATTGAAGGAAGAAAGAGATCTCGAAGATGCGCAAAGGCATGAAGCTGAGATGTTGGAAGGCTTCAAGGAGGCAGGTCATGATCCCGATGATATCTGAGGGTGGCTCGAGGAATCTCCTCTCGCCACCCTTTCCTCTGGCATGAAAATTCGGGGCGCCCGCGGGCGCTCCGCGAGCTCTCGGATATAAAGTAGCAAAATAATTACAACTTTGATATTATTTAACTAATGGAATATATAATTCACCTTTTGGTTTTGATTTCAATTTGGTCAATATTGGGCGTAAGTCTCAATTTGGTTGTTGGCTACACAGGACTGCTTTCAATTACGCATGCAACATTTTTTGGAGTAGGGGCTTATGCTACGGCCATACTTATGACCGGTTACGGATGGAATTTCTTTTTAGCGATGGTCGTTGGCGCAATCATTGCCATGGCGGTCTCATTAGTCTTGGGTGCAATTCTAGGAAAATTCAAGGGTGACTATTATGCGCTCGCATCCTTTGGTTTTAACATCATCGCTTTTAGCATCATGCTTAATTGGCAGAGCTTAACAAGAGGACCTCTTGGAATTCCAGGAATCGGCAGACCTGAAATTTTTGGTTTTGTATTTAGATCAAATTCTCATTTTTTAATATTGGCAGCAGCACTTACTCTTCTAACATATTTGTTTTCACAATATATAGTAGGATCTAGTTTTGGAAGAGTTATAAAAGCAATTAGAGAGGACGAACAAGCAATTTCTGTTTTTGGTTACAATACAAAAATATATAAGATGATTGTTTTCGTCGTTGCGGCAGGACTTGCCGCAGTTGCAGGAGCTCTCTTTGCATCGTATATAACATTCATAGACCCATCAAGTTTCTCTTTAAATGAATCAATATTTATTTTATCGATTGTCATACTTGGCGGTCTTGCAAGCAACAAAGGTGTCTTTTGGGGAACTGTCTTTTTAATTCTCCTGCCCGAGGTTTTGAGATTTGTTGGATTTCCAACAGATGTCGCTGCTCAAATGAGACAAGTTGTTTACGGTCTCTTGTTATTATTCTTGATGATGTATAGACCACAAGGATTCATGGGGGAGTATAAGTTGTAATCTATTTCTCGTAAGTATCCGCACCCTTCCACGATAGCTCAAAAATCATTCGCATCATATTGTGAATGGTTTTGTCTTGAATGACAGTTCCGGTGAAGTGATTTTTGTTTAGGTTTACAATAGAGACTTTGTCGTCACTATAGATAGTGATTTCTCCTTCGAAAGAAAAATCTTTATGTGAAATGTATTTCATCCATGGCCAATATTTTTCTGCAATACCAATTTTTGTGTAAGTATTTTTGACGAAGTCCACATCGTAATCAGTGTCGGGGACAATTCCACGCGTTGTTATGCCAAGTTTTTCTTTTGTCTTTCTATAATGTAAAAAGAAATCAGACTTTAGTAGATCTTTTAGATAAGTAGTATTTGCCCAAGCAACCATCTCGTATGGTTTTTTAACATTCAAATGATCCGCATAAATTTGCATAACATTTTCTTGTCCTTCAAAATATGAGACCTTAGGTTTGTCAGCAAACATACTAAACAGCCCCTCAATTTCTGGGATAAGTTTATTTGCTTTCTCTAGGTGATCATTTGCCATTGTCACTTTGTCTTTCAAATACCTTGTCAATTTTTCAGGATTTTCTACCTGATAGAAAAGTTTACCCTTCTTTTGTATTTCGCTGACAAGACCCTTAACAGAAAGATCCAAAAGTATTTTATAAACAGTACTTCTGTGGAGCTTTGTAATATTCAGAGGGGGAGGGGATCTTTCTTTTTAAAGAAGAAGCTTCTCTACCATAGAGAGGTATTTCTCTTATCAATTTTCTCTCAATTTCTGTAATCTCTCTATTTTGTATTGTTTCGATAAATACATCTTCCTTTTTTACCTCACCAACCTTTTTGGCGTTGGTTTTTTCAGGTACCGCTCTTGTTTCTGGAGGTTGAGAATTTCTAATTTCTTCCACTTCAGGTTTGTCTTCAGATAAATATATATTTATATTAGTTTCTTCAGTCTTGTCATCTTCCGCATCATGATCTTTTAAGTGTCGATATTCCGCAAGACCTCCCGCAAGTAGGGTGGTCAAAGCACCTGCAATTATAGATAGACGTTTAACCCTTTGAAAACCAGCCTCTTTCTCTTTTGAGCTATTATTACCATGGTTGTCTCTATGTTTTACCACGACATGTTCAGTATAATTTGATATTCCTTCTTTAAACATTTTATTTTCTTATATTTTAGCACATATTTAAGTTGATAAGTATGTTATAATGTATGTGTTACTAATTAATCGATAAAAATATGAAAATAATCACAAAAGGAATAAACATTGATATCACAGAACCTGTTAGGGATTATCTTTACAAAAAGATGTCATCGATTGAGAAGTTTATTAATGAAGATACTAAAGTTGAGGTTGAGTTAGAAAAAACAACCAACCATCATAAGTCTGGTGATATTTTTAGAGCCAAAGTTCTTGTTTGGAATAAAGGCAAGATGAATAAGGCGGAAAAAACATCTGATAATATGTATTCATCTATCGATCTAGTGCAGGAAGAACTATTTAACATGTTGTCGAATAAAAAAGACAAAAAACAAACTCTATTTAGAAAGGGTGCACAAAAAATAAAGAATTTATTTAAGAGGGGATAGATATAAAATAAAACACCTATTGAGAACACGAGGGTTTTCTGGTGAATGATTCCTGTAGACGGAATCATCCGCTCGTTGCAACTCGCAAGTCTCTCAATAGGTGTTTTTATTTTGTTTTACCCTCTCCCAATACTTTGCAGAAATGAATTCCAACTCATTTCTTTTCCGCCCTCTGGAACAACTTTTGTAATTTTCAGTTGATGTCCAGCGTCTTCATTTTCCAACCATTCAGCTTCTTTAACTATCACGCGAATTTTTTTATCCTCGCCTTTAATTTTTTTATCCACGAAGAAATATGTTCCGGGCCACTCTTCGTACGCTCTTATTTTAAGGATATTTTTTCTCTGTTTTTCTGCGTCTGTAGTCCAAGGATCTATTAGGCCATCTTCCTTTAACGTTTTGCCGGTGAAAGTTGCAAGGTCGTGATCTTGTTCTTGTAATTTTAACTCACCACTTATATATGAATCCAGATTTTCTGTAATTAATTGTGCTCCAATATTAGCTGTAATTAATTCTAGCTCCGAATATGTTGTTGGCCAGTTTGCAATTTCTGCGATATCTACATCTCTTTGAGCGAAGATTGCCCCATGGTCCATTTCCTTATCCATTTTAATTATAGTTACAGCCGTTTTATTCTTGTCTTGTAGTATTGTTGTTTGAAGTGGAGCGGCCCCGCGAAGTTCCGGAAGTTTTGATGGGTGCACGTTTAATGCGCCAAATTCTGGAATCTCTAAAAATCTTTCAGGAATTATTTTTCCGTAAGAGGCCACAATGAATAACTTTGGCTTTCCACCGTCTCCACCTTGTGGCTGATTAATTAAATTTCCTACCGATTGTAACTTTTCATAAGCTTCATCATTTAATTTTGCAAATTCAAGATGTGGAATATTATGCTCGAGCGCCCAAATTTTTGTTGGGTTTGGGGTGAGAATTAATTTTCTTCCTTGAGGCTTGTCTGGTATTGTTACAATTACATCAGCATTTATTCCGTAATTACGAAGGGCGTTTAAGACCTTAACGGACATCAGTGATGAGCCAAAGAAAACTAATGGTGAATGTGTCGGTGATTGGTATGGGCTTGTCATTTTTTAATTAATTATGCACTCATAATTTCTTCAGGTTCAAATTGTTTGACGTCTTTTGCTTTGTCGATAAACAAGACTCCATTCAAGTGATCTACTTCATGTTGAAAGATATGAGATAATAGACCACTTGCTCCTCTGGTAAATGATTTACCTTCTCTGTCATAGGCTTTTATGGTAACCCTAAGTGCTCTTTGAACTTTGCCATAAAACCACCTTACAGAAAGACAGCCTTCACCATCCATCCATTTTTTATCCTTAGAAGTTTTTGTAATCATTGGATTTATGCAAACTAAGTCTGGCGGTATAACTACTTTGTGTTTTTTCTTCTTTTTTTCTGCTTCCATTACGATATCTCTTTCTTCATCATTTAAAAAAATCTTTCCTGATACTATAAAGATTTGAAGTGGAACACCAATTTGAGGAGCGGCAAGACCAACGCCGTCAATTTGTTCCGCCAACTTCTTACTCATAAAGGAAATAAGATCTTGTACGTATTTACTTTTAATTTCTTCTTTTGGGATCTCGATTGCAGCCATCCTTAGAGCTGGATGACCATCTGTGACAATCTTATTTTCAGGTTTAAATTGGGTAAACTTTTCCATGCTGATATTATAGCAAGCTCTCTGGATGAACGCTAACTGTGAACTCTGGGGGTAGGCTAACTAGAATGTTGCGTAACTCTTCATCTGGCCAAGCTTTTGGTGACATTGATATTAACATGTGCAAAATAGATTTTCCTCCAACAGAAGGAACGAAAGCGGGGAAGATGGTAGGATTCCACTTTTCCAGCCACACTTGTAATTTACCCATTTCTTTTGCTGCAGTTGCTTTGTCTGCTTCAATTGTGATTTTTACAAAAGTTGCAAAAGGAGGATAAGTTAGTGCTTTTCTGTCTGAAATTTCTGATTTATAAAAATCATTTAAGTTACCACTTTGTATATAGCCCAAAAGCGGGTGAGTGGCATTTCTCGATTGTATTAGTAAATATTCTTCTGCTAAAGTTTGTGCTTGCAATAGTATATGACAAATTCTTTCATTAATTCTAAAGTCGGGAAGAGAAAACAAACTATCTAATGAGGCCACCGCAACATGTTTGACTGGTTTCAAATAATTCAAAGAAAATTCAGTACCAATTAAAATGCCGGTAGAACTTTCATCAAACTTTTTGGCGATATCTCGAGCTTGCTTGTCTGTTTTTGCAGTATCTCTATCCAGTCTAAAAATTTGCCTATCAGGAAATCTTTTTAGTGTTTCCTCGTGAATAGTGTCCGATCCAATTCCAAGAGTTATCAATTTCCAGCTTCCACAGTTCTTACAACCTTCAAGCGCCGTTCTCTCTCTACCACAATGATGACATAGAAAATATCTTTTACTTTCAACCTTGGAATTGTGTAATACAACAGGCGCTTCGCATATTGAACAAGTTACAGTTGTACCACAATCACCGCAAACAGTTTGTGGGGCTAAACCACGTCGTGCTGTAAAAATTATCATCTTCTCTTTCTTCTTTCCCGCATACTCAACCTGAGATTCAAGTTCTTCAGAATAAATTAAATTATTCTTTGAATTTACTTTATCTTTTTCCTTTTTTGCCTTTTCTTTTCGAAGAGGCTCTGACATATCGACAATAATAGTATTTGGACGTTTTTCTATACGCATTGAAATGGGAAAGAAATCAAAGACTTCTCCGCGCTCTCTTTTATACAAAGTCTCCACGCGAAGTAGTATGTCTCCATAAATTAGTCTGGCGCGTAATTCTTTTGACCATTTTTGAAAAAGATATCTATAATCAAAAAACGGTTTGAACATTGTGACATAACTTCTTGACGATTCTCTCTCTACAACAATAGTTGCAATATCATCTCTTGGTAGCCCAACAAAAGATGGGGTAGTGATTAATGCAATCGTGTGGCTTTCATTTAATGCCTTACCCCATATTTCAACCTGTTTCTTTTTGTTTATTCCACCATGCAAAAGATAGGCGTAGTCACTTATTCCACGAGAGAGTTCTTCGTAAATTTCTTCTGCAGAATTAACTGTTGGAGCAATAATTACGACTGACTTCTTCTTTGCAAATTCCTCTCTGATAATGCTTTTATATGTTCCGTATCTATCAGTGGTATTTGTTTGAAAGACAAAAATGTCACGCGAGCTTGGCTGTTCAGTGAATCCATCGTCCTCATCTTCAATTTCTAACGGAGATTTTTTTGTCGATTCAGTTTTGTCCTCCACATTAACTTCTTCGACACTTTTTTCAGCCAAGTTTTTATTTTTTTTATTTATCACCTCCTCAGCGTACAAAAGTGCGCATTCTGGAATAATTGTTTTTATGACAGCACCTATTGGATATGCAAATTCCTTTGAAACAGATTGACAGGCTTTTATTAACGATGGGGAAACGGCTGTAATTGTTTTTTTCGATTCAATTTTTCTTGCAACAAAGTCCGCGTTCTTTATGTCCGTTTTAGATTCAGTTGCGTTTATACAACTCTCAACCAGCGCCAATATATTCTTACTTCTAAATGGAACATAGATAATAGACCCTGCTGGAAAATTATTGGGCCCCCAGTAGGTTAGGGTTTCTTTAAAAGCGGATCTCTGGATTGGGTGAACGGTTAGGATATACACCCTTAAATCATCGCAGAAAATGGACTTTTTTTCAATAGCTGTTTTTTATTCGTAAAAAACACATCGAAATCAGCAGATTTCGATGCAACTATAGTTTGCAGTGGTTTTTTACTATCTTGAACATCATCTACCCCTCGTCTCGTCAAGTTGTAAAAAACCTTAACAAGCCTTATTATGTAGGCATGGCATTATTTTCTAAAAAGCTGGGAATTGACTTGGGTACTTCTAACACCCTAGTTTTTCTTCCTGGACGTGGAATCGTTCTAAACGAGCCTTCTGTTGTAGCCGTTTCTGAACAAGACAATCAAATCTTGGCGGTTGGGATAGAGGCAAAAGATATGATTGGAAAGACTCCGGATAACATCATTGCATATAGACCCATGAGAGACGGTGTTATTGCTGACTATAGAGTGACTGAAGCGATGCTTAGATATTTTATAAACAAAGCATTGGGCAGATGGAATATTTGGAAACCTGATGTGATGGTTTCTGTTCCTGCTGGAGTTACCTCAACTGAGAGACGTGCAGTTGTGGAGGCGGCAATTAAAGCTGGCGCAAAAAATGCATACGTTGTGAAAGAACCAATTTTGGCTGCAATTGGTGCGGGAATTTCTATTCAAGAGCCAAATGGCCATATGATTGTTGATATTGGAGGTGGAACAACTGACGTTGCCGTAATTTCTTTGGGAGGAATTGTGACATGTAATTCTGTGAAGTGTGCTGGAAACAGAGTTGATCAAGCAATTGCTGATTACATAAAAAAAACTTACAACCTAGCAATTGGTGACAAGACAGCAGAGGAGATGAAAATAAATATCGGCTCAGCTGTTACAATGGATGAAGAACTTTCCATGACAATTAAAGGGCGAGATTTTCTAACAGGACTTCCTCGTTCTGTTGAAATTAAAACAAATGAAGTTGTGAAGGCTATTGCAAAAGAACTGCGTGAAATGATAAAGGCAATAAAAGATGTGCTTCAAGAAACTCCTCCAGAGTTGGCGTCTGATATTATCGATAACGGTATTATTATGACCGGTGGTTCATCTCAGCTTCGTAATTTACCGGAGCTTGTTTATAGAAGAACTGGGGTTAAGGCAAAGCTTGCTGAAGATTCACTTTATTGTGTCGCCAAGGGAACAGGTATTGCCCTTGAGCACTTGAATACTTACAAGAAGACAATTATTGCGAAGAGGTAGTAGGGGTCAGGCACCGGTTTTTACGAAAAAGCGTGTCATAATAATTAAAATGAAACTAAATCACCACGCATATATAATAGAAAAAGTTTCTGACGATGGAATCTCCGCCATCCTTAATTTTATTTCTCAAGTTTTGGAAATGGAAAAAGATCCACATTCTTCTCCAAACTTTCTACATATAAAAAGTAATCAACTGAGCGTGGATGAGGCAGAGAAAATTGTTGCTTTCAACTCGCAAAAATCTTTTGGCGAAAATGGTGGTGGCAATAAAGTTGCATTGATTGAAATAAATGGGGCAGGGCATCAAGCACAGAACGCTATTTTAAAGACACTAGAGGAGCCTTATCCAAACACATATTTTTTGATAACAATTTCTTCATCGTCACTTTTGCTTCCAACAATACAATCTAGAGTTGAAACTTATAGCATAGAGGATTTTTTTGAAAAATTTAAGATTCAAAATGACGTAAGGAAAATAAAAAAAGGAGAGGAAGGGGAGAGAAGTATCTCATCTCAAATAGTTTCTCATTTTTTGGGGGCGAGCTTAGCTCAAAGAATTGAAATGGTTAAGAGAATGGTTGAAGAGGCGGGGAAGGACGAAGAGGATGATTCGTCAAAACTATTTCAATTTTTGCACGATATAGAAATCACGCTCAAAGATCTAGAAAAGAACAAACTAAATAGACGCCTTAGCAAAGACGAGCTTCAAACCTTAACCAACGTTAGAGAGTACTTTGCAGACGGAGGAGCTTCAAAGAAGATGCTTTTGGAGTATCTATCATTAAAACTGCCAATTCTGAAAAACATATAGGCATAGGGGTAAAACGGCAAGGTTCGCCCGTCTTTCGTTGGCGTTCAAAAATAGGAAACAAATTTGACATTTAGACAAGGCTTTTGCATTGTCATTGTTAATATATGTGTTATACTGTTAAAGTTCGTAGTATCTCATCAAGCCAGCGGAGTTTCCTGTGTGGTTGGCGTAAAGGGGTCGGCTATGGACGATTAAAAGTAACGCATAAACACACAAAATGGGAGAGAAGAAATTATATGTTGGAAACCTAGCTTGGACTACAACTACAGATAGTCTAAAGGCAGCGTTTTCAAAGGCTGGAGAAGTAGTAGACGCAATCGTTATGACAGAGAATATGAGTGGACGTTCACGTGGATTCGGATTTGTCACAATGGCAACCGATGAAGCTACAGACGCTGCTATCGCTATGTTTAACGAGCAAGATCTTGATGGAAGAAACCTTGTTGTAAACAGGGCTCGTCCAAAGACAGAGAATCCAACTGGAGGTCCTAGAAGAGACTTTGGTGGAAGAGGAAACGATCGTGGAGGTGATAGAGGTGGAGATCGTGGATTCAGACGCGACTACTAATCTTTAGCGAGATTTAGAAATAATCGTCTAATAAACAAAAGGGCGCCGAGCATATTATGTTAGGCGCTTTTTTGTGTATTAAAAAAACTTTTACGAATTTATTGACGCGCTATCATCTACGGTGTAGTCTTACTTTGGATTTCAATGGAAGCAGGTGCTTCTGTTTGATCGCTGTAAAACTGAACCAATTAACAATCATGAATCTTGACCCCAGATTGAAAGCCCTTAAATGGGTGATGTTTATCCGTCATTTTGAATATGATCGTGTCACTAAACTATTGACGAAGGACGCCGATGTCCGTCTCAACTGTTTTGCTAGGGCAATTAAGCCTCACTTGCTTGCCGATTGGCCGAATGTCGAAATTGCGATTTTTCACTCCAATGAGCTACGCTCATTCCAAACGGCAAGTGCGTTGGCGTGGCATCTTTACAATTACATAGACGAATTACCCATCTTCGGGTTGTCATGCCTTAGTAAGTCCGAGTATCACGACGGAGTGGTGCAGATGAACACGGTACTTGATTTTCTTCCTGACGGCGCCGAAGGAGCCATTGTTACCAATCACAATTTGGCGATTCCCGGCATCGTCGGCGCATTCCACCACCTGATAACCGGAGAGGTTATTGTCTGCGATGTTCCTAACTACGGTGAAGGGTACATTATGGACGTCAGCACAGGTGAAATTACCATCGGCCTTAAGAATCATTTTGCCAAACTTGATGCTGAGAAGAGGGCCACTGAATTGACAGCAAGAAACGGTTACGAAGACTCCTTGTTTTGAAGTGCTCGTCGGCTTTATTTTTCGTCCTTAATAAACCTACCCCACCACAAAAAACGACCCCGTCGTCTGTGGCGGGGTAGTTTTTTTGATTGAAACTATTTTGTGATTCCTTTCTCTGCTCTCTCTCTTCCTGTCTTTGTCAAAAACTTTTTACGCAACCTTGCTGAAGTTGGTGTGATTTCCAAGTATTCATCTTCACACATGATTTCAAGTCCACGTTCAATTGTAATTTCAAGTGCAGGGGCAAGATATACTGTCTCATCAGTTCCAGATGCACGCATGTTAGTAAGTTGCTTTCCTTTAGTTGGGTTAACTTCCATTTCTTCTCCCTTAGATGTGTTTCCGATAACCATACCAGCATAAACCTCAGTTCCTGGGGCAACATAAAGCACGCCTCTGTCTTGTAAGTTTCCAAGAGCAAAGTGTAGAACCTTACCACTCTCCATTGAAATCATAGATCCAACAGCTCTTTTTTCAATTGTACCAACGTGAGGTCTGAAGTCTTCAAAACGGGAAGACATAATTCCTTCACCTCTCGTATCAATAACGAATTGACTTCTGTAACCCAAAAGCCCACGAGTAGGAATATCGAAGGTCATTCTTGTGATACCACCATGATCTTTCATTGAAGTCATAATTCCTTTTCTTCTTCCAAGCTTATCAATAACAGCTCCTGAGAATTCACTTGGTGTATCAATAACAACCTCTTCAAATGGCTCACATTTTTCTCCGTTTACTTCTTTGATAATAACCTCAGGTTGAGAAACTTGAAGCTCATATCCTTCACGACGCATTTGTTCAAGTAGAACTGCGACATGTAATTCTCCACGTCCATAAACTTTAAGAACGTCGGCTTGGTCGAAATCGACATGAAGACCAACGTTAACTTCAAGTTCTTTTTCTAATCTATCTCTAATTTGACGTCCTGTAACATATTTACCTTCGCGACCTGCAAAAGGAGAATCGTTAACAAGAAAACCAAGAGAAATTGTTGGTTCGTCAATTTTAATTGAGGGCAAAGGCAAAGTATCCTCCTTGTCAGTTATTGTCTCGCCAATAAAAATATCAGAAAGTCCTGCAATCATCACGACGTCACCTGAGTATGCTTCCTTAACTTCTTTTCTTGCTAGACCATCAAATGTAAAAAGTTTTGTAATTCTTCCGGTTCTTGTTTCTCCTGTATCTTTTTTAATAAACAAAGTTTGACCCATTTTAAGAGTTCCTGTCCAAATACGAGTAACAGCCATTCTTCCAAGAAAATTGTCATATGCGAGGTTAAAAGGTTGAGCCTCAAGAGTTTCTTCTGGCGCACTTTTTGCAGGAGGAACTTCTTTAATAATTGTATCGAGTAGGGGATCAAGGTTTACAAATTCATCGTCCAAATTTAGCTTTGCCTTACCTTCGCGTCCAATACAATAAACCATAGGGAAGTCTAATTGATGATCATGAGCACCAAGTTCTATAAATAGTTCTAGGATTTCATCGTGAACTCTTGCTGGATTTGCGGCTGGCTTGTCTAGTTTGTTAAGAACGACAATTGGCTTAAGACCAAGCTCAAGAGATTTTTTAAGTACGAAACGAGTTTGTGGCATTGGTCCTTCTTGTGCATCGACAATAAGTAGAACACAGTCAATAGAACGAAGAACACGCTCAACCTCTGAGCCAAAGTCTGCGTGACCTGGTGTGTCTATAACGTTTACTTTTGTTCCTTTGTACTCAAATGAGGCGTTTTTGGCATATATAGTAATACCTCGCTCAAGTTCAATGGCGTTAGAGTCCATGGATACTGCATCTTTGACAGCTCCAGTGTATTTCATAATGGCATCAACGATGGTTGTTTTTCCATGGTCAACGTGGGCGATAATCGCGATGTTACGTATTTGCATAATTGAGAGTTCATTTAAACACTATTTTGGTATTTTGGCAATCAAATTGTTAAAAGAATTATATTCGAAGGTCGTGGTGCAAACCTGCCTCTTGAGAGAACGCCAATTCAGTGCTCTGAATTGGCTCTGCTCGTTGCAACTCGCAAGTCTCTCAAAAGGCAGGTTTGCACCACCACCCACACGAGGCAACCTTTTGCCAATTTGATTGCCAATATGCAAAATACTGGGAGGTGTGGCTATGAATAAGGGTTTTATGGCTTAAAAGCTGAATAAAATTGATGAATCCATTGACATACTGTTAATGTATGTTATACTTGTGTTTGTAATTGAACATTGAAATTTTGTAGTTTTTGACTGCATCTTTGAGGATATATATGAATCTTCTAAGATGCAGTTATAAACAAAACTGCTCAAAACCAATAGTTAGAAGAAAACACAGCAAACAGCAAACACAGAAAGCAAAATGAAAAAAAATCAGTTAGTTTCAATCATCATCGGCCTTATGTTGGCCATTCCAACCTCCCACGTGTCAGCACAGGACATTACGCCTTATTATGATATCATCGGCGGCATTAGCGTTGTTGGTGAGTTCAATCGAGCGATGGTTAATTCCAACAAGCCCTATACGTTAAACCTAAATGTCCCGCAAGTGTGCGTGGCTGATGGTTTTGATGTCGGCTTCAGGATTCAAAACTCCGTCTGGGAGCAGCCCATTCCACTCGATTCTATCAAAATCACAAGGTTTGAATACGATATCTACCACACGGATTCATTCGACAACGAGACTCCGGTTTTGTTGTCCGATAACAGCCCGGCGGTCGGTATCAAAGTGAAAACGTTTGGAGATGAGACGACATTGTCAGCTCCGTCGGTATTCACAACCGATCTTACTATGTGGAATGAGGCCAGCAGTATCAACAGCACCAACGATACGCCAATCATAGGTTCGACAGTGAATAATGTCGGCGACTTGTTCGTCACAAGGCAAAAACTGAGATGGGGTTCGTCGCAGGACTTCACCAAACCAGTTCTTGGCCAAGGTTACATTGTTCGCTGGCACATTTCCTTCATCCCTACCTACGATGGGGTTGAGTATCCTGAAGTGATGCTTACGATCGGTGGAAACGATGGCATCAATATTGTCTACAAGGTTGCGGATGTTCCGTTGCCGGAGTTGGTCAGCCTTAAGTCCATTTCTGAAACCTATCCAAACTCAAGTGATGAAGGTACTGTCCTTCGGATGTCTGGTGAACAACTGGAATATTTCAAGTTGCAACGGTCGATAGACCTTGTGACTTGGACAGATTGGGGCTTCGGCGGTGAAGGCGGAAATTGGGTCGGACCACATACTATTCCTGATGGTGAAGTGGGTTTTTACTCCAATACCTATGAATGGGTTATGTTCGATCAGAACTATCCGAATGAGCGTCGTCGTCCAGCAAAGGAATTCTACAGGATGGTCTGGACTGGAGTTCGTGGAACTTGGAGGGATTGGTCCCCCGTTCCTTAGTTGTCAAAATGGTAGTAGTCCTACCTGGTTCCAATACATAATTGGATAAACCCCTTACAAGGAAAAGTCGCCTCGCGACTCACACTTGTGAGGGGATTTTTCTTTTCTTATTTTTTTGTTTTGAAAACTTTCTAAAAAATGTGCTATAATAAATTTTAAATATGAAAATAAATATGAAAAAGTTTTTTGTTAAATTATGGTCAATTCTTAAACTCAAAAGTGTTTATATTACTTTGATTGCAATTATTCTTGCAATTGTCCTATATAAGTCCTTTTCTTCAAACTCCTCCGCTGAGACAATTATTACACTTGAACCTCAAACTTTTGTTCAGGAGGTTTCTGTAACTGGAAAAGTACAAGCATCACAAAATGTTGATATGGGGTTTGAGGCGGCTGGTAGGGTCTCAAAGGTGAGTGTAAAAGTTGGCGATGTTGTCAAAAAAGGCGCCGTCTTGGTTTCTCTCGCAAACGGTGATTCTTACGGAGCACTTCTTCAACGTCAAGCAGACCTTGCAACTGCACAAGCTAATTATAATGATTTGGCAGCAGGTTCTCGTACAGAGGATATAAGTATTGCAGAAGCTGATTTACAATCTGCTCAATCTTCCTTGGATCAAAGCTTGCAGGCTTTTGTCGATAAAATAAAAGAAACTTATTCTGTCGCTGATGATGCTGTCAGAACAAAAGCGGATCAGTTTTATACAAATCCAAGAAGTGTGAATCCACAAATTATTCCTTTCAATAATAATTATGGTAACAATGTTACTTTACAAAATGATTTGGCTGCAAAAAAAGTGAAAGTAAATGAGAGTCTAGCAAAGCTTGGTGCGGATACATCGTCACTTACCGTAGGAACTTTTGATCCTAAATATATTCAAGAAACCAGGGACAGCTTGGCATTGGTCAGGGCACTCCTAGATGATCTATCAATGGTGGCATCTTCTGTTGAAGTTAACGTGGCAACACCTCAGGCTGTGATAGATAATTATAAAGCATCTGTTCTATCTGCTAGAGCATCTTTAAATGCTATAGCGGCAAGCCTAACTATGGCTGAGCAAAATTACAATACAAGTAAATCAGGTTTAAATAGGGCTACTCAACAACTCGCATTAAAGAAAGCTGGATCAACAGAAGACCAGCTCGCTGCAGGAGAAGCAAGGGTTAGATCAGCTAGTGCTCAAGTTGAAAGTGCACAAGCTATTTTGGCAAAAACCATGATTGTCGCGCCGTTTGATGGAATTGTTACAAAGATGGATGCAAAAGAAGGGGAGAGTACTATACTTGGTACAACTTATGCATCAATGATAAGTGCATCAAACTATGAAGTGGAAAGTTATGTTTCAGAATCTGATATTGCAAAAGTTAAAGTTGCTCAACCTGCAAGAATCACTCTTGATACTTACGGAAAGGACGTAATTTTTCCAGCAACAGTTTATGAAGTTGATCCAGCTGAAACAGTGGTTGATGGTGTAACAACCTACAAGATCAAATTATCTTTCAATCAAACCGATGAAAGGATTAGGTCTGGAATGACAGCAAATATTACGATCGAAACTTCAAACAAACCTGCAACTTTTGTGATTCCTCAAGAGGCACTATTTCTAAATGCTGGTGAAAAGATGGTAACCGTTGATCAAGGTGGTAAAAGAGTTGATAAGAAAGTTGAGACAGGAGGACTTAATGCGTCAGGAGAAATTGAAATTGTTTCGGGATTGGTGGCGGGGGAGAGAATTATGGTGAAGAATAAGTAAGTTATAAGTAATCAAGATAAGCTGGAGTGACGCAAATCTAAATCGTAAAAATAAACCAATGCTTCCAACAAAAAATAACATTAACATTTGGCGAGTTGGTTTTTTCCTAGCATATAGGCAAATTAAGCGTGCCAATCTTTGGACTACAATTTTAATTGTGGCAGTTATGGCATTAACTTTTTTGAATCTCGTCGTTGTTAATGGTGTGCTGGTTGGTCTTATTCAGGGTGCAGTTGAGTCTCATAGAGATAGGGGAACTGGAGATATCGCAATTACAACACTTACTCAGAAAACAGAAATTGAAAGAACTGGCGATATTCTGAATGTTTTAAAAGGGTTGCCTCAAGTCAAAGATGTTGCAACTCGCTACACTGGGTCGGGGACAATAAATGCAGACTACAGAAGAAAGCTGAGACAAGACGAAGTTCCCAACAAGGTGGCGGGGACAATTGCAGGAATCGATCCTCTTAATGAAGATAAAATAAATGGTCTTTCAAAATATATGCAAGAGGGAACTTATTTGCAGGAGAATGATACTGATGGAATAATTCTTGGTGCAACCTTGCTCTATAAATACACTCCAGTTGATTCTGCGGGTTTTGCGACATTAAAGAATGTTAATGTCGGTGATAAATTAAAAATTACGGTTGGCAAGAATTCTAAAGAAGTTATTTTGCGTGGTGTTATAAAGACCAAGGTTGATACTAATGATTTTAGAATCTTCATGATTGAAAGTGAAGCCAAAAAGTTGATCGGCAGAAACGATGTAAACGCGGATGAAATTTTTGTTAAGTTACAAGATGGGTCTACAATTGACGATGCCGCCAGAGTTCAGCAGATTTTGTTCAATAATAATTTTGACGATGGAGCAAAGATTCAGACATGGCTTGAGGCTCAGCCAAAGTTCCTCAAGGATATTATGTCTACTTTTGCACTTCTCGGAAATATGATTGGTTCAATTGGTATCGCCGTTGCTTCCATTACAATTTTTATTGTGATTTTTGTTAACGCTATTACTCGTAGAAAATTCATTGGAATCTTGAAGGGAATTGGAATTGATTCAAAATCTATTGAAATTTCCTATATTTTACAATCTATTTTTTATGCGTTTGCTGGATCTGTAATTGGATTTCTGATTCTGTATGGATTTCTGGTACCGTATGTGGACGCACACCCAATCAACTTCCCATTTAGTGATGGTATAATTTATGCACCACTAACAGGTACACTTGTGCGAGCTCTAATTCTCCTTGTTACAACGGTTATTGCTGGATATATTCCTGCAAGGATTATCGTCAAGAAGAATACACTTGATTCAATATTAGGCCGATAATGAGTCGAAATCGAAAAAAACAAAACATTTAAAATAAAATCATGAACAAGAAAAATTTAAATAAAAACGAAAAAATTGATGGCGCAAAGGAAAGTATTCTTGTTGGTGATGCTTGGAAAAAAAGATCAACGAGGCATGGGGATTTTATTATTAGCACAAGAGGTTTGACCAAAACATTTTTGGATGGAACAAAAGAGACTACGGTTTTAAAGGGTGTTGATTTGGATATTAAAAGTGGTGAATTTATTTCTATCATGGGTCGCTCTGGTGCAGGAAAAAGTACAATGTTGTATCAGATAAGTTTACTGGATCATCCAACTTCAGGTGAGATAATAATCGATGGCCTAAATGCTCACAGTTTATCAAGTGACGATAGGGTTAAATTCAGACTACATAAGCTTGGATACGTTTTTCAAGACTACGCTCTTTTGCCTGATTTAACCGCAGGAGAGAATGTTGCCGTGCCTTTGATTATGCAGGGAGTAAATAAGGAAGAGGCATATAAGATTGCTGAGGAGCAATTGATAGAAGTAGGACTTGGTACAAAATTTAATAATTTACCTGCAAAACTTTCTGGTGGAGAACAACAGAGAGTTTCTATTGCTCGCGCGATTGCTCATTCGCCAACAATTCTTTTTGCCGATGAACCTACGGCAAACCTAGATAATGAATCATCGGACATGATTATGGAGATTTTTAAAAAACTACACAAGAAAGGACAAACCATTGTAATGGTTACTCACGAAGAAGAATACGGAAAGTTTACAGATAGAGTGATTAAGATGAGTGATGGTCATATTCTATAAAAGAGAGTGTGCATATTGTTATTGTTTAAATATATCGTATGTGATATAAAAATATCAGAGACCAATAGTACTTTTTTCATGGTGCAATATGGTTTTTGAATTCAGAATCGATGGCACATCTGCCACTGACTTCGTCAGTGAGTTTTTGCTCTATCGAACCTGAATTCCAACCCCATGTACCTATGAAAATGATTTGCATGTCCGTCTTCCTTCTCAATATGGCGCTAGTTGCAGCGATTGTTCTTCATGTGCTTTCTTCAGACAAGGGCAAAATCCTTGGCTTCAGCCTGAAACAGCTCTTGGTCACGGAACTGATCCTGTTGTTTTCAATCTGCATTGCCGGATTCTTTGACTTTGGCGACCTCAACAAGGTCGTTGTGGAAGAAGGATACAGCCTCTGCGGCCAATACTTTGCGTCATCTGCTGTAGGACTTTTCGGAGGCCTCATTGGCGTCCTTAGATCCTAGACAGGGAAGAGTAAGGTGAGACAACATCTAGAAAAATGCCGGGCGACACACAATCGCTCGGCATTTCTGTCTTCTGTTAAATATAAATAAAATAGGCCAACATACCTAATTAGAACATGTTTTACCAATCTTTACTTTCATGCTAAAATTAATACACTATGACATATGATTTTTCTTCATTTAAACAAAAAACAAAGGGTACAGAGGAGTGGCTTATTAAGGAATTGACGGGTATTAGGACTGGTCGGGCAACAGTTTCTTTTCTCGACGGTGTCAAAGTAGACTCTTATGGTAGTTTGATGAATTTAGCAGGAGTTGCCAGTGTTGTAACTGAAGACCCTAAAACTATTAGAGTTACACCATGGGATAGAAGCCAAACTCAAGCAATAGAAAAAGCTATTACAGCAGCTGACCTGGGTGTTTCTGTAACAGTTGACGATAAAGGCCTTCGCGTTATATTTCCAGAACTAACTGGAGAGAGAAGACAGCAGTTGGTAAAGATTGCAAAGCAAAAGCTGGAAGATTCAAAGGTGGCACTAAGAAGGGAGAGAGGGGAAATTTCTGATGACTTGAATAAAAAGAAAAAAGATGGAGAGATGAGTGAAGATGAGGTAATGAGATCAAGAACAGAAATGGAGAAGATAATGAAGGATTGTGAAGCGCACCTAGAAGAATTCTTTGCAAAAAAAGAGAAGGACATATTGATTTAATTTCTAAAAATAAAATATAAATGATATCTACTATAATAATATTTCTGCTGGTCCTAACCTTGCTTATCGCAGTCCATGAAATGGGCCACTTTTTAGCTTGTAAACTCTTTGGGGTCAGAGTTGATGATTTTGCTATTGGCTTCCCCCCAAGACTTTTTGGAAAAATGATTGGAAAAACAAGATTTTCACTCAACTTAATTCCTCTTGGTGGCTATGTGAAGATTCACGGTGAAAATCCAGAGGATAGCCTAACTTCCGACAGTATTCTAGCAAAACCAAAATGGCAACAAATTGTGGTCCTAATTGCTGGCGTCACATTTAACGTTATTTTAGCCTATATTTTCTTGGTCGCAACATTAATGTTTGGCACAAAAGTTTCCGTAGATACTTTCCCTGGACAAGTGATAAGTAATCAAAAATTAATTATTACGATGGTGGCACCTAACAGCCCCGCTGATTTAATTGGCATTAAGGCTGGAGATGAAATTATTTCTGTCTCAAATGGCAAAGATTTATTTGCAAGTACAAGTATCTCTGTTTTGAATGTGCAAAAAGCTATCTCTGGCGCAGAAAATACTGTATCCATGACAGTCAAAAGAGGTGGAGTACAGACTTTAGATAGGTCTGCAATTCAAAGTACAACAACAATAGATCAGGCTATCGCTTTTGATTTTGTTCCAAAGACAGGACTTGTTCAAGGTAAAAAAGCCGCAGGAATTTCTATGGACATGATCGGTGATGCAAAAATTGGATTCTTTAAATCTTTTTATTACGCAGGTATTCAAACTTATAACTTGTTAAATAATATTGTGGTTGGCTTAGCAAAATTTATTGGAAGTATTTTTGTTGGAAAAGGTTCTCTTAATGAAGTTACTGGACCCGTTGGAATTGCAAATGTCGTTGGTAATTCTGCAAAAGCTGGAGTTTCTGATCTACTCATGATTGTTGCTGTAATATCAGCAAATCTTGCCGTTATAAACATGGTGCCTTTTCCAGCTCTTGACGGAGGCAGGGTTGTTGTGGTGATTATAGAAGCAATCATCAGAAGACCAATCAGTTCAAAAATAGTGGGATGGGTAAACGGTCTAGGTTTTATAGCCTTAATTGGACTTATGATAGTTGTGACGTTCAAAGATGTGTTTTACATGTTTAAATAAGCGTTCAAAATGAACGTATGGCAAGTTGATTATAGTCCTTATTTTATATAGAATAGCCTTACATATAAATCCCTTATAAATAGGGCTGTTAATTCAGAAATCGGAAAAACTAAAAACATGTTCAAAAATATTAAAGATAAGTTTCTAAAAATGACATCCAATGAAATTGGAATTGATTTGGGTACCGCAAATACACTTGTCTATGTTTCAGGAAGGGGAGTGATAATAAATGAACCGTCTGTTGTTGCGTTGAATCAAAAAACAGGAAGGGTTGTCGCCGTCGGCGCTCAAGCAAAAGCAATGCTCGGAAGAACTCCAGGACATATCGTTGCTGTCCGTCCAATCGTTGACGGGGTTATTTCTGATTTTGAAGTTACAGAAGAAATGCTTTCGTATTTAATTAAAAAAGCCGAGGAATTATCAAAGAAATTACTTGGTCCAAAGGTTGTAGTTGGAGTTCCTTACGGAGTAACAAACGTTGAACGAAGAGCTGTGAGAGATGCCGCAAGAAACGCAGGGGCTAGAGAGGTTCATATTATTGAAGAGCCCATGGCCGCTGCAATTGGAGTTAGGCTTCCAGTTAGGGAAGCGACAGGAAGTATGATTATAGATATCGGAGGTGGAACAACTGATATTGCAGTCATTTCGCTCGGAGGTATTGTTCGTGCAAAAAATCTAAAGGTGGCAGGGGATAAATTAAATAATGATATAATGTCTTATATCAGAAATGAATTTAAAATTCTGATTGGAGAGAAGACGGCGGAAGATCTAAAAATTGCAATCGCCTCTGTTGTAGAAAATAAGCCAGCACTTGAAGCGACAATAAGGGGAAGAGATCTTGTTACAGGATTACCTAGAGAAGTGATTGTAACAGACTCAGATATTAGAGAGGCAATAGGTTCATCGATAGATACTTTTCTAGAATCAGTTAAGGAAGTGCTAGAAACAACTCCACCAGAAATATTGGCTGATGTTATGAGGAATGGAATTTATCTTGCTGGTGGGGGAGCGTTAATTAGAGGGCTTCCTGAGGTGTTATCAGCTTATGTGGGTATTCCTGTATATGTAGCTGATGATCCTCTTACTGCCGTTGCCCGTGGAGCTGGTATAATATTGGAGGAGATGGACGTCTTTGAGGAAATGTTAATACAAAACGAAGATGAGCTACCTACAAGGAAATAAATACAATTCAAACTCAAAAAAAGCTTTCAGCAAGACGCAATTTGTCAGTTTATTATTACTGTTTATTTTTTGTATTTTAATATATGTTTTTGCAAAAAGCTCGCTAGTCAGTAGTGTTCAAAACATTAGAGCCTATGTTGTAAATGGCACAAACGAGCCAAGATTCGTTCCAAGAAATTTATCAGAACAAGCCCTTATTCAATCCCTGCAAACGGAAAATGATTATTTAAGAGCACTGCTGGGTAAGACGCCGGAAAATTCAAATATGATTTTGGCTGGCGTAATAGAGAGACCACCAAGAACACCTTTTGATTCTCTGGTTATAGACATCGGTTCTGATCAAGGAATTTTTGAGGGTGACATGGTTTTTTCTGATGGGTCTTATGCTATCGGTACCGTATCTTCAGTTTCAAATCATACTTCAACAGTGACGTTGTTCTCATCGTCAGGACAAAAAATAGATGGACTTATCAATTCACCGCTAGAAGGATCAAAGGATGCTTCAGCCAGCATTGCAAACTCTACTACTACAAATAGAAAAATTAAAGATTCTTTAAATCCAGTTACCGTTGAAGGTCGAGGGGGTGGTAACTTCTATATAAAGCTACCAAAAAATATAAAAGTCAAAATTGGTGATCCTATTATTTGGCCATCAGCAGAAACGGTTTTACTTGGCACAATTGAAATCATTGATTCAGGTGATGGCGAAGCTTATTCCCAAGTCTATTTTAAAAGCCCTATTAATATGAATTCTTTAAGATATGTTCAAATCAAAAAGGTTTTACAGTAATCTGATAATATTTATATCGATTTTTACCCTGCCTTGGTGGGTGCCAGTATCTCTTTGTGTAATTGCCAGTTGGTTTTATTTATACTATGAAGCAATAATTGTTGGATTATTTTTGGATTTACTATACAGAAGTGATCTATTTGTCACTTTTTATGGTAAACATATCCCATTGTTTTTTACAGTATTATTGACGATAATAGTAATACTGTTTAGGTTAATTAAAAAGAGAGTCAGGTTCTATTCGTAGTTTGATACTGGTAGAAGTTTTACCCGTCGGTTCACGCAATAAATTTATTTTAATAAAAAATGTTTAAGAGAAAAAGAAGATCAACAAAAAATTCAGAAATCTTTCCAGAAGATATATTTTTGGATTCTTCTAACTTACCTCATTTTGATACAGACCAGTTTGAAGGGAGAATAGAAAAACCGATTCCTGTTAAAAATATTATTGCTGTTGGGGCAATTTTTGTGATTGTTGCAGTTCTTTATGTTTATCAAATTGTAAATGTCCAAATTTTGCAAGGTGCAGATTTTGAAAAAATTGCCGAGAATAATCACTTAGATCATAGTTTAATATTTTCTGAACGTGGAGCAATCATGGATAGGTATGGAACATTGTTGGCATGGAATAAAATTGATGATTCTCAAAATGAATTTTCTTTGAGGTCTTACAGAGAAAACCCTGGTACTCACAATTTATTGGGATATGTAAAGTATCCACAAAAAGACAAATCAGGCTTTTATTACAATACAGAATTGAAGGGGGTCGATGGTGTTGAAAAATATTACAATAGTAATTTGACCGGTCAAAATGGTTTGAAAATTGTGGAGACGGATGTTCATGGTAAGACATATCCAGGAAGTCTCATTAAGCCGATGGTAAAAGGGCAGGATCTAATACTTACAGTGGATACCAAGCTACAAGAAGCTTTTTATGCCTCCATGCGCGACATTGCAGGAAGATCAGGATTCAAAGGAGGGGCTGGAGTAATAATGGACGTCAATACGGGTGAGGTTATAGCAAGTGTTTCTTTCCCTGAATACGATAGTAATATAATGGCTGATGGGCAAGACCAACAAAAAATAAAGTCATATTTGACGAATGATTCCAATCTCTTCCTAGATAGGGTAAGTGAAGGACTTTATACTCCAGGATCTATAATAAAGCCAATTTTTGCTCTAGGCGCACTAAATGAAGGTATTATTACGCCTGAGAAACAAATTGAAAGTACAGGAGAACTTAAGGTCCCCAACCCTTATTCACCAGGAGATTTTACCGTTTTCAAAGACTGGAAAGTTAATGGATGGACTGATATGAGAAAAGCCATCGCCGTCTCTTCTGACGTTTATTTTTATCAAATAGGTGGAGGTTTTCCCGGCCAAAAAGGTCTTGGAATAGATAGGATTGATAAATATGCAAAGATGTTTGGGTTTGGATCTTCAATACAGAATAATTATTTTAGCGGTAAAGTGGGCGTCGTTCCAACTCAAGAATGGAAGAAAGAAAATTTTAACGGCGACATCTGGAGACTGGGAGATACATACCACACCGCAATTGGTCAATATGGTTTTCAGATAACACCGATTCAGGCAGTGAGGGCAGTTTCTGCTATTGCAAACGGTGGGTATTTAATATCGCCAACATTAACCATGGCATCAACAACATCTGAGTATGTCGCTCAAGGAATAAAGGATTCTGTAGCATTAAACAATCTTGGATTGCAAGATCAAAAACAAACTGTGAATAAAGTCGATATAAATAACGCCAACTATTTTAATGTTGTAAGAGAAGGAATGAGAATGACAGTAACAGATGGAACGATGAAAGCCTTGGATTTGCCATATGTGAAAGTTGCGGGTAAGACTGGAACCGCTCAATTGGGTACACTTAAACAGTATATTAACTCTTGGGCGGTTGGATTTTGGCCAGCTCAAAAACCAAAATATGCTTTCGCCGTAATTTTGGAAAGGGGTCCAAGTACTGCGCTCTATGGTTCAACAGCTATAATGAGGTTGATGTTAGATTGGATGAATATTTATTCAAGAGAATATCTCTATGACTATGTTCCACCAAAAAGTATTAACCAAGATAATAATTCTGACGCATCTAGTACTGATAATACAATCAATATAGATTCTATAATATCAAGCAGTACTTCACAATCCGGTACAGGCTCCGCTAGTGCCGTTGGTGTAACAGGTGTAAGTGGATCAAGCACGTCTAAATCGTTGAAAAAAACAAAGAACAGTTTACAGAATTTAGATGGTAGTCCTGCCGCTAGCTTAATTGAAATAGAAAAGCCTAATTGATTACTTTACAGTGGTTGTCAAGAGCCAATTAATAAAATATCCTTGTTTTTAAGGGCTAAAATAGCACAATACTTTTACACAATTATAGACCTTGTCAAGATTAGATAAATAGCATATACTTTGCATCTTGTAAAAATATGACAGTAAAAGATTATTTAACGAAAGAAAAATACGAAGAGCTTAAGAAAGGACTTGAAGTTCTCAAAACCACTAAGCGTAAAGAAATCGCTCAGGATCTTGAGTTTGCAAAAGCCTTGGGTGATTTATCTGAAAACGCAGAATATCATGAGGCTCGTGAAGCCCAAGCTACTTTGGAAGACAGGATTTCTCAAATAGAGGACGTTCTTGCTCATGCTCAAATTATTGAAGCTCATCACAGTGATAAGGTGGAAATTGGATCTATCGTACATATTAAAACATCCTTAAGTAAAACTGAAAAAGTTTATACTATTGTTGGTTCTGAAGAAGCAGACTCCGCTGTTGGAAAGATTTCTTTTAAATCTCCAGTTGGACAAGCTCTACTTGGTAAGAAAAAGGGAGACAAATTTAAATTTAATACTCCAGCAGGTGAGTCGGAATATCATATCGTTTCCCTAGAATAATATTCAATCTCTTAGATAATTTATGGAATTGAAAACGCGCCCCCGCTTGGTAGCTAGGGCGCGTATCTGTTGGTGTTTGAGATCTGTGTTAATTTTTTGACTGTGGAGATAAAACCGTGACGTTACGGACTTATTCAACCTCCAAACTTTTCTCCAGATCCTTGAGAAAAGCAGTTATCTTTTCACCATCGGGAAGACTCACGATTCTTCCAGACGTTGTGTGCCACCACCAAGCCCAAGGCCGTTTTTCCTTTGTTAGCACGACGATGTGCCGGGCATTGAAAAAATCAAGGTGGTTTTCCGCGGAGTAGTAGCTCTGGATGGTTCGACCTTTTGGGATAGTCACGGTTACTTTGCCATACAAGGTGGTAAGCATAATAACCCTTTTGAAAACCTTTCCGTTGCCCTCCTTCATGACAATTTCTGATTTCATCATGACGTCATGAGTGCAGAGCATGCTGTGCGTGAACGGTATTTTTGGATTATCCCTGACTATATCCAAACCCATAGTTGCCCCTTGGTTGGAGTTTTCGGCAGGCCTTTTGAGCTTTAAAGCAGGCACAGGAGTGGACGCGGACACAGGCTCTCTGCCTATGGTCGATTCTAAACTACTTGATTGTTCCATAGTATTGTCTTGGTGGTTGGGGTTGTTGTATATTCTCTGTCTTTCTGTTTAAATCTTTGGAATCTATTAACAACAAATATGTGTCATAGAGCTATATTCCTAGTGAAAATACTACATCCGAATTGAAAAAAAAGCAAAAATAGTGTAAAGTTTTAATTAATGACAAATGAAGAAAATAATGAGGTCACATCAAAAAATGAGATAGCCTCAAGAGCTGAAAAGATGCAGATTATCAAAAGCCATGACAATGTGGTCTTTAAAGATAATTTTGATAGAACTCATAAGATTTCTGAGATACTAGAAAAGTATCCTGAGATTCAAGATATTAAAGAAGGAGCGGAGGAATCCTTCGTCAAAATTGCTGGAAGAATAATGTCTATCAGAGTTCATGGAAAACTTGCCTTTGTTGATCTTAAGGACTATTACGGAAAAATTCAGATTGCTTTTAAGAGCGATGTTTTAGGTGAGGAAACTTTTGATTACTTCATTAAGTCTGCTGACATGGGAGATTTTATTGGTGTTGAAGGAGATTGTTTTTTCACACAAAAGGGGATGCTTACAGTTTTGGTAAAGAAGTTTGTTTTTCTAAGTAAATCTCTTCGCCCGCTCCCTTCTGGTTTTTATAGTATTAATGATGTAGAAAAAAGATATAGACAAAGATATTTGGATTTGATCGCCAATGACGAGTCGATGAATATCTTCAAAATGAGATACAAGTTGGTCCAAGAGATCAGAAACTTTCTAATTGAAAAAGATTTTGTTGAGGTTGTTACTAGGATTTTGCAACCACAGGCGGGTGGGGCAACAGCAAAGCCATTTCACACTCATCACAATGCACTTGATCATGACTTTGCTCTAAGAATTTCTCCTGAACTTGATTTGAAGATGGCAATAGCTGGCGGGTTTGATAGGGTTTTTGAATTTGCAACAAACTTTAGAAATGAAGGAATTGATCCATCGCACCTGCAAGAATTTCAAATGTTAGAGTGGTATTGCGCTTACAAAAATTACAAGCAAAACATGGAGTGGACAGAAGAGATGATGAAAAAAGTTATCCCTACTGTTTTGGGTAAAAGTGTTTTCACTATTAACGATAGAAAAGGCGTCCCTTGTGAAATTGATATGGAAAAACCTTTTAGAGTTGTAACTTTTTCTGATTTGTTAAAAGAAGTTGGAGTGGATATTTTTGCGGAAAAGGAAGATTTGATTGAGAAGGCACTTGATTGTGGAATCACGGAGGAAGAAGCCAACGCTCGTTCTCGTGGAAATTTGATTGACGATATTTACAAGAAGCTTGTTCGTCCAAATTTAATTCAACCTACATTTATCACGGCATATCCATCTGATATTTTGCCATTAGCAAGAGTTAATGATGAAGACCCTAGACTTTCAGATAGTTATCAGCTTTTGATTGGAACATGGGAAATTGTGAAGGCATACAGTGAGCTTACAGATCCTGTTCAACAAAGAAAGGCTTTGGAAGATCAGGCAAAAGAGAAAGCAAATGGCGATGAAGAGGCAATGCAGGTTGATGAAGAATTTTTGACTGCCATGGAGCATGGTCTGCCACCAGTTACGGGTTGTGGAATTGGAATCGATAGACTTATAACCGTCATAACAGGTCAGAGCAACTTGAGGGACACCGTATTGTTTCCATTAATGAAGCCAGATGAGGGGTATGATTACATCTAATTTTCTTGGTCTCACTACTATTTTTAATTAAGCAAAGATTTGCATGTTTGTATATAAGTGCTAGATTTACTGTAGATCCCTGTTCTTACAAAACTCGAGACAGGTCGTTTTTGCGTTAATTTGCAAAGATAAGAATCGCCACACGGCTTTTAAACATGAGTTTTAAACAATTGATAGAAAGAACAAGACAAGATGAAAAGATACAGAAGTTACTCGCACTCTGAGGCACAGACTGGAATTGGACAACTCGTGGATTTCTCATGTGATCCCGAAAACACGGATGAAGTGAAGAGATTTATTGAAGAAAACATCAGGGGTATTAGTCTCCCTTCTTCATTTAGAGTCACCACGAGTCATGGCACTTATGGTCGATATTCTCGATACAACGTCATTCAGCATAAATACGCTGGAGGGAATTGTGGCGAGGATTCTGGTCACGGAGGGTACAGCGAGGTTCTTGAGATTCAAAACCCTCCAGATGGAAGATGTCCTTTCGTGATTTATGAATACACCACCTTTGGACGCGGCAGCTTCTCTGAGTGGAACAGCCTCGCTGAGGCACTCGATGTTTGGAAGACCACCAGAAGCAATCACGAGCTGAATCAACGGGAAGAAAAACCTGCCGGATTCAAAGGTCTTGTGAATTGTGGTTTTATGACACCTTGGTTTTACGCCATCGGCGACGAAGTTCTTCACGGTGATTACGCAATCACCTCTGGTCTTGAGGACGATCCAGTTTTTCGTCTCGGTCGTAGATTTGTTGTTCAAAAAAGCACTGGCCTTTCAGAGGTTAGGACTTGTATGGGCTGCCGCTTCTACACCGAAAAGCAGGATTACCATCCTTATCAAGTTGAGAGTTGGAGAATGGTTTACTTTGACGATGGGACGACTCTCAATATTCTCAAGGATGACACCGTTGAGGACAAAGATAAACTTTTTTCTGATCCGAAAACTCGGAAGACCATTCGCCCGTTCCATGAAGAAGAAGCTTGGATTGATGAAGCGATGAACAAGTTCAGGATGCTTCTTTCGGGTATGAAAGAAGGATTTCAGATTAAGTTTGACGACGGCAGCACATTCACAGCGAAGATAGGCAGAAAAGGTAAGAAGGCACCCTCAGTTGAGGGGAAGTACACCCTCAAAATAACTTACGATGGTGGAAAAGTGAAGGAAGGGTGGACAGAATTTACCCCATCCGTTAAATATCCAGACATCGTGAGTCTTGTCCACAGTGGCGGAGTGTGTAGAAACGTGGAGAAAGTTGAGATTGTGAAGTGTGAGCCAAAGTCTGGTGGCAAGAAATGGTCCGGAGTTTACTTTCACCAGCTGGTTAAACCCAGTTAGGTTTAAATGGTAATAATTTACTAAGTTGGGCAACTTCCTAAATGTCCGATAGTCGCCAAAGAATGGCGGCTATTTTGTTGGCTTAAAAAGGAAAAAAGTTATGCACAACTTTCTTTGAAAATGTGTTTGCAAGTGTACGATAAGTGGTATAAAATGGTAACTAAGTGGGAAATAGTGGTAGAGATTGAGAACGGAGAAAGGTGGCTTAACAAAGCCGTAAAAACCCATGAAAGTAAAAATATGTTAATCGGAGAATATACACACAGCCAAGATGACAAAAAAAGAATCTCTTTACCTGCAAAATTCAAGAAAGAGATAGGTAAAAAAGTGGTTGTGACTCACGGCCTTGATAACTGTTTGTTTATGTTTGGAATCAAGGAATGGGTAAAAATTTCCGAGAAATTAGGTTCACTTTCTATGGGGCAGGCGGGAAGTAGAGGATTCAATAGAATGTTCTTGGGAGGTGCAGTTGAGGTAGACGTTGACAGTGTCGGAAGAATCTTAATTCCAGATTTTCTAAGAGAGTATGCAGGACTTTCTGACAAGACTGGAAAAGTAGTTTTCACCGGAGTTTACAACAAGGTTGAAATTTGGGATGAAACAAGATGGAAGAATTACAAAATGGAGAACTTAAAGCATGTAGATGAGATTGCTGAGAAGTTGGGCGAAGTTGGCGTAATCTAAAAAGTTATGACAAAACGCAAAACTTCAAAAAGCAAAGGTGGCAAGAAAAGCAAAAGTAACGGTAGAGGTAGCAATAGTTGGAAAAAGAATAGGCCTAGAAAGGAATTCGTCAAAGTTGAATTTACTAGGCACATTCCAGTTCTTTTACAATCTGTGTTAGAACAATTGGACTTAAAGAAGGGTCAGGTTTTTGTTGATTGTAATCTTGGCGATGGAGGTCACAGCGAAGAGATTGCAAAAGTTCTTGAGGGAGATATTACAATCGCTGGATTTGATTTGGATCAAGACGCAATTGCAAGAGCTTCTGCAAATTTTGAAATAGCTTTCAAAGATTTGAAAAATAAGCCAAATATTATTTTCGTCAATGACAACTTTAGAAATCTTACAAAAGCTTTGAATGATAAGGGTATAGGTCAGGCTGATGCGATACTTTATGATCTTGGTCTTAGCTCCTATGAGCTTGAAGAGTCGGGTAGGGGGTTTAGCTTCAAAAAAGACGAACCACTGATAATGACTTTTTCAAATAGTAGGGACATGCAGGTTGAGGGAGCACGCGGCGCTATCGGAGGCGATGAGAGTGTAGATGGCGGCGGCAGCAGTGCGAGTGTGCAATTTACAGCAGAAGACATAATCAATGATTGGGATGAAGAAAATATCAAAACAATAATTGAGTCTTATGGAGAAGATAAATTTGCATACAAGATTGCAAAAGCGATTGTCAAAGCAAGAGCTGAAGAGAGAATAAAAACAACTTCAAGACTTGCCGAGATAATTAAAATGGCAGTTCCGTCATTTGCAAGGTTTGGTAAGACTCACCCAGCAACAAAGACCTTTCAAGCCCTTAGAATCGCAATTAACGATGAATTAAGTGCCCTTAACGAGACGCTTCCACAAGCTATAGATAAATTGAATCACGATGGAAGATTGGTGGTGATTTCATATCATAGTTTGGAAGATAGAATCGTCAAAAATATGTTTAAGAAATTTGAAGAAGAGGGTAAGGGAAAAATATTAACAAAGAGACCAATTGTTCCAACAGAGGATGAAACGGATGAGAATCCAAGAGCCAGAAGTGCAAAACTTAGAGTGTTCAAGAAATCGGCGTAGCACAAATCGGCGTAACACAAAAGGTAATCAAGGCAGGGCATGATAGATATTATCAAAAGTTACAAAATAAAATTTATAAATAACCGGGCTTAACCCATAAAAACATGACAAAAACAATAAACACAACATTAGACAGACTTTCAGTGACACTATTTTGGTCACTCTTATCGACGCTAGTCCTACTCGTTGGAGTTTATGGATACATGGTCAATCAAACTGTTTGGAATGCTTTCAACAAAGATCAAGCAGAAGCCCAGGTTGTTGCTTTGAACTCAAAGCTTGGAGATTTAGAGTTTCAATATATGTCATTGTCTAATAATGTTTCAATAGAAAAGGCGTATGAGTTAGGTTTTCAAAATGCATCAGGAAAAACATTGTTTGCATCTCGTGAACTTGTGGCAAAAAATGTTGCAATGAAGTAAAATAGAAAGTAATGTTAAAGTCTAGAATAAGATTAATCTCTTTGGCGATAATTGCTTTTTCGTTATTGCTGTTTGTAAAATTATATATATTGCAGATTGTTAAAACAGATGACTTTAGGCAAAGAGCTGATAGACAATATCAAAAACCATCGACTGATTTCAACAGAGGAACAATTTTCTTTACACAAAAAGACGGAACAGAAATTTCAGCCGCTTCGCTTAAGACAGGCTTTATATTGGCGATGAAGCCAGACCTCGTCAAGGCTGGAAATGCTGAAGAAATTTATAATAAAATTGCAACGTTAATACCAGATTTGGATCGCACAGACTTTATTACAAAAGCAAACAAGACAGGTGATCCATACGAAGAGATAAGAAAAAAAATAGATCAGGAAGTTGGCGATAAAATCATCGCCATGAAATTGCCTGGCATAACTTTATATCAAGACAAGTGGCGATATTATCCAGGGGGCAGTCTTGCCTCAAATGTCCTTGGTTTTATGGGTTATAAAGGTAATGATTTTGCTGGAAGATATGGTCTTGAGCGAACATATGACGATGTGCTAAGTAGAAATCAATCAGATGCTTATGCTAACTTCTTTGTAGAAACATTTTCAAATATTAAAAAGACGGTGATTGATGGAAAATCTCTGGAGGGAGATATTGTAACAACAATTGAGCCAAAAACTCAAGCCTATGTTGAGGATATGATTACTAAGATTAATAGACAATATTCATCGGAGCGAACCGGTGTAATTGTAATGAATCCACAAACTGGCGATATTTATGCCATGGGACTAAATCCTAGTTTTGATCCAAACAATATAAGCGAAGTAAAAGACACAGCGCTTTTTAGAAACGATCTTGTGGAAAGTGCATATGAAATGGGTTCAATTATGAAGCCGTTGACCATGTCCGCAGGAGTTGATCTTGGAAAGGTGACGTCACAGACTACATATAATGATACAGGCTCTGCGACATTTAATAATAAGACGATATCTAACTTCGATAAAAAAGGCAGAGGCATGATCACTCTTCAATGTGCACTGGCTAAATCACTAAACACCGGTTTTGCTTATGTAGAACAAAAAATTGGAAATGCTAATTTTGGTAATTATTTTGTGAAGTATGGTCTTGGCGATAAGACAGGAATTGATTTACCAAATGAAGCTTCGGGTTTAATTTCTAATATTAAGCCACCAAGAAATATCGATATTGAATATGTTACTGCATCATTTGGTCAAGGAATTTCCGTTACGCCAATTGAAACTCTGCATGCATTTTCTGCGATTGCAAATGGGGGAGTAATGGTTAAGCCAAGACTCGTAAAGGAGATTAATTACAAAATTGGAACATCAAAAAAGATACCTGTTCAAATGGACGCACGTGTTACTAAGGAAGACTCAGCGCTTGAGGTTGTAAATATGATGGTTAATAATTTTGATACTTCACTTAAGAATGGTTTATATAAAAATCCAAATTATACGATTGCCGTAAAGACGGGAACAGCGCAGGTGGTTCGTGGGGGAAAGGGTTATGCCGATAATATTTATCTCCACTCCTTCATTGGTTTCTTGCCAGCCTATAATCCCCAGTTTTTGGTTTTCATCTATACGGTTAACCCAAAGGGTGTGAGTTATTCATCGGATACTTTGGCAATTCCTTTTATTGATTTAACAAAGTTTTTGATTAGCTACTATCAAGTTGCTCCAGATAGATCATCTGATGGATTGGGTGTAGGATCTACCGCAACAGGAACAGCAAGTATCTCATCAACTGGAAGGGTAGCCCCATTAAATAAGCCGGCGCCTAATGGGAAGAATTGTATCTAGTTGACTTATCGGCTTATAAATGTCATTATATTTCTGGATCAGAGAATCCTTGTTTTCCAAATGAACTCACCGACAAAGCCATTGGGCCCGCGGATTGCTCCGCTGGCAGGTAAAATTAGTAAACCCCAACCCCCAAAGACAGAAGACATGATCGAGAGGCAACGTTACGGATCAACCAGGCTGTTTCAGCCTAGGGACGTTGCCAAGCAGATTGGAGAGAATAGAGTTTTTGATTTCTCCATGATTCCAGAGCCACTTGCCGCGAGGGTTCCTCGCGCCAGATATGATAATCGGATTGCATTCCGACCTGGAAGATTGGAGGAGTTAAACGCACCTGGGTATGAACATTATGTGTTCTTTCACATCCCATTCCGCGTAACCATTGCGGATCTCCAGGCTGTTTTTCCAGAAAAATTCTCGGATTTGTCTGGATTGAGAAAGGGGGGCGATGCAAATCCTACCCCCAATGATCGTTACTCTCCGTGGTCGTGGAATATAGTCCGAAGAGTAGTTCGAACCGTAGACACCCGGTCTCCAATCTTGTCATTGCAAGCCTTGCTGTATTGTCATCTGGTCTACTCAGACATTAGGGGAAGAAATCTCTTCTCCTCTGCCTGTTTAAGATGTTTCGACAAGCAAGGTGCCCCAACGACAATTTTGGTTGACAAGGATGGAGTGATTTCGATTCCACATTCGACGATCTTTATCAGAAGGGGAATGCACGCCGAGTGCACTCCACTTAAGAGGTTCTGAATACCTCATACCCCGGTATCAAAGATGCCCCCGGCGCCACCACTGGCGCCGGGATTCGTTTTTTATTTCTTTGGTTGAATGATTAAGCGTGCGGTGACAGGCTGGCTTAATTTGTGTTTACCATATGATTAGAGATTTGATTAGAGATTGATAAATATCAAATTTTATGCGATATTATTAGAGTTAAGTTAAATAACGGCCCTATCGTCTAACGGTTAGGACATTGCCTTCTCAAGGCAGTAATCAGAGTTCGATTCTCTGTAGGGTCACAGAATATAATGAGCGTAGCGAATATATATTCGTGATGCCGATGCACCCAGACTTTTGTGAGCGTAAGCGAAACAAAAGACGTTGGTGCAGGCGGCGCAACAATTTTTCAGCCTTATCTTCCAATGTATTTTCAGACACCCCAAAGCTCGTTCCGAATTTTTTTGACAATTAGACTTTTTAAGATTGTTGTGGTATTATCCACTTTGGAATTATCCACAGAACAAGAAAGCAATACTATGAAAATTACTCAGTTCATCAGCAGGGAAGTAGGATTGTATTCAAACTACACTGTGATCGGGAGAAAGCTCTATTGGGTCATGACCCTTATAGTCTTTTCCGTCCTTCAGCCTCGTTTGGTACAACTTGGCCATCCGCCTATCAACGGCGAAGCCTATCCGTTTCAACAAACTACACCAGTTGTGCTCTACACAAGCTGGTGGATGTCGAGCCTGATCTACTTCATATGGTCTATGGCCATCACTGGAGGAATCAGAATCTTCACGTATGTCATTCATCGGCTATCAACATCGTTCCATCAAGCTCTCAAGAGGGAAGAGGAGAGGAGCGTCTAGCAACCTTAACCCAAAAACCCATCGGCGGAACCCATCCCGCTCGGTGGGTTCTTGCTTTCATATTATTCAATCTATTCCATATTTTGCAACGCATTTCAATTTGCCCTAAAGCACGTTCCGAACTTTGTAAATTTTGATATAATCTAAAGTATGCAACAAAATGATTTCATAAATGAGGCGATAGAAAAATCCCGACAATCAGTTTCAAGTGGAGGCTTCCCAGCTGGAGCGGTACTTGTAAAAGATGGGCAGGTAATTGCTTCAGGTATAAGTATCGGAAATATTCTTCATGACCCAACTAGCCATGGTGAAGTATCTGTTATCCGCGAAGCGTGCAAAAAATTAGCTACCACGGATTTGTCTGGAACTGTACTTTATACATCACTTGAACCATGCTCGATGTGTCTTTCTGCTTCTATGTGGTCTTCGATTCCTAAAATAGTTTTTGCTTGTAGTAAGGAATTAGTTGATCCCGCTTTTTATGGTGGAAAATACGAAACTGAGATAATTAACAAGACATTTATAAAACCCATTGAAATTGTCCATGATAAAACTTATCAGTCAATGGCTTTAGAAATAATTAATAAATGGCAAAAATAATATGCTTACCTTTCTTATAATTCTCATCACTTCCTTTATCGCAACAGCATTAAGCTCAATGTCAGGAGGTGGAGCATCGGTTATAAATATTCCAGTAATGCTCTCATTGGGTATTTCATTTCCTCTTGCGACAGCGGCTCAAAAAGTCAGCTCTGTTTTTTGGGTTTTGCCCGCTTCGTATAATTATTTGAAAGGGAGGAAGGTTGATTGGAAGTTTCTTATTTCATTTGCATTAATTGGTTTAATTGGCGTTTATGTTGGTGCGATGGTTGTTCTATCAATAAATCAAAGGGTAGCTGGTATCATTATTGGTATTTTAATATTAAGTCTCGTTGCTTATGTTTTAATGAAAAAGGATATTGGTATAGTAGAGACTAAAATATATTCAAAATTTAGACAATTTATCGCCTATGTATTTGCTTTGATTCTTGGATTTTACGAAAGCTTCTTTGGTTCAGGTAACGGAATATTATTTTCCATAGTGACATTCAAAACTAAAGGTTTTGATTTTATTGACGCCCTTGGTTACTACTATTGCGTCGCGTTTCTATGGGAAGTCCTAGCTGTGATAATATTCATCTCAAAAGGATACTTCAGTTTAGCTGTGATGGTTCCTACCGTCATCGGTTCATTGATTGGTGGTTATTTTGGTTCAAAATACGGCAGGTATAAAGGTAATAAATTTATTAAGATTATGTTTGCGATAGTGGGGACTATTCTAGGTGTAAAACTTCTTTCTGGTCTATAAAAATGTGATGTCGCGGTGCTCAATATTTTCGAGCTCTGCGAAGAAAATATGCTTGCACCGGCAGCGCAACAACTTTTCAGTCTTATTTTTCAATACATTTTTAAGCACCCCCAATGCACGTTCCGAACTTTTGTTGACAATTCAACCATCATTGAGGTAGGCTTTATGCGGAATCATTTTCTTTTCAGTAACAATCCGTTTGGAACGTCTGTTCTTAGTGGATTGTTGCTGAAATAGCAACTTGGTTGTGGGTAGCCATAATCAAAACCAGAAAATGGAGAAACACATGAAATTGCTAAATAGAAGAAAAAAAACTGATCATTCTGAATCAACAATCCTCTGCCTAGTCACCATCGATGGGGTGGTGAGGTTCCTTTGGGGAGATATGGAGACCAACATCCTCAACGCCTCAGTGGAAATCAATCGCTCACGAAACTCAGATCTTGATATGACTACCGAGTTCTATTCGGCTGAGGTGACCGTCGTTGTTCTTTGCGGAAATAAGAAGTCTCAACTGCAGATGGACATTCGTCTCAAGAAGGGGGATTCTGGAAAGGGAAGATGGATGATAGACCATTCCAGATTAATCACAATTACTGAGCCTGACCGCCTTTTTGGCGGCGTATGGTTTCACTCAAAATCAGACAGAACGTTTTATCCTACAGACAGCGAAGTAGGACGCACTAAGCTGGCTGATTTTATGAAAGAACTTCAAACCCCTTGTTGATTCACACACACCCGCCTTTCGAGGCAAGCAAACCCGCTTGTCGTCGATGGGCGGGATTTGTTTTTATCTAAACACCGCTTCCAAATATTTTAGGTTAATTTTTATATAATCCCTCAGTCCCAAAAGTTCGGAAAGCCACGTCTTGGGGTCACTAGTCAAAATATCTATATCTTGCAACGTTTTGTAAATACACAAAGAAAACTTTTCCGAACTCTGATATACTATTTTTATGAATAAATTTTACAAATACTTATTGCCTGTAGTTTTGTTAGTTATAACATTTGGTGTGTCTACATTTATTAACAATCAATTAGTATTATTTATAGGGTGGATAATATCCTTGGTCTGGTTAAACAGAGTGGCTTCAGGTTTTAAAAATAAGGTATTAACAATCATTACTGCAACACTTATTGTTATAAGCATTATATGGGGGATAGTGTTGCTTTTTTATGTGTCAGCTTGGTAATCTAATTATTTTAATATGGAAAAAGTAGACTATACACAATCATTTCTTAGAGTTGCAAATACATATCCTGAATTTAAAGAAGCTGTGGAAATTGTCAGTTCTAATTCAGAAGGAAAGATATGGCTGATAGGTGGCTTTGTATGTAGATGTATCATTCAAGACTTATATAATATTCCGATGTCAAATGATGTTGATTTGGATTTCATTGTAGAAAAGCCGTTGCCAATAAAATTACCTGTCGGTTGGAAAAGTAGAGATAATAGTTATGGTAACCCAAAGTTTGTTGGTCCGAAGTATGAAATTGATTATATTCCATTAAATAATATACATTCAATCACTCGAAGAAATTTACAGCCAACAATAGAAAACTTTTTATCGGGTACACCGCTAAACGTCCAATCTATTGTATATGATGTTACTAATAATATAGTGATAGGTGATATTGGTATAAAGTCAATCCAAGAAAGATTTATTGCCATAAATGATATTGAACAAGCTAAACACAGGGCAGAAAAGAAGGGTGTAGATGTAGCAGATCTGGTCACAGATATTGCACAACAGTTTAACTTCACTCCTATTTACACTTTCGATTGATTCAATTCTTTTGTCGTCAATATAATTACATCTTTATGCTCCATGAATTTGGAAGAAGTTATGTAATTTAAACATAAAGAAGGCCTTACTCATTCCGAACTTTTGATTTGACAACCAGTAAAATAAGTCATAGTGTTATCAATAGCAAGCTCCTTTTACAATCCCGTGACGGGCGCTTCAAATCCCAACCAAACGAATTCTAACTCAGAACCAAATTCAGAATCATGAAAAGAAAATCATTCCTCAGAATACTGGGTATTGCCCCGGCGTTTCTTCCTTCGCTTTTATGGGCCAAAAGCCCTCTGCAAGTTGGCGACAAGGATATTTTTCAACCCACTGAATCAATCGACGCCTTGGATGAAATCTTGCGCCAACTTGCGCGGGAGTTCAACACAAGGGTTGAATCCTGTACTGGAGAAGGTCATTCACACTCCAGTACAATCAAGTCGCTCAAACTGCCGGAGCAATTCAATGGTGAAGACTGGTGGCTGTGTTTGCGTACGCAAACAACTCACCAGGACGGATTCATAGAGGATGGTAGATGCGAGCACTTCACCCGAGCCACACTATGTGTCGAGAGTCATAATCCGATATCAGAACACACCCAAGGCTGGCTTGCTAATTTCATCCAGTCTGGTGGTAATGGTTGCGGAAGTGGACGCTTCGGCATTGATATCTTTGTTAGAACCTGTACGTTGAAAGACACAGGTAAGACCAAGTTGATATCTACCGACGTCGACATGCGTCGTCGTTTGTTCTATGAGAATAATATTCACCCGTTGCACAAGCGTGTGATTCCGCTCTTTGAACAAATGACGAACGGATTGCTGTAAGGGTCTGATGCACATCTTAGACCTTCCTCAGATGGTGGTACGTCCACCTCAGTGAAGTAACTGTAGGTTCAAATCCTTAAAACTTTCGATATACCCGTAACAGATAATGCTGACGGGTGTAAATTTTATAATAAAAATGACCATTGACTTTCTGTGTACAAAAGAATACTCTTTTGGTGAATAAAACAGCTCTTTGGCTTGGAAGTCTTTGAGCTAAATAGACTAGAAACAAAAAACGAAAGGAATCATTGATATGTCAAAAGAAAGTAAAATATTGGTGCCGGATAAAGTTGAAGAAACCTCAGATGAGCAAAGGGCATTGATGCTCCTCCTCAATAGCCGGGTCTGCGCCCTCTTTGAGCAAAAGGACGATATTCTCTTGAGGCCATCGCCAGACATGAACAGACGCAACCTTTGGGAGCGCCTCAAAATCGTCCAAAAGAATCCTCAAGCCCATGTCGGATACTGGTTTGGAAACAGAACCTGCGCCGACATTGACGGCTATACATGGCTCAACGTCGAATTGCATCTTTGGCCTGTGGACGAAGCCGGCGAGACACAGTTGGTCTTTCTCACGCCGAATCAAACTCACTGGGTTCTCGATGCGCTTAAGGAAAACGAAATGCTGAGGGATCGGCTGAAGGCTTACATCCAAGACTATATCAACAATCTGCAGGAATGGCTGGGGAAGCTCAGCAAGAATGTCGATACGGGTGCGTTTTGGGACAATACAGGAAAATGGAATCCAGTCTTTGATGTGGCCGCCCCAGACGCTAGGCATCGCGGGCATTACACAAGTTGGGACATTTTCATGGCCAACGTCTGCCCGCCACCGCCTTGGATGTATCCCTATCCTAGGTTACAGGAGTCATGGATGACAATCAGGGATGTCGGTAGACGGCCTCTTATGTGACTCTTTGTCGCCCGTCGTCTTCTTAGTAACCACCATCACCACCAACTCGCAGAAGCCACTGGCTCTTAGCGCGAGCTGGTGGTTTTCTGTTTCTGAATGTGCTTCAATATTAAACTTAATTCTTCTATATAGAATATTTTAATTAGTTGTACGAAATAATCGTACAACTGTATATAGTTACAAATATATAATCTTGCCTTTTATCTCTAGGCTTGTATAATTTCATCGTAAATATGAAAAATAACTCAAAAAATAAAAAAAAATTAAAATGAAACTACTTCTAACCTCATCTGGAATTACAAACAAATCGATAGAAAAAGCTCTATTTGAATTGATAGGTAAAAAAGCAGAAGAAACATCGGTTGCGTTTATTCCAACAGCTTCAAACGTAGAAAGGGGTGATAAATGGTGGGTGATTAAAGACCTGGTAAACCTACAGAAGTTGAATTTTAAACAAATTGATATTGTTGATATTTCAGCTCTTGATGAAAAGATGTGGAGACCAAGACTTGAAGAATCAGACGTTTTATTTTTTGAGGGCGGAAATACATATCACTTGATGGAGTGGGTGAATAAGTCTGGTTTAATAAAAATATTGCCTGAGTTATTAAAAACTCGTGTTTATGTTGGAGTGAGTGCTGGGAGTATGATATTAAGTAAGAATTTGGCATTAAATATTTCGCAAACTCTTTATGAAGAGGATTTGGACAAAACAGAAGAGATGACAGGTCTAAATTATGTTGATTTTTATTTCTTACCACATATGAATTCAGAGTATTTTAATAAACTTGGAAAAGATAATGTGGGAAAGTCTGTAAATGGAATGGCTGAAAAAATATATGCGATGGACGATAGCTCAGCCTTAAAAGTTGTTGATGGACAAGTTGAAATTATTAGCGAGGGGGAGTATCTTGAATATAACTAATATCCCAAACTTTGATATAATATTTTTATGCACAAGAAACTTTATCTACTTACATCAATACTAACCTTAGCTTTGATTATTTTGACATTTGTGTGTTTTAAAATAACACCAACAATATCCATAGGTCTAATTTTGTTTATAACTGCTCTAGTTGTAACATTCCACGGTGTATCCATGAAGATAGCAGATTTACTAGACGAACATGGAATGACTTCGTTCAAAGGCTCGGCTATTTATTACGGAATATTGTGGGGAGGGTTCGCATCATTGTGGGTAATTATTGATGTACACTTAGCAAATGCAATGCTGGCAACCATACTAGCTTTCTTGGTCAGAAGAAGACTTGATTATATAAATCATGCAATCGCAGGGGTGATGGTGGTAATTACTTTCTTTTTAAACTCAACATTTCTTCTTTCAGAATTTGCTTTTCTTTTTATTGGCTTAACAATACTGGGGATGCTTAAAGACCATATTGGAGAGACACATAAAACTTCTGGATTTTTCTATAGATTAAGTGAATTTGCTTCATACAGTATTGTCACTTCTTTGGCTTATTCTTTGGTGTTTAATAATTGGATAGTTTTCTTTGCGATAACTTTGTCTACAGCTTCATATGGACTTATAAAGTTTTATTTCCACAAGTGGGGATACTATAAGACTATATAGTAATTAACAGTTTTAGCTGTTGGGCTAAGTATTTTATTATATCTCTATCACTAAGTAGTTCGGAAAGTCACGTTTTGGCGTTACGTCAACATCGTGAAGGTTGTGAACATTTATGATATAATTCCACAATGAATGAAATTAATATCAGGAAAGCAACACTTGAGGATCTCGGAGAAATTCAAAATCTAAACCATGAGCTTTGTATAAAAGAAAACAAAGAATTTGATCCTACAATAAATACAGAATATTCATTATCAGAATCTGGTAAAAAATATTTTAAATGGAGAATCGAAGGACAAGATTCAATTACTCTAATTGCTGAAGATAGTGTCGGTAATAAGATTGGTTACCTAGTCGGAGCCATCATTGAGACTTATGATTACTCAACTGTTAAGATAATGTCTGAGGTTGAAAATATGTATATTAAGGATACCTCACGAGACAAAGGCATTGGGAGTGAGTTGATAAAGTATTTTGAAGACTGGTGTCAAAAAAGAGGTGTACAGAGAATACGTTATGTAGCATCTATAGAAAACATCGATGCCATAAGATTCTATAAAAAACATGGGGCTTTTGAAGTTAGTGTTACACTAGAGAAAGATCTTTAGTTTATATATAATGTCTTTATATGAAAAATCACGAAGAAATTTCAAAATCATTTGAGCTTGCCAAAGAACTACTTGGCAAGAGTGTAGAAGTTACAATAGATCGCCCCTTAGGAACAAAACATCCAAAACATGGTTTTATTTACGAAGTTAATTACGGTTATATAGATGGTATTACAGCGCCAGACGGGGAAGAACTAGATGCTTATTTTTTAGGAGTAAATGAACCAGTTACTACTGGAAAGGGAGTTTGTATTGCCATTGCTCATAGAAAAGATAATGATGACGATAAGCTTATTGTAGTACCTGAAGGAATAACAATGTCAGATAGTGAAATTATGTCCGCCATTCATTTTCAGGAACAGTGGTTTGATACAGAGATTGTTCGGTAGATTATAAAATCATGACCATATATGAGTAAAATTATACTAATAGGTGGTTACCCCAAAGGTTATGATGAACCATTTCACATAAAAACTACATCGGGTAGAATTCTTAGAAAAATTGTCGATGAGCTTAAGATAGACCCGATATATTTTGATTTATGGAATAGTAGGGAAGAGGAGGACTCTAGAAAATTGAGTAGTAAGACTAAGAAAAAATTAGTAGAATTTGAACAACAAAATTTTGTCTTAATTTCTCTCGGAAAATATATTGAAAAGGTTTTAATTGAAAACAAGATAAAGACTCAGTATTTGCCACATCCAGCAAGTAGGGACAGAAAGTATGTCGATATATTAAAGAGTGGATTAAGGTTGTTGGTCAAGTAGTGAAACTTTATAAAGATTTCCTATCTTGCGTAACTTTATAAAGTTTGGTAATATGTTTATATTCAATAAATAATACATTTTACCCATATGAACACACGTCAAAAGCTTGAGATAATTCAAAAAATGCTTGGATTGACCCAGACCAAACTCGCCGATAGATTCGGGGTGTCTTTTGCCGCATTCAACAGTTGGTGGACTGGCAAATCAGAGCCAAGAGCAAAAGCTCAAACTGCCATCGATGAACTCTATCTGGAGGTAACGGGACAGAAGGTTATTCCTGCGGACCAGCTCATAGGAAAGAAACACGCTATTGAGAAAAAGTCTGGGGAGCATAAAAATGTTCTCCAAGAAATTTTAAATAATCCAGATATACGGGACCAGTTTATTTTAAAACTGACATATCACAGTAACAGCATTGAGGGTAGCACTCTTACCGAATCAGATACGGCTGCTGTCATCTTTGATAATACAGCCCTACCCAACAAAAGCTTAACTGAACAGCTTGAAGCCAAGAATCATCAAACAGCTTTGAATCATCTCTTTGACCATATCCTGAAGAAGGAGAAGATTGATGAGAACCTTATTCTTAAACTTCACGGAATCCTTATGAACGGTATTCGTCCCGATGCAGGTTCTTATAGAAATCATGGTGTTAGAATTACCGGCGTGAATTTGACGACGGCAAACCACATGAGCGTTCGCAAGCTCACTGGAGAAGTACTAACACGCGCAGCCGAAAAAACCAAAGACATAGTTGGCTTGTCAGCTCAGGTTCATGCAAAATTTGAGCAGATTCACCCTTTCTCTGATGGTAACGGCCGTATTGGTCGATTGCTCATGAATGCTATGCTACTCAAGGCAAATATTGCCCCCGCAATCATTCACCAGGAACAGAAGCAACTTTACTATACTTATCTTTATAATGCCCAAGCAAAAGAGGATTATAGTCAGTTAGAAGATTTCTTTTGTGAGGCGATCATGGAAGGATTAACTATCTTGGAAAGAGTTGATAAAAGATAATTAAAAAAATAAAAAAGCATCTTTTTAGAAAAATTTTGTGCAAATATAAATTTATG
>CAIJKW010000005.1 GCA_903821355.1 uncultured bacterium | reverse complement strand
GGTCAACCAACCTTTTCACTTCATCTGACTTACCCGTCTGGATTGCTTCTTGAATAGCTTGTTCCAGAGCTTCTTGTCTTTGTTGGAGTCTGACAAGCATCTCTTTCTTTTGTTTTTCCCTTTCTTCAGTCGGCAATTTTATAAAATCCTCTATTTCCTGTTTTGTCAAAGAAAGGTCATTTTCTAAAGCCTGTAGATTTGTTGAATTTTGTTGTTCAGGAGTACGCATAAATAATTATAATCTCACGTTACTCAAATACTTTTTGAGGGCTTTGACTAAGGCGGGTATCAGATTTTTAATCTCACTCCCCACAATCTCACCCATGACTTCATCTCTATTATCATTCCAAACCGAATTAAAAATCTTTTTTTCTTCATCACCAGTTTCCCCAATCTGAAAAGCTCTAGCTATCATGCCCGTCTTACTTAACACGTCCACCGAACTTCTGGCCGAATCAGGATCACTCGATCCGCCGTCAGTGATCTCAAAAACAATATCCATCGTCTTCTTATCCTGTATATTTCTGATATCTTCTGGCTTCAATGAACCAGCTATCGCTTCCAATGCTTTATTGTCCATTGTGGAACTACCACTCGGATTCACAAGCATATTCAATATTTTTATAATATTCACTGAATCATCCGATAATTCACCTGAATCAGCTCTAAATGCCTTAACTTTTTCCGCTTCATCACCAAAAGTCCATGCCTCTGTATCTACTCTCATCTTTGTCTTCGTCTCTGACCGAGAAATATTCAAAAAGGAATCAAATTCTTTTAAGGAAGACAGTAGCAGAACAAAACATTGCCTTAAAACAGATATCTTTTCTGGACTGCTCATTGAGCCAGACATGTCTCCGACTAATCTAATTCTTATTAAATCAGGACGGTTAACAGGAACTTCTTTTTCCACTTCTCTATTCATTACCCTAACACCTTCCAAATCACCTTTTTCCATATCCGGAAATCTATTGATAACCTCAGCAATGTCAAGCTCCGTACCAGTCTTATAATGACCTTCTTTTTCTCTCCAAGATTCTCTGCCTTTGCCATAAATAATGTTTCGCCACAACTCAGATAACTCTTCCAAGTAAGGAGCGATCTCATTCTTAACAGTTAAATATTCTCCGAATTCATCACTAGAAACTCCATTTTCAGCACACCACTTTTTATCAATAGCTTCACTAATTTCTTTTTCCTTTTGCTCTGGAGTTTTTGCCTCTTCTTTCTTCTTCTTATCTTCAGCTTCTTTCTTTTCTTTTTCTTTTTTTATCCACCCAGGAACAGTATTTTCGTCTAGAGGATCAGGTAGGTTGTCCTTATAATCATCCTCAAATGGATCTGCGTCTGGCTCTCCATCGCCACCCTCCCCTCCTTCTTGTGTCTTATCTTTCCCGTCCTTTTGATCCGGCTTTTGTGGATCAAGTTCTTCTAGATCCTTCTCTAGCAATTGTTGAAATATTGGCTCCAATGTTGCTTTTAAAATAAAATATCTGGTACTAGCCTTGGTATCTTTTTTGCTAATTGGTTTTAAGAAGTTATCCACTATTTCTTTAGGTGTTAGAGTCTTACCTTGAAAAATGATCTTATTTGTCAATACTTGTTCTACTTCCGGGGAAACTTGCACAGGCTCACCGGGAACCATTTCCTCTCTCAATAGCTTATACAAAAATTGAAGATGCCTAGGAATTTTAGTGTAATCACTTTCAGTAAAAAGTTTCTCACTATACAGTCTAGACACCTCACCTCCACTTCTTGAATCACGAGCATATCTCGGGGATTTTTTTGCAACCAAGGAGTTAACGTAGATATCGTCAAAGATATTGTAGAAAGTATGATGATACTTGTAAGCTGAGATGTCACATTTACTCATTGTTCCTTTGGTTGGGTCCTTTGGATCGATAGGTTTTTGCTTTTTAATTTTTTCGACAAAATCTGGATCTGACTGACTAAACTTGGTTTCATATTTTTGCTCTAATATACGTCCTGTTTCTCTTGCTTGCTGTCTAATATAATCAAAATTCTTCATCAAGCCATCTGGGTCCTCTGCCAGATCCCTAAAATGACAAAGTTCATGATAAACAGCCCAAGTAATCTGATCCTCAGTAAAACCATGTTCTACAAACCATTTTGTATCAAAATGCACCTTTCCACTCTCAAAATCTATCTTGAAGGCATTTCCCATGACGAAATTGATGGATGTATCCTTAGCAAAAATCTGAAAGTAGGCCTGATTTTTACTTATGTATTCTTGATACAAATTCCTCATTTCCTCAATTTTTGTTTTAGCCTCTTCTGCCGTGACAGGCGTATTCTCACCTTGTCCTTCTGCCGCGTCCACCCCCAAAACAGGTTCAGGTTCCGTCGGATTAGTTGGTTGTTCTTCTACGTTTTTCATTAGTCATATGTTACCATATTCCCTCAAACACCAAAAATTCAGTGTGCAAGAATCACCAGTGGATCCATCATCGCCATGATATGGCGATGTAATGATCAAATCTCGAGAAGCACAACACGGAAAATCGAGTACCAGTCAATGCCGAGCCAGTACGCAAGGCGGAACCACTCGGACCCATTCCACCTCGCATAAGGCACGTGCCAGTGGCCGTCCGAGTGGCGAACAAGGGAACCGAAGTTGAAGTAATATTTTCCGTCTTTTAATTGATCAGGAACTTTGTCGGGGTTTTCTAACATGAATTTCCAGTATTCTAGGCCTGGTAGCT
>CAIJKW010000004.1 GCA_903821355.1 uncultured bacterium | reverse complement strand
AAACACATTTTACATGGCCAAATAAAAAGAAAGATCAGAAGAGAAGAAGCCAAAGAAAGACTCATATGATGCGTCTAACATTCAAGTTCTAGAAGGGTTGGAACCCGTAAGAAAGCGCCCTGGAATGTACATCGGAACAACTGGCCCTGAAGGTCTTCACCATTTGATTTGGGAAATTTTTGACAACTCAAGAGATGAGGCGATGGCTGGTAGATGTAGCAGGATTGAAGTTTCTCTTTTGCCTGATGGCTACGTGAGAGTTGTTGACGATGGTAATGGTATCCCCGTTGGAATTCACCCTAAGACAAAAGTTTCTGCACTTGAAACTATTATGACGGTTCTTCATGCTGGAGGTAAGTTTGATAACGAGGCATATAAATTCTCTGGAGGATTGCACGGAGTGGGAGCTTCTGTTGTTAATGCGCTGTCACTTCATACGGAAGTCATGGTTCACCAAGATGGAGGAATTCACATGCAGGCATATGATCAAGGAAAACGTAGGGCTGCAGTAAAAAAGATTGGAACAACAAAGGAACATGGAACAATTGTTAAGTTCAAACCAGATGTTGAAATTTTTAAAGAGGGAATTGAATTTGATTGGAGTAAGGTGGTGAATCGTCTTCGTCAACAGGCTTACTTGGTAAAGAAGCTGGAGATCAATGTGGTTGACGCTCGTGGATTTTCTAATAAAGAAATGGAAAGAATTCTAGAGGATGCTTTCTTTATCAAAGATCAAAAGCTGAACACTCCTTCAATGTCATTTTATTTCGAAGGAGGTCTTCGTTCTCTTGTAGCATTTTATAATCACACTCAAAAAACGGTTCACAAAAATATTTTCTATGCAGAAAAAGAAGTTGGAAATGTTCAAGTGGAAGTTGCGCTTCAATATATTGATGATATAGATTCTAAGATTGTTGCTTATGCAAACAACATATTTAACTCTGAAGGGGGAACACATGTTGCGGGATTCAAGACGGCGCTCACTCGTACAATAAATACTTATGCAAAGAAAAACGGGTTAATTAAGGACAGTGATGATTCTCTAACTGGCGATGACTTGCAAGAAGGACTTGTTGCGGTTGTTTCCGTTAAGATGCAAGAGATTCAGTTTGAAGGTCAGACAAAGTCAAAGTTGGGATCGATGGAGGCACAAGGTGCAACATCGTCAGCATTTTCTGAGACTTTTTCTGCGTTTTTGGAAGAGAATCCTATTGATGCAAAGGAAATTGTTCAAAAGGGTATTTTGGCATTACGTTCAAGAAAGGCTGCTAAAGCGGCAAAGGATTCAGTTTTACGTAAAGGGGCACTTGAAGGAATGACACTCCCTGGAAAACTTTCAGATTGTCAAAGTAGAAAAGCTGAAGAATCTGAGCTCTTTATTGTGGAGGGAGATTCCGCTGGAGGAACCGCTAAGATGGGACGTGACCGTCGTACTCAAGCTGTTCTTCCGCTTCGTGGAAAGATTCTAAACATTGAGCGCGCTCGTTTGGATAAGCTATTGGCGTCAGAGCAGGTACGTAACTTAGTGATTGCAATTGGTGGCGGAATTGGTGATACATTTGATATTGTCAAACTTAGATATCATAAAATTATTATCGCAACCGATGCCGACGTGGACGGAGCGCACATTCGTACTCTTATATTAACTTTGTTCTATAGATATTTTAGACCATTGATTGAAGGCGGTTTTGTTTATATTGCTCAACCACCACTATATAAAGTTAAGAAAGGAAAAGAGTTGCACTATTTTTATGCGCAAGAAGAGCTGAATAATTATCTAGCAAAAGAAGGTGTCGATCCAAATGCAGTAGAAGTTAGTTCTGAATCTCTGTCAGATGATGATGGAGCAGGGGAAACATCTGGTGAAAATTCTGATGAGGACGATGCTATTGCTGTTGATGCTATGGGCATGGTTGCTACTGGAGAGAAGGCTAAAGACACTAAAGGTAAGAAGGGCGTTGTAGACGCAAAGGCTTCAAAGATACATGTTCAGCGATACAAGGGTCTCGGAGAAATGAATGCGGAAGAGCTTGGGGAAACAACAATGGATATTCACAGAAGAATTTTGAAAAGAGTTGAAATTGGTGATCTCGATGAGGCAAGTAGTACGATTGAGATTTTGATGGGTAATGACGTTCCAGCAAGAAAGACATTTATTCAGACTAATGCAAAGATGGCAAATATTGATGTTTAATAATTAGTAAATTATTAAGGGACGAAAAAACCGCAGTGATGCGGTTTTTTCGTCCCACCTTAGTTTGGTGTAAAAATTTTTGTTTAGTAGTTCACAAAGAATGTTTGACTGATTGTGTTGTCTCCTTCGTTTGTTTCAATAATATTGTTTGCTGAATCGACAATTATAGTTATGTAATTTGAACCATAAGTTAATCCATCAAATGTGACAGTGTAAGTTCTAGTTTCTCCTGGAGCTAGACCACTTTCTGTTATTGTCGGATTATAAGTTCTTGATCCATCGCTATTATAAGTATAACCATTGTTGTAACCGTTATTATAACCATAGTTGTAATTAGCATATTGGTATGGATTTGGCCCAACTATTTGTGCCTTCCAAGTCCAACCTGATGAATAGACAGAACTGTTGTTTGTAACTTCAAATTTAATGGCAGCCTTATCTGCAGTTCTCAAGTAAGTAGTCTGTGTAAATTGATTATAGATATCCATTTTTCCCAAAGCGACTTCTCTAACCGTTAGATTTGGAGTGTTGTTTGTATAACTTATATTACAGTTGTTATTGTTGTATCCATTATATGTTCCATTATTACAGTTGTAATTATAGCTATTATTGTTGTTGTAGTTATAGTTGTTGTTATAACCATTGTTGTAATAGTTATTTGCTTGAGTTACATTCAAAGCAATGCTTGCTTGATTGTTGTTTTCATTACTTTCTGCAATGGCTCCATTTGGGTCTACGTTTATTGTAACTTGTTGATTCAATCCGACTGCTGGAGTATTAAATACCGCTTGGCCTGTAAGCGCTCTACCTGCTGGTATTCCACCTGAAGAAATAGTTTTTATTTGATCGATGGCATTTGACGATGGCATATTAACTCTCATTGTCCAAGCTCCAGTTGCTGCTGTTCCTTGGTTTTCAACTTTAAATTTTACAACCACAGTATCCGTTGTTGTAAAATTATTTGTTGTTACAAAGACTCCATTAGATCCAATTATTCCTATCGATGTGATTTGTACAGCTAAATCTGGAACACCATTAACTCTTTGGTAACTAGAACTTTGGTAACTAGAACCTGTGTTTCTATCGTTATAAGTTACATTGTTGTCATTTGTATTTTGTCTTGTCGATGTTGCAACTGAAAAGTTTACTGGAGCATTGGCATTATTATTATCTGTTTTTCTAGGTCCAAAAAACTTTGTTAGAAATGATTCATTTTTTTCAGCTGTTGTTGAAGCTGTGCTTGTTGAGACGTTTCCTGTTGCTGTTGTTGTATTTAAAGTTACACCAGAACTTGTTCCGTTTGAAGTGCTCGCTTGATTGCTAGAAGGGAAGAAGGCTGAAGTAATTGATACGGTTGAGTTAGCCATAGATGATAAAACCTGTGGAACTATTTTAACCATAAGAAAACTTAAAAATATTAGTACTAATATAATTAGGGCTATGACAATGACCCTTGTGGAAGATCTTAGTGTATTTTTGATGCCATTATTGTTGTTATCCATAGTGTTTAGATTATATCATATAAAATAGTATTGTCAATGTTACAAATTAGGTATATAATGTTGTTATGTATTCTAATCAACCAGAGTTTATGGAAGGTAACGATGATCCTAAATCAAAAATGGAGGCAATTATCGCTAAAAATAAGAAGAATAAGCACGGCAGGCCTGATAAATCCAAAAAGTTCTTTGAGCGTTATGATTTTTTGTTTATCGCTGGTTTTGGAGCGGCCTTTTTTATAACTCTTGTTGTATTTACCTTACTCGGCTTTGTTCCCAAGGAAATTTCTCCTCAACAAACCGGTGGTTCTAATGGTACTTTAAGCTTGGAAAGCCAGTCTAATGCCAGTCTTTTTGGTGTTGATTTTACAAAAGAAGTGAAGATTAACAAAGTTCAAAAAGTTAGTGAAATCCCCGCTGATGATTTGCCAGTTAGGATAGTGATTCCAGAGGCTGGTGTTGATTCCAAAATAATTAATCCAGACTCTAATAGCTTATCTTTTTTGGATAACGAACTTTCAATTGCTCCAGTTAGATATCCAGGATCTGGTACCATTTCCTCTGGTAATATATTTATTTTTGGTCACTCGACTGGTTTTAAAATCGTTCAAAATCCAGCTTACAAAGTCTTTAATAATATCAAAAATTTAAAAGTCGGAGATCAAATAACAATCTATTCTTTATCTGGAAAAACATATACTTACAGCGTTTTGAGTGGGGAAGATGTTAAAAAAGAAAATACTTGGATTGATTTTTCTGCTGATAAACCTAGTTTAACTCTCTCTACTTGCGATAGGTTAAGTCAGCTTGGCGATAGGTACGTAGTTCACGCCGTTTTAATTCAATAAGAGTTTTTTCTTGAGGCTACCTTAATTTAGGCCTTATTATAGGGCTTATAAAGACCATGACACATATATGCCCCTGTCGCCATTGACAATATTGTCTTTATACTATATAATATGACCACTATGTTTAAGATCAAAAAACTAACTAAATACGCCTTTTTTGCACTCGCTCTTACTATAATTTTTGTAGCAGTGCCAAATAGTGCCAAGGCCGGAGATGATACCGGAGATTATTTTGGTTCAGGTTATGAAGATATGGGGTCTTTTTCTACAGATTATTATCCTCAAGATACTGGATACTACCCACAAGACACCAGTTATTATCCTCAAGATACTGGATACTACCCACAAGATACTGGGTACTACCCACAAGATACTGGGTACTACCCACAAGACACAGGTTATTATCCTCAAGATACAGGATACTACCCACAAGATACTGGATACTATGCTCAAGACACATCGTACTATAGCTATCCATCCTACCAATCAGATTATTCATACGGAATGGGTGGATGTTCATATTGTGGATATACTTATACTCCACCACCACAAATATACGTTCCTCCATATATTCCACCATACGTACCACCAGTTATTCCACCAGTTATCCCACCGGTACAAACTTTAGATGCATCGTGTGTAATAAGTCCAAATAATGTGAATGTAAATGATACCGTCACACTTTCAGCAAGTGCTTCAGGTGGAAATGGTGTCTACTCATACTATTGGTCAGGATCAGATGGTATATCTGGATCATCTCAAGTTATCACAGGAAGATTTACAAGCCCTGGATCAAAGACAGTTTCACTTACCGTTAACTCTGGTAATAAAACTGTAACTAGAACATGTAATGCTTATGTAAATCAATATAATTATAATTACAATGGTAACTATAACTATAATTACAATAACAATTACAATGGTGGTTATAATTATAATACAAACATTACAGCAACTTGTTTGGCAACACCTATAAATGCAAGTGTTGGAAGTAATGTTGTCTGGACGGTATATCCAATAGGAGGAAATGGTTCTTACACATATTCTTGGACAGGTACTGATGGTCTAAGTTATGGTAACGCTTATCAAATTCAACAAAGATATACGACTCCTGGAACAAAAACTGCCACAGTTACAGTTTACTCAACATACGGACAATCTGTTGTGGCAACATGTAGCACTAATATAATTGGTTCAGTTATTCAAGGTACACCAATCTCTGGAATTTACTTGAATGAAGTCCCAGCAACAGGTATAGATTTTAATCTTAAGGTTGCCTTGTACTCTCTAGGAATTATTCTTTGGTCAGCCTTTGTCGGATTTATGATTGTCGAAAGAAAGAAAGCAAAACTTGCTATCGCCAATCGTGGAAAGATAGAGGATTTCAAACAAGAAAATCTAAGGAAGAAAGGGTTACTGTAAGATAGGAAAATAGAGAAGTCTGGAGGCAGATAGATCTGGAGTTTCAAAAAATCTTAAACAAACAACATAGACAAAAATACCACATGAAAGTGTGGTATTTTTGCTTATCCCATATATTGGTCGATTTTGATTTGTGAGCTCAATGTGAGTTCAAAAAGTAAGTGCACCAATTTTTTGACACTTATTTCTCCGCGTGGTATTGTTTTGTCTGGTTTGTTCTTTGATCTTGCTCCGGGTGGAGTATTCATCATATGCAACAATTCTTCTGTCTTATGCTTGCAAGATTAGTCATCTGATTTTACAAGTCTTGAAAAAACAAACAAAAAAACACGGAAAGATATCATATGAAAATAAGTGAAATATATGGATCTGATAGCGGAAGCTATACCCTCATCGTAATTGTGGCGCTTACCTCGCTGGTTAGCATCAGCTGGGCTCTTTGCACCTGTGTCGCATGCTTTCAGCGAGCAAAACAACAGAAGCTTAACATCCAGGTCTGCCAGATCCTTTTAATGGTAAAGGATTTTTATGAATTTGCACTGGAGATAAAAGATCGACCTGAAAGTGAAGGGCTGTATGACTGGAGGGCAAAACACATAATCGTGTCAGGAAGAATAGATTCTGAGATAAGGGTAGCATTCATGAACAGTGAAGGCTCTTCTGTCTCAACATACCCTCTCAAGTGCGAATTGCGTAATAGACCTGCCGATTGTGCCAAGTTAGTGGCGTTGAGGATCATTAAGGAGACCGGTCTATCTAATTTGGAAGACGAGGAATCCCGAGATTGGCTGTTTAGTGTAATTAGAAATTTGATACTAATAAACCTCGATAAGATGTTGACGGTTGAGTCTTATGAAGACAAGCCTTCAGAAGAACAGTACCGCAGGACGTTTGATCGATGTTTTTCTAGGTTAAGGGGAATGATTGAGTCACGACCCTTCCATCTCGGGGAGATATGAAGCTTGAATATGCAAACATCCAGGAGTCGGCAGTCTCCTTGGTTATGGACTCGGAAAGGGCCCGCGGATTTATCCGCGGGCCCATCCTTTATATCCTTATTCCCATTGGAGTTTTTTTTAATTCAAACTTCTCTCTGTCTTTTCTTTATTTATTTTTTCAACAAATTCAGCAACGCTCATCGCACCAAGCTTTGCATCGTTCCTTCCTTCAACAGTCACGGTCTTAGATTCAATTTCTTTATCACCAATAACTAATACATACGGAATTTTTTCTGTCTTTGCATTTCTTATTTTCTTTCCAAGACTTTCATTTGATTCATCAAGCTCGACACGCACATCCGACTTTTTAAGAGCGTCGTAAACTTCTCTCGCATAATCAAATTGTCGCTCACCAATAGGAACCACCTTAACCTGAACAGGGGATAGCCAAACAGGAAATGACCCAGCAAAGTGTTCAATCATAACACCCATGAATCTTTCAAGTGATCCTGAGATTGCACGGTGAACCAAAACAGGTGTTTCTTTTTCTCCCTTTTCATTAATAAAGCTCAGTTCAAATCTCTTTGGCATGTTGAAGTCACATTGAATTGTGGCAAGTTGCCATTCACGTCCAATTGCATCCTTAAACATAAAGTCCAGTTTTGGTCCGTAGAATGCAGCCTCACCCTTACCTTCAAAATATGGAAGAGATTCTTCTTCGCAAATTTTTCGAAGAGCTCCCTCAGCTGTTTTCCAAATCTCATCGCCTCCAAGGTAATTTTCTTTATCTTTTTCTCCCCTAAGAGATAGACGAACTTTGTATCCATCGAGCATTCCCATCGTCTTATAAAATTCTTTGATGATGTTAACAATGGTTTTAACTTCAAAAGGGAGCTGTGCGATTCTACAGAATAGGTGACCATCATCTTGTGTGATAGAGCGAACTCGAGTCAGCCCACCAAGTTGTCCAGTCTTTTCATCTCTGTAAACGGTAGCTGGCTCAAAGTATCTGATTGGCATATCTCTATATGAGAACTGGTTATCAGCAAAAAGTTGCATGTGATGAGGGCAGTTCATTGGCTTTACGTAAAAATCTTCTTTACTTGTTCCACCGTGAACTGAAAACATGTCTGCCAAATAATGAGCGCCATGTCCTGATATTTCATATAGCTCGGCCTTTGCAAGGTGTGGTGTCCAGACTCTATCGTATCCCTTATCTTTATGAAGCTCCCAAAGATATTCTTCTATCATCTTTCTAAGAACCATTCCTTTTGGTTGAAATAAAGGAAGGCCAGATCCAACTAAATCAGACAGTGTGAAAAGTTTTAATTCTTTGCCTAGTTTTCTGTGGTCACGTTTTTTGGCTTCTTCTTGTAGGTTCAGAAAATTATCAAGTTCCTCTTTTGTAGAAAATGCAAAGCCATAAACGCGTGTAAGCATTTTATTTTTTTCATCTCCTCTCCAGTATGCGCCTGCAATTTTATTAAGTTTGAACGATAGGGGATCTATGGTTGATAAATCTTTTGCATGACCTCCTCGACATAAATCTGTAAACGCACCAGACGTATAGAGTGTAATCTGTTCACCTTTGTTTGCAATCTCTTCAATTAATTCTAGCTTGAATGGATTTCCTTTGAAAAATTCTCGCGCTTCCTCTGCTGTTACATCTTTATGTGTAAATTCTCCTTTCCATGTAGGAAGAATTGCGCGCATTTTATCTTCTATTGGTTGCAAGTCTTCATCTTTGAGTGGAGTCTCAAAATCCATATCATAGTAAAATCCATTTTCAATTGAAGGACCTAGCGTTACTTTGGTATTTGGATATAACTCAAGGGTAGCTGCCGCTAAGAGATGAGAGAGGGAGTGTCTAACCGCCTCTATTGAATTATTATCTGCGCCATTTGCGGCACTTTCTTGAACATCGTTTATATCTTTCATACGTTACAGAATAGCAGTATTTTAGGGAATTTGGAAGGGCGATCCTTTGTAATTAGCAGTTTGTAAGGTATGCTATAGCACTATCGCTTAAGGCGTACGCCAGGTAGAAGGGTTGCGCTATGCAGACTTTGTATCGGCTAATATTATATGGCTCAAAATGAAATTATAATTAGATTTGACAAGGTATCCTTTGATTATGGATACAACAAGCCCATACTGGATGAGGCTTGTTTTTCCGTGTCTCGTGGGTCTAAGATAACTTTTATGGGTCAAAACGGGGCGGGGAAAAGTACAATCTTTAAACTAATAACCGGAGAATTTATCCCAGAATCAGGGAATGTAAATATTGGCCACGGTCTTACAATAGCAATTGCAAAGCAGGTTATTCCAAAACCTGATCTAAAATTGACTGTCTTGGAATTCTTTGAAAAATGTTTTGATAAAAAAGTTTATGATATTGATCCAAAAATTGACGATGTACTTGAGGTTGTAAATCTCCACGCCCCTCACGATAGAATTGTCGGATCATTTTCCGGTGGTCAACAAGCAAGGCTCTTACTTGCTTCTGCTCTAATCCAAGATCCAGATATTCTTCTTTTGGATGAGCCAACAAATAATTTGGACAAAGAGGGAATCGCACATCTTACAAATTTCATTATCAATTACAAAAAAACTGTCATCGTAATTTCTCACGATGCCGACTTCCTAAACTCATTTACGGATGGTGTTTTATATTTAGATATTTTTACTCGAAAGGTTGAACAATACGTTGGTGACTATTTTAGTCTTCTAAAAGAGATTGCGGCGAGAATCGAAAAAGAAAATAGAAAAAATGCGATGCTTGCTAAGGAAATTCAGGACAATAAGGATAAGGCAAACTTTTTTGCAAACAAAGGAGGGCAGATGCGTCTTGTTGCTAAACGTATGCGCGATAGAGCAGAGGAGCTTGAAGAAGAAAAAGTTGATATCAGAAGAGAGGATAAAACTATTAGACCTTTTATAATTCCATCGCAACCTGATATTGTTGGGGAGATTTTGCAAATTAATGCATTCAAAACTTTTGACTCAAAAACTCACAAAGCAAAAGAGAGGAAAGCTAAAATATCGATGAGAAGGAAGCATCACCTACTTTTGGTTGGTCCAAATGGAATTGGAAAAAGCACATTGCTGGAATCTTTGGCGCGCACAGGTGAGTCGTCTTCAAAAGAAAATGCTGACGCTCAAATTACAGAGGGGATTAGGGTTGGATACTACAGACAAGATTTTTCTACTCTAAATTTTGAGGACACGGTGTATCAATCTTTAATTGGTGTAATGCAAAAACCAAATGAGGAAATTCTTCGCTCAACTGCTGCAGGATTTTTAATAACTGGGGAGGTGATGAAGACAAAAATTGAGGCACTCTCAGAAGGGCAGAAGGGTCTGGTTGCATTTGCCCGTCTCGTTTTGCAAGCCCCTGGACTTCTTATTTTGGATGAGCCAACAAATCATATTAACTTTAGACATCTTCCTGTAATTGCTGCTGCTCTTGATAAGTACGAAGGGGCAATGATCCTTGTCTCTCACGTCCCTGAATTTGTGAAGCAAATTAGAATTGACGAGACTCTGAATTTGGAGAAGTAGCCTACCGAAGAGGGTAAATTGAACCCCGACGACTCCATAATATGATTACTTATAGCCGTATTTAGAGGGAGGTTTCATTTTGTGCGAGTTTGACAAAGCATAAATACTATGCTACAATCGTAAACGGCTTAGTTCAACTCTTCTTAGTGCCACGGTGGCATTACGGGTTATTGAAAACTGGCACATTCTACTAAACAAATCAGAATCAACAACACCAACAACTAGAAACACAGAACCATGAAAACGAAAACAACATTAGTTGCCGCCGCCCTCACTCTCGCCTTCACATTCGCATTCGCCGGTGAGATTAAGGACGCCGTCTTCGCTCGGCTCTTGCGCCTCACGGCACAAGAGGTCGTCAACCCGAAGTTCATTGCCGAAGCTTTCAAGTCCGGCCCTGACTACGGGTATGTTGACAAGGTGAGCTTTCACAGCGCGTTTCATCAAGCACGTAGCACGACCTATGATCTAACCTTCTGGGGCAAAGATCATGTTGACGTCGACAAGTCATGGGACAACTACTACGCCCTCAGGACGGTGGTGGTCGCAAGTTTGAAACATCAGCTTCACAGTGGAACAACCTTGGTGGATGTCTATAAGTCTTGTAGCAAGGACTTTGAGAAATCTCTCCGTCAGGAGAAGTACGAGTTTCGTCAAGCGCTTTTGAATTCTATTGACGAATCCATCAGGGTCCTCGGCGACGTGAAAAAGCCTGAGTTTCGTAAAGAACTCCAAGATCTTGCTCTCAGTGAAAGTCGTGCTAGTTACGGCTTTAATAACGACAAGGTCGAGGAGATGCTTTCTAGAAACGCCAAGGCGGAAGACATTGTCAGGCAGATTCAGCTACAGCAGAAGGAGGATGCCAGCCTCAAGACTGTGACCCCGGCTGAAAAGACTCGGGACCGCGATTTTGAAAAATTTGCCCTTCGCCGTTATGAAGAGGGTGGAGAAAAGCTGGTCAACAAGTATATCGAGCTCGCCCGTCTCGTGAGAGTGGACGTCAAGAGTACTATTTCAACATCCAACGCCGAAGCCAAATAAGATTCGGTGTCAACAATTAACCAAGGACCCTCGCTCAAGTAAGCTCACAAAGCTGAAAGAGCGAGGCCTTTTTGTTTTCATAAAATTGCCCAAAGGAATATTTGTTGCTTGTTATTTAGAATATGCTTTAATATCTTTATGAAAAAATACATTTGGGCGGTTGTTCTGATTGTAATCATTGTTGTTGCAGGTATTTATACAAAAGATAATAAGAGGGAATCAGGTGCTAAAATAAAAGTTGGAGTTTTACTACCTTTGTCTGGAGATTTTGCATGGTGGGGAGAAACAACAAAAAATGGAATAGAGCTCGCTCAGAAAAATGGAATGGCTAAAGATTTTGATTTTATTTATCAAGACACGAAATGTGATACCAAGGATGCTGTGAGTGGAACTCAATCACTGAAAGCTTTAAATCCATCAATGCATTTATTTATTGTTGCATGTGACAATGATCTAAAGGCTATGACTCCTATTCTCGATAAAAATAACGATCTTGCATTTGTAGCAGGATTATCTGGTTCAGATTTGTATGAATCAAAATTTCCAATAATAAATCTCTCATACAGGCTTGAATCGGAAGCTTCTGCTGTTGCAAACTTTGCTTCAGAAAAATTAGGAATTAAAAAAATGGGACTCATTCTTGGTAATAATACCTTTGGAAGTGTGTTAGGCACCTCCATCCCTAAAGATTTTGCAAGTCTTGGTGGAACAACGGTTACAGAAAAAATTGAAATTAATGATTTGAATATCGAGTCTTCGGTTTTGAAAATTGTACAAGAAAAACCTGATGGTATTTATATTCACAATAATAATCCTTCAATGAGCGCTATTTTAAAAAGATTGGATCAAATTGGGTATAAAGGTCCACGAATCATTGTTTATTCAGGAAGGGATCAGTCACTCATTGATGGTTCTGGTAAGTCTGCAGAAGGCGTTTACGTTCCTTGGGTAATTTCAGATTTAAAAACTCCGGCGCAAGATAAATTTGCAACAGAATATAAAAATTCATTTGGCAAAGATCCATTTGTTACCTCTTATTTTATTTACGATGGAGTTACACTTCTTGATGAATCGAATAAAAAATGTAATGGTGATGCAAGGTGTATAGAAGATTATTTTTACAATAAGAATGATTTCTCCGGTGTGCTTGGACATGTGCTATATAAAGCGGAAGGTCAAACAGAAAGAACTTTCTATTTTGATCAAGTTAAGGATGGTAAATTTGTTGAGGTAAAATAGTTTGTTAGCTCAACTCCTTCACTGTATCTATAATAATAGACGGAGTGCCATTTCTATTAGAGGTTTTACCTTTTACAATGATACATTTTTCTTGTACCAAACTATTTTTTAGGAGTTCATAAGTTTTTGGAAAGACCACCGCTTCAATCACTCCTGATAGGTCTGCAATTCTTAGGAACATCATCTTGATCGTTGGATCTTTTTTGGTAGCGATTTCTTTTGCTTCTTCAATTATTCCTGCGATGATGACGGGGGTGCCTTCATCGTCAAACTTCTTTTTATTTTTGTCGTACGGCTGTTTATTGCTCCAACCACTTCCTTTGTTTGCACTCTCCAATTTTTTTGCTTTCTCTGCCGCCAGTCTTTCTTTCTCGGCTTTTTCTGCTTTGAATGCATCGCTCATCATTGCATCAAGTTGTTCTTGCGCACTCAATGCTTCCTTTTCTAATCTTTCTTTCTCTTCCTGCTCTGCAATAATTTGCAAAACTTTTGCCACGTTCATATCTCGCTTTTCCAATATAGCCTTATATTTGTCCAGCGGATGACCTGAAAGGTACAGTCCAAGTAATTCTTTTTCCCATGCAAGTTTTTCTGTCTGAGTTGCATGACCAAGTTCTTGAAGTTTTAAGTGAGGACCGTATCCACCAATTTTATTTTCTGTGTTATTTCCGCCATTTGTACCACCTGCACCATTTCCTCCACTTGATGTGTCAGACAAAGTATCGAACATTGAAAACAAAGACTCTTGATTTTCAGGTCTCGCCATCTGTTCCTTATTATATTCCAGTAAGTCCTGCGTATTTGCAATCATCACACCACGGTCGCCAAAGGCATCCATCGCACCAGATTTTACTAAGGCTTCCAATGATTTTTTATTTAAATTTTTATCTTTAATTCTATTTAGAAAATCTTCCAGAGTTTTAAATTTTCCACCTTTCTTTCGCTCCTCAATTATGACATTGGCAATTCCTTCGCCAAAATTTTTAATACTATATAATCCAAATCTAATCGAATCGGGCATTTGCGCACCATATGCATCCATTCCACTGCCTTTTATTACAGTGAAGTTTCCAAAACTTTCATTAACGTCAGGTGGAAGAGTTGGAATATTCATTCTTTTACATTCCGCAACAAAAGATGCAATTTCATCAACATCGCCATGTGCACCTGTCAAAATTGCGGCCATGTAAATTGCAGGGAAGTTAGCCTTCATATAAGCAGTCTGATAGGCGAGACGACCATAACTTGCGGCGTGAGCTTTGTTGAATCCGTAAGCCTGAAACGGTTCAAAAAGTTTCCATAATTTTTCAGCGAAAGCCTTTGTTTGCCCACACTTGATAATACCCTCGGTCAATTTAATTTTTTGATTGGCCATTTCCTCTCTGTTCTTCTTTCCAACAGCCTTTCTAAATTTATCAGCTTCAAGCCAAGAATAGCCGGCAAGTTCAATCGCAGAAAACAACAAGTCATCTTGATACACAATCAAACCATATGATTCTTTCAAATACTTTTCCATTCTTGGGTCTTCGTATTTTGTAAGACGAGGATCATTTTTTCTTCTAATATATTCTGGAATCGTTTCCATCGGTCCTGGACGATATAGGGCAACCATGGCGTTGATATCATGAATCGATGTTGGCTTCAGCTCTTTCAAAAATCTTGTCATTCCAGTTCCGTTCAATTGAAAAAGTCCGTTTGTCTCACCACGCGCAAGCATATCGAAAGCCTTTTGATCATCAAGTGGAATATTATCAAGGTCAACTTCTATGCCTTCAATTTTTTCTGCCAAAATAATTGCGTCAGCAAGTTGTGAAAGGTTCTTGATTCCAAGGAAGTCAAACTTCATAAGGCCGGCGTTGTTTTCATCGACGGAGCGCATATCGTACTGAGTAATAATTCTATCTCCTCCTTTTGGATCCATTTGAAGAGGCACAACATCAGTGAGTGTAATAGGGGAAACCACAACTCCGGCGGCGTGAACAGAAATGTGACGTGCATTTCCTTCAATTCTTTGTGCCATGTCGATGATTGTTCTAACCTCGCTGTCTCTCTTGTATAGTTCCGCAAGCTCTGGAGTCTCAGCTATGGCACGCTCGATTGTCATGGCAAAACCTTGTTGACCCATTGGAATTAATTTGGAAATTTTATCACCCAATGTATATGGGTAGCCAAGCGCGCGAGCAACATCTTTAACCGCTCCACGTGCCATCATCGTTCCAAATGTTCCAATCTGTGCAACTTTATCGGCACCATATTTTAGACGAGTGTATCCAATCATTTGGTCTCTTCTGTTATCGGCAAAGTCCATATCAATATCAGGTGCAGAAGGTCTTTCTGGGTTTAGGAATCTTTCAAACGGTAATTTATACTCAAGAGGATTTACGTTTGTAATTCCTGTTAAATATGTTGTGATCGAACCAGCAACGGAGCCTCTAATGTTGGTTAGAATTCCATTTTCATGGGCGTATCGCAAAAGGTCTGCCACTACCAAAAAGTATGCAGAATACCCCTTTGTCTTAATAACAGAAAGTTCAAATTCAATTCTTGCTTTTGCTTCCTCCGTCATGGGAAGTTTTCTTCTCTCTACACCTTTGTATGTTAAATCATAAAGTTCATCGTCCGCAGATTTTCCAGACTCGACAACATATTCAGGGAAAAGCCATTTTCCTAATGTAATTTCCAAATTACATTTGTCCATTATTTCTTTACAATTTAAAATTGCGTCCGGCTCGTTTTTGAATAGTTCATCCACTTCTTCTTGATTGATGAATGAAAAGTCTGCATCGTCGTCTCTGTTTCTTTCGCCAAATTGATCCGCGATTTTCATCAAGACATCACGAGTTTTACTATCCTCCTTTTTTATATAATAGGTATCATGCGCAGCAACGAGCTTAATGTTTTCAGCTCTTGCAAATTCTATAAGCTGGCGCATTTTTTCTTCATGACCTTCTATTTCTTCATGGTGTGTAATTTCGACATAAAAATCATCGCCAAAATTTTTCTTATAAAAATCCGCGGTTTCTTTTGCGTGTTCACTATTGTGTCCCGCAATAGCTTGGGTCAGCTCTCCACTGAAAGAAGGCATAATGCAAAGAAGACCTTCCTTATATTTTTCTATGAGTTCACGATCTATGCGGGGCTTGTAGTAGAAGCCTTCAAAGTTTGAGGCAGTGACGAGTCTGATAAGATTTTTATAACCCTCTTGGTCCTTTGCAAGTAAAATTAGGCGACTTCTTCTGTTGTCTATTCTTGGCTCTTTATCATGTCTTGTCCTAGCTGCAACAAAAAAGTCCACTCCGATAATTGGTTTAATGTTTGCATCTTTACATTTTTTAAAAAACTCAATTACGCCGTACATGTTTCCGGCATCAGTTAAAGCAACCGCTGGCATGTTATTTGCAACAGCTGCTTTTATAAGATCTTTAATTTTTGGTACCGCCTGAAGAAGGCTGAAGTGTGAGTGATTGTGAAGGTGAATGAATGGGTGTTTTGGTGTTGTGTCTTCGGTTTTTGTTTCGATTTTTATGTCGGCCATGTTTTTTTATTTGTTTTTGCGTCGGTCGGGAAGTGAGGACAAACCTCGGCTTCTTTTTGGTAGGGCGCTTTTGTTTTTAAAGGGATAGCTGTAACATATGTAGTATAAGCTTTTATGAAGAAAATCCAAAGCCCAAAAAAACCTATAAAAAAAGCTCCCAAAAGTGAGTCTGAGGACAAACTTAAACATAGGATCAAACATGAACCTTTATGGCTAATTGGAATTGACGAGGTCGGACGGGGTCCACTTGCGGGCCCTGTGACCTTGTGTGCTTTTGGAGTTCAAACAACTGATGCAGAATTCAGAAAAACATTTTCCAAAAAATATCCGACTCTTATATTAAATGACTCAAAACAACTGACGGAAAAGAAGAGGGAAGAGATCTCTGCCACCTTAAGAAAAGATAAATATAAATTTCTCATAAAAAGCAAAAGTGCAAAACAAATTGATCAATTTGGAATTGCGGTTTGCATTCGTAAAATTATAGAAAATCTTTTGAAAAACTTTATAAAATCTTTAGATATTTCCGAGGGTCAAGTTCATATACTACTAGACGGGGGATTAAAAGCGCCTCCACAATTTACAAATCAAGAAACCCACATCAAAGGCGATGCAAAATTTGCTGTCATTTCAGCCGCTTCAATTTTAGCAAAAGTATATAGAGACGCCTATATGAGAAGACTGTCAATGAAGGATAAAAATCTAGCCAAATATGGTTTTGATATTCATAAGGGGTATGGAACAAAAAAGCACATAGAAAGCATCAGAAAAAATGGAATATCCTTGCACCACAGAAAAACATTTCTCAAAAACCTTAGGCTTTCTTAGACTTATGGAAGTACCTAGTAAAATGTACAATAATTGCATTAAGATAAAAACATATTAAAATCGGCATGGCATAGATTCGTGTGGGGCTTGAGAATTATAAATTAATATTTAAGCTATAAAATATGGAAACAACAAAAATCGCCTTATTCAAAGGCAAAAAAATACGAAAAACTCTTTTCCAAAATGAGTGGTGGTTTTCGGTTACAGATGTAATCCTGGCCCTTACGGACAGCCTAGATTCTCGTGACTATTGGTACAGGATGAAAGTATGTGCGCAAGAAGAAGGTGGTTTTGAGTCGTCGACAATTTGTCGACGATTGAAATTGCCGGCAGAAGATGGAAAAATGCGCGAGACTGATTGTGCCGACACCGAAAGAAATCGGTAAACCTGTAGTGTCAAAAGACAATTTCTTACCAAAGAAAAAATCACCCAGAAAATTGAAAAAATAAGAAAGAGGATACATCACCGTAGACGTATTGTGTTGTTCGTGAAAGTATGGTTTAATATCGGCGTTAAAGATCTTTAAAAAGAAAGCTTCGCCACAGCAGAAAGGGCCTATTCTTAGGTTTTTTCTGCTGTGGCGAAGAGTCCAGTATTCATCAAATCACAAAATCAGAAACAACCATGAACACGAAACCTATGAATCCAGAGTTACAAATAGGCGTTGCAAATATAATTCACGCCGCTGCAATGGAAGTAATTGCGAAGATGCTAGAAGATGATTCCCTCAACGTCGATACCCTCCAGAGGATTGTTTCTTACGGTGGTCAGTCATTGGACTTCGTTAAAGAAGCAATCAGGGAGATTTTGGTGGAAATGGCGGAGAATTCCGCCAGACGCCTCAGTCCCATCTTCGGTTCACAAAACCTTGTCCTCGATGCCACTGACGGAACCGAAACCTTTATCAGATCAAAGCACCTCTTCGATAAATACTTCGATGAGGAATACCAAAGCATGGGTTTGGACGCGCCTTCCCTTCCGACCGCTGCCACGAAAGTCTCAGTCTACGAAATGATTGAAGGGGGTACGTTTAAGCAAGTCTTTGAAAGTTTGTCTTTTGACTTGGACACCTTATGTTTGACCCAAGGGCAGACCCTTTTGTTCTTGAAGAATCACTGGAGCCACCTAAGATCCCATGATGAAAGAAATGCTTTTCTTTTCAAGCGCGGCGACGATTATTTCGTTGCGTTTGTCGATATGGAAAACAATGGGTCTATGGGTATAGATTTCATTGACTTGTCTTTGGCCTTAAAGCATTGGACTCTCGATGAAGCGTTCAATGTCATCGTGCCACAACTGGACATTTCACTCACTTGAGCTTGCCTTCAACTTCCAATCCCTCTGACCCTTTCCAGATTAACTTTTGGCGGGGCGGAGGGATTTCGCATTTCCAAACAATAAAGAAAAATTACTTAGATGAGTGGGCTTAAGGACTTTTCTCAAGACTTATGTTAAGTAGATAAAATATTGTTTTTTATAAAGATACATGGTTTAATTTCTTCGATCAAGATCTTTAAAAATAAAGTTTCGCTATAGCATAAAAGAGCTTAAATATAGGCTATTTTATGCTATGGCGAAACCGCAATTGGCTAGCAATGGCAAAATACAATTAACAACAAGAAAGGAAAAGACCAACGTGAATGGTAATGTCCAAACAACAACAGTAGAAAAACAAATAAGACGGGCAACCGAAGGCCAACTGGATGAACTGCGCCTCAGCGTAGAACGTTCTGTCAACAAACTCCGTGGCCGACTCGCCTTTGATGAAGCAACAGAGTGGGGAAAAAACAGTCAGGCGCTTGATAGGGTTATCGAAAGACTTCTTCTTCCTCCTCCTTCGTCCACGGACTACACGCAGATGATTTTTGAGACGGAAACGTTCATTCTCGATGCCGTGGATAATGATCAAACCATCGAAAGAGCAAAGAGGGTTTTCAAGGGATATCTTGACTGGCGTTTTGTCAAAGGTCTCAATACGGACTCTGCCCTAATTAAACCCACAAATGCTGGTGTCCACAGGGTAATCAAAGATGGTAAATTTGAGCTGTACTTCAACAGTTTTTCTCGCCATCTCGATAGTTTGTGTCTATTACGGGCGCGGATTATCCAATTTTGTGATGAACATCGTAATAGGCTGAGCAATAATGGATGCGGAACTTTCTTCCTATACAAGGACGGTGAAGATTATCTTGTCGCACGTGTATCTTTTTACCCCACAGAAGATCTTCATCTAAATGTGTACAATTTAGCTTACGCTGGCGATTGGGGCTCGTTCGATCGGCATTCTGTCGTAATTGCACAACAAGAGCCTGTTGTCGTCTAACTTTCAACCATCAATCCCTCTGACCCTTTCCAGATTAACTTTTGGCAGGGCGGAGGGATTTCGCATTTCCAGCAGAAAACTGGCTTGCTCTCAAATGGCGTGCAAACCTGTTCCTACAACCATGATTCTTGCATAAACTCCTGAAATAGGTTAATATTTTGCTTATATGGTAAATCACATGAGACATACGTCCGGACACACCGGAAACAGAAGAAGTCACCACGCTCTAACCGCGGTGGATGCAACGCTCTGTAAGGATTGCGGAACTCCAAAACTTAAACACGCAGCGTGTTCTGGTTGTGGTAAATATAAGGGAAGAGATGTATTAGCAAAGAAAGTTAAGGCTCCAAAAAGAACAAAAAAGGAGAAAAAAGCAGCTTCTAAGGCAAGCTCAAAAGCAAAGCCAAAGACAGTGAAGGCAAAGAAATAATTTAGAAACAGTTTCGGAAATCGCATAAAAAAAGCACATTTAGCACATCATCACAAAACAATATGGCAAACAGACATCTTTTAAGATCAGTCGTCCTACAATCACTCTTTGAATGGGATTTTAGAGAGGTAGATAACAATTTAATTGGAGATATTGTTGCAAGAAATGCGGAAGAATTCGCTCCTGGTATGAGCGACTTTTCTTTTGCCAAAAAATTGGCTGATGGCGTCGTTAAAAAGAAATCGGATTTAGATATGATTATCGGAAAGGCTGCGCCAGAATGGCCAATCGACAAAATTGCTAATGTCGACAGAAATGTTTTACGCCTCGGATTATATGAGCTAATTTTTTCTGATAGAAAAGAAGTTCCAGCCAAAGTTGCTATTAACGAGTCTATTGAACTTGCAAAAAGTTTTGGTGGAGAGACGTCTGGAAAATTTGTGAACGGAGTACTCGGTGCGGTTTATAAAGAGTTGGGTGAGCCTGGAAAGGACGATGTAAAGACTCCTAAAAAAAATAAAGATATTCCTTACGAAGAAATGCCGATAAAAACCCTAGCGGGTGGCGTTGTCTATGCAAAACATGAAGGAGAAATTTATCTAGCACTTGTTCACGATGTTTTTGGTCACTGGACATTATCAAAAGGCGGAATAGATATGTCGAAAGATATTAAGACTGCGGCAGCGGAGAAAATTGAAGAAGAAATTGGTGTTAAGGTGGAAATCAAAGATGAATTGGCAAGTAATGAATATGTTGCATCTCATCCTGAAGAGGGAAAGATTAGAAAGCAGGTTGTGTATTTTTTGGCGGAGGCACATTATGAGCCGCTTCATCTTGAAGAAGGAAAGTGTGGACTCGATAACGTTAAATGGTTTAACGTCAAAGAAATATTAACTTTGAATTTTTATAATGATATAATGCCAATAATAGTTAAGGCATTAGGAAAACTATCTGGAAAAAAAGATGAGGCAATAGTCAGCCCTTGTGGAGCAAAAGTTTGTGAAGAGAATAAGACGGAAGTAAAACAGTAGAAGTTTAAAAAAATAAAATGAACAATGTAAATTTTGAAGAATTTGAAACATCGATAGGGATCTCTTTTATCGATAAAGACCTGATTAAAAAAGCTTTTACTCACAGGTCTTATTTGAATGAAAATAGAGGCTTGAAATTGGAACATAATGAAAGATTGGAATTTTTGGGAGACGCCGTTTTGGAGCTTGTTGTTACAGATTTTTTATATAAAAAGTTTCCTCAAAAAAACGAAGGGGAATTGACGGCGCTTCGTTCCGCTTTGGTTAAAGCAGAAACTCTAGCAACAGCAGCTGAAGTTGTTGGAATGAATTCGTATCTGCTACTTTCAAAAGGTGAGTCAAAGGATATTGGGAGAGCAAGGCAATATATTTTGGCTAACACATTTGAATCTGTTGTTGGTGCAATTTATTTGGATCAGGGATATGACGTGGCTGGTAAATTTATTGCCGATCAATTATTCTCGCAAATTGATGAAATTATTGAGAACAAAAAATTTATTGATGCAAAAAGTCGATTTCAGGAGATGGCACAAGAAAAGACCGGTTTCACTCCATCGTACAAGTTGGTAAAAGAAGTTGGACCAGATCACAATAAGATTTTCACAGTTTCTGTCACTGTTGGCGAAGAAGAAATTACAGAAGGTGAGGGAAAGTCAAAACAAGAGGCAGAGCAGATGGCAGCAGAGAAAGCGTTGGAGGCAAAGGGATGGTAGTTTTTGGTTTGGAAAATATTATGGATGGATGCAATCGCGGTTTGACATATTATGTCGGAGGTATACCATTCATCTCGGAATTGAACCTTTCCAATTCGGGAGATGTTCATATAAATTCTTGGCGTTGTCCTAGGAAAACGTTAGCCTTCCGATAACTCCCAGGAGTTATCTCTTTAGATGAAATAAAATGCCTAAGGAAACTACAATATTGACGGCATCACAGGCGCCTGCTCCAAGTCCTGCGGAACAAATCAGAAGACTCATGACTAGACTCACGGGAAACCGTGCTTTTGCAGAGTGTCGTGGAAGACTTAATGTGCCATTCGATGAAATCTTGAACAACAGCAAGAGTCCAACCCAAGCCTTAACCAGGTTTGACGAGGCTGTTGCAGCAAGACGGATTATGGTAAATATGCTTGCTGGATTTGATCGTGATGGATGGAAGTGTGCTCGTGGTGAACTTTGGAGCGCCCTTACGGATCTCGACTTTTTGTTCACAGGTGAGACCGTGCCTATTCACGAGACGATTGATGGGTATCTGTTAATCGTTGATCTCGATTTAACCCTCACATTCTTACGCTGGTTGTATTCCACTGACTACGAGAAGGACATTGTGCCGTATTGCAGAGGTGAAAGCGCTGACCCGTCTAGGGTGCTGTACGGGAGATTGACCGAACAGGTGTTTGAGAGGTTTCCCGGAATAGAGAGGGAGTTGAGGGAGCGGGTTCATTGCGAGTCTCCTTACCCTTCAATGTTTTACAACCCGCCCATCAGGTTTTTCTCTGAAGAGATCGTAGAACCATTCTGGAAAAAGTTAAGGGACAAGTATATTCCAGAGTTTGCTAATTTCGATCGAAGCTGTATCGATGTAGACAGTAAAAGTCAGGGAGGTCAGTGGTCAAGAAGTGGTAGCATCGCAATGTTTGTAACTGAAATTGGTATCAAGAAGTTGTTGGGCTGTTTTTCGCGATCGGAACGGAAGCGACTCACAGTCTGGCGTTTTAAGGTTCCAAAAGTAGAGAGGAGCAACTTGGTGTTTTCGGAATTCACCATGAGTGCCAAAATGCGTATCGGCTTGCACCCTGCAGATCAGCATAAGATGTGGAGAGGTCATCATCCTAGTTACGTGAGTCAGAATGTTGCCCATGGATTGGGTGCCGTCCTGTTAACAAACGACATGGTGAATGATTGCTTCTGGAATAATTCACCTATGTTGAATGTCATCCCAATGTACACCGCGTTGGGTTGTGATGACAGAAAGGGCTGTGAGGCTCCCCAAGAGGACATGAGTCTGCAAAGACTTCTGCTGTGTTTTCCATATCACAGGTAGATTGTGTTTGCTTCAGATTATCGCGCCGCTCGGGCCTTGCCCGAGCGGCGTTCTGCTTCCTACTACTTTTGATGTTGTATCATCATACTCATTTGGCATATAATATGGTATATTATATGAACTTAAGTCTTTATTCTCATTTGGCATATAATATGGTATATTATATGAACTTAAGTCTTTATTTAAAATAATATTAATCATATATGAATACAAAAAATAAAATAATTTGGGCCGTTGTTGTAATTTTTATTTTAATCTTACTAGCTTTTGGAAAAACCTACTCCAATAAAAATAATACCTTTACAGTTGGGGCAATACTACCAATGACCGGCCCCGCTGCTATTTGGGGTGAGACAATGAAAAATGGTATGCAGTTAGCTTTGGAAGAAAGACCTGGTATAAATATGTTGTACGAGGATAGTAAATCGACAGCTGTGGACGGAATTTCTGCATACAACATTTTGCAAAATAAAAAAGTAGATCTTACCGTGTCAGAATTATCTATCGTTTCTGTACCGCTATCAAAAATTGCTCTAGAAAAGAAACAGCCTCTGTTGGTCTCACTTGTTGCGGCAAATAATAAATCAATAGTAAATTCATATACTACAAGGTATTATACTGATCCAACAAATTACGCGAGCCCTGCTTTTACAGATTCAATTTCTCCAGTTTCATCAAGTAAAAAGATTGCATTATTGTATCGAAATGATGAACTGGGTAATTCTGTAAAAGATAAAATTCAAGAATTGAGCGATAAAAATGGTAAACAAATTGTATCGATGGAATCTTTTGTTCCAGCAGAAAAAGATTACAATACTGTAATATTGAAGGCAAAAAACTCTGGTGCAGATGTCTTTATATTTGTTGCATCAACTCCAGGTGAAGCTCTATCAATCGTCAAAACAGCAAGTCAATTAAATATAGGAATGCCAATAATTGAGTCATCTGCCGTTTTTGCTGATTTAGATACTCGTAAACAAGCTGGAAGTATTCCTTTTTATTCAACATCTTATGATTTTTCACTATCTGGAAAAGCCGAAGAATTTAAATCAAAATACAAAGCTAAATTTGGAAAAGAGCCAAACTTTGGATCCGCTTTTGGATATGACATCGTAAATCTAATATATCAATGTAAAGATAAAAAAGAAGATATTCAAGGATGCATATCTGGTGTAACTCAAATCGATGGAGTTGCTGGTACTGCAAAACAAGTTCTGCCGGGAGATTTTGTAGTTGGTTTGCATTTGGAGAAGGTGAATTAAACTGCTAAACTAATAAATAATGCATTTAAAATCGCTAGAGATAAATGGTTTCAAGTCTTTTGCCAAGAAAGCAACGCTTGTTTTTAATACTCCTATTGCCTCAATTGTTGGTCCAAATGGTTCTGGTAAGTCAAACGCGGCTGAAGCTTTTAAATTTGTTTTGGGAGAGCAGAGTATTAAATCTATGCGCGGAAAGAAGGGCGAGGACATGATTTTTAACGGCGGAAAAGATATACCTCGTGCAAACAGAGCTTCTGTAAAATTGGTTTTCAATAATTTACCAAATAGTGGCAAGAGACATGGCGCGAGCGATGGCCACGGAGAAGGTGGATCCGGAAGTGAAGGCAGGCTTTTCAACATAGATTTTGACGAAGTTTCAATCGAGCGTATCGTTCACAGAGACGGTGTCAATGAATATTATTTAAACGGGACGCAAGTTCGTCTAAAAGACATATTGGAACTTCTTGCAAATGCAAACATTGGATCATCTGGACATCACATAATTTCTCAAGGTGAGGCGGACAGATTGCTTTCATCGCTTCCTCGTGAAAGAAAAGAGATGATAGAAGATGCGCTCGGACTAAAGATCTATCAATACAAAAAAGAAGAAAGTCAAAAGCGTCTAGAAAAAACTTCTGTTCACATGAAGGAAGTTGAATCATTGCGCCGAGAAATTGCTCCTCATATAAGATTTCTAAAAAAACAAGTTGAAAAAGTTGAGCGCGCGGTGGCACTGCGGGAAGAATTGGCTCTTAAATACAAAGAATATTTTGCATACGAAACAGAATATTTAAAAAAGGAGAAAGAACAAAATGCACGTGATTTAAAAGAGCCTGAAGCAGAGCTTGAAGATTTAAGAAAAGATTTGGTAAAGCATAAGGAAATTTTGGATGCAGTAGAGAAACAAAATAAAGAAAATTCTAAGACATCGGAGCTTTTGGAATTGGACAGCGAGATGAGAAAAACTCGTGCTGAAAAAGATTCTTGCATGAGAGAGATTGGAAGATTGGAAGGAGAGGTCTCATATTTGAAGCGTGCGATTGAAAAAAAGATGCGCGATGCTAGCGAGTCAAACACAAAGCAAATTTATTTAAGAGAAGTTGAGACATTGGGTAAAAATGTTGACTCAAATATTTCAGCCGCACTTGAGGCTGTCAATTCTAATGATTTAACTGGCGCAAAAGACGCGCTGGCTGAAATTCGTAAAAACTTTACGGAATTTTTGGAGCATCATCAAAATACGGAATCGCTAAATATTGAAAATGAGCAGGGTGAAATTCAAAAAATTACAGAGACAATTGCCGATTTTGAATCGAGGCTCTCTTCTTTTGCGGAAGTTGAAGCAAAACAGTCTGCAAAATATGCGGAAATTAAAGAGGGGATTGATAAGGAGAAAGATAAAAATGTTGAAAGTGAAAAAGCTGTGCTTGTTATAATGTCCAGACAAAATGAGCTACACACGCAAATTGAGTCTATAAAATCCCGCGAGTCTCGTCTTAAAATTGAGCAGGAAGATTATAATAGAGATATTCAGGAGGCGATTGCAACAATCGGACGCGACGCTGTCTCTTATGAGGATTTTGCATTACCAATGGAAGCGGCCGTTGAAGACAGGCACGTTCAAATAGAGAGACGCAGAGCACTCGAAAAAATAAAAATAAGATTGGAAGAGGCAGGAGGGGCTGGAGGAAGTGAAATAATGCAAGAGCATAAAGAAGCAGAGGAGAGAGACGCTTTTCTTGCAAAAGAGTTGGAAGATTTGGAAAAGTCTGTTGACTCACTGAACGTCATAATTGCTGAATTGGATGAGAAATTAAATCAATTATTTAAGGATGGAATAAATAAAATTAATCACGAGTTTAACAGATTCTTCATGTTGATGTTTGGCGGAGGATCAGCTTCACTTGAAGTTGTTAAAGAGGTCAAGAAGAAAAGAAGAAAAGCAGGGGATTTGGATGACCTAGATGGCGGACTCGGAGGGCTCGACGGACTTGCTGGAGGCAGAGGTTCCCTAGCTTCCATGGCAAGTGATGAGACTGACGAAGAGCCAGAAGTGGAGGAAGGAATCGATATAAATGTTGCCCTACCTCACAAACGCACAAAAGGTTTGATGATGCTATCGGGCGGTGAGCGTGCACTTACTTCCATTGCACTTCTCTTTGCAATGTCTCAAGTTAATCCTCCGCCATTTATTATTTTGGATGAAACTGACGCCGCGCTTGATGAAGCTAACTCTAGAAAATATGGCGATATGATTGAGGCGCTTTCAGAACATTCGCAATTAATTTTAATTACTCACAATAGAGAGACAATGTCTCGCGCCGGAGTTATTTATGGTGTGACGATGGATTCTGGCGGATATTCCAAACTTCTTTCTATTGCATTTGATGTGGCACAGGAGATAGCTAAGTAGTTTTGTCTATTGGACGAATTGGATGACGTTGTCGATAAGGGCAATGCACAAAAAATCCGAGATTACGCTCGGATTTTTTGTAATATTTTGAAAATATTATATTGAATTTTATTACTTTTTGATTGTTTTTGCTGCCGCTGGAGCCGCTGGAGCTGCTGGAGCTACTGCAGGCTCTGCTGGTGTGGGATTATTTTGGTTAACTGCAGCTGCTCTTTGTTGTTGAATCATTTGTATTTGCTGAGGTGTTAAGGTATTTGTCTGTGCATTTCTGTTAGCTGAACCAGGCGTTGGTGTGGATAGCTTTTGTCTGTTGTTGTCACCTCCAAAGAATATCCATGTTGTTAAAAACACTGAAAGCCCGATTATTACTCCTGATAAAAGTATTGCTTCAGGAATACTCATTTCTTTGATTTTGATTGTTTTCATCTTTTTATTTAAATTTATAAATTAATTTT
>CAIJKW010000003.1 GCA_903821355.1 uncultured bacterium | reverse complement strand
GAACACCAAAAGAAAATTATAGCCGAGAACAAACTCAAGTGTGGTCTGTTTTTAGGAACTGGAGCGAGCAAGACTCGTATAGCTTTAGAGTTGGCTGAAGGTAATACTCTGGTCATTTGTCCGAAACAACAGAGAGAGGATAAAACATGGCAAAGAGAAAATGAAAAGTGGGGAACTAAAAAGAAGTTGAGCGTGATAAGCAAGGAGGACTTACGAAAAAATTGGTCAGGGCTAGGCTATTACGATACAGTTATTATAGACGAGTGCCATAATAATCTAGGAGTTATGCCAGCCTATGTTCAAAGAAATAAAGTCCAACGCCCCAAAGCCTCACAAATATTTGAAGCAACTCAGGAATTCTTGAAGAAACATCCACCCAAGAGATTATATCTATTGTCTGCAACTCCCGTCCCTAAACCTATGAGCCTGTGGGCAATTGGGATACTGTTCGGACAACAATGGGACTTCAATCAATTCCGAGAGATGTATTATGTTGAAATTAGAATGGGATTAAGGAGGGTTTGGATACCGAAGAAAGGAGATGCTATTAAGCAAAGGTTAGCTAATCTGGTGCAGAAACTAGGCTACACAGGGGGTCTAAATGACTTCTTTGACGTCCCAGAGCAGTCCCATAAGGTTGTTGAGATTGAACTCACTGGAGAGCAGAATAGGGCGATAAAAGAGCTTATGTTTAATGAAGCTGACCCGTTGGTTAGGCGTGCGAGGCTCAGAACTATAGAAAACGGGGTTTTATATGGTAAAAAGGTTGAAAGTGTATCAGATAAGGTTGATGTGATGCAGAATAAGACGATTGTGTATCCGTCTAAAAAGATAGACTACATTTTAGAGCGTGCTATGGAGTTCCCGAAGTTGCTTATTTACGCTAATTATACAGCTCAGATTAAAGAGATTGAAAAGGCGTTGAAGGCAGAAGGATATACTGTTTCCACTTTAACTGGTGCCACTAAAGATAGAACTTTCATTAAAAAAGTCAACGATAGTCCCGAGCCACATATTATTATCGCTCAAAGTTCCATCTCTTCTGGGTATGAATTGCCGAGTTTCCCTTGCGTAATCTATGCCTCAAAGAGTTGGAGGTTCGTGGACTATGAGCAAAGTTTGGGGCGTGTGCTCCGAGCAAATCATTTGAAAAAAAATTTATATATCCATCTTGTAGTCAAAGGTTGCGATAAAGATTGTCATGATACCATTATGAGTGGTCAGGACTTTCAGGAAAAATTAACATTAAATATATGAAGACATTATTACTCACTGGCGGAATGGGGTTTATCGGTTCCCATATCGTTTATGGTTTATTGAAAGATACCGATTGGAATATAGTTATCATCGATAGGTTAGATATCTCTGGTAATCCAGATAGACTTACGGAAACTGACATTTGGGGTAGAGAAAAAAGCAGGGTTAAATTTATTTGGTGGGATTTCAAAGCCCCAATTAATGACTTAGTTAAAGAGCAAATAGGAAAAATCGATTACATTTGGCATTTGGGAGCTTCTTCCCATGTTGACCGAAGTATCATAGACCCCATGTCCTTTGTTATGGACAATGTGGTTGGAACTACAAATATGCTCTTGTATGCAAAGGAAGTAAAAATAGAAAGGTTTATTTACTTTTCTACAGATGAAGTTTTTGGACCAATGATTGATAAACCGTTTAAAGAATGGGACAGATATAAAGCTTCAAATCCTTATGCTGCGGCTAAAGCTGGCGGAGAAGAAATGGCTTATGCTTTTTTTAACACTTATGGAGTTCCAGTTATTATTACTCATACTATGAATGTATTTGGGCAGTATCAACATCCCGAAAAGTTTATTCCGCTTTGTATTGATAAAATACTCAAAGGAGAAACGGTAACTATTCATGCTGATAAAACAACTACGATTTCGGGGACCCGTTACTGGATACATGCAAGGAATGTTCTGGAGGCACTAAAATTTCTGACTAACAATGGAAAAGTTGGAGATAAGTATAATATAGTAGGAGAAAAAGAAGTCAGTAATTTAGATATGGCAAAATTTATTGCAAGCGTGATTAGAAAACCATTGAAAGCAGAAATGACAGATTTCCATTCCAGTCGTCCAGGACATGATTTAAAATATGGTCTTGATGGAACTAAGTTGCACGAGATGGGATTCAGATACAACAAAACATTTGAAAAGTCTTTAGAAGATACTATCAGATGGTATTTGAAAAATAGAAAGTGGTTAAAATCTTAACAGCTATTGACAGTCGCTGTCGACATCGAGTATACTATATATATGGTACAAATAAAAGGACATAGAGAAGCAAAATCACAGATAGTTTTCAATCAATATCTACGCGAGAAGAAAATGCACGGGTTCTTCGAATTAAAATATACTGAGTCAGAAATATTTCCATTCGCTAAAATTGAAACAGTACAGTGGGAAGGATTACAAGCTACAGAAAAGAATGGACTGGTATGGAAATTATCAGACCAAGATATGCGAGAGAAACCATGCGACTGTCTGAGCATCCCGCCACTGCCTTCTTACCTAGTTATAAGATT
>CAIJKW010000002.1 GCA_903821355.1 uncultured bacterium | reverse complement strand
TCGCTGCGATGATTTTATCGCGATTCAGCTCGAAGTTGCCAATATGGAAGTTTAGTTGTGCAAGCGCAATCTTCATCACCAATTCATTAAAATAAAACGCCGAGTGACAAATCGAAATAATTCACTTTGCCTTTCTCATCTATGTTTGGCATGGCAGCGTTGGTGCCTGTCAGAATATCCGTAAACCCTTTGTTATAGGTCAAACATGCATGCACAGAAATGATTTTCGCTACTTTATAGGTGCCACCTATTCCAATAATCAATGATTCACGAAAAAAACTTATTTGTTTGCTGATATTAACGTTTTTCAGTTCTGTTGGGGAAGTTGCATTTGTCTGGACGAAACTATCATCGCCTCGTGCTTTGAGCTTAAAAGAAGTCCCCAAACCAAATTTACCGTAAATAGAAAACTTACCTAACAAATCACCTGTCGTTCCAATGAGCACTAAAGGCACTTCCAAATACTGTAACTTCAATTTTCTCGTTAAAATTCCAGTGTCAACAACATTATCTATTTTATATGCGGTGTGATACTGCAACTTTCCACCAGTATAAGCAAGGTTTATGCCTGTGCCTATACCTAAGTTTTGTATAAAGAAGAAGTGAAAGTCAGCACCGTAGCTAAGATGTACTGTTGAGCCATCGGATTTGTACACTTCACCAGACACGTCAGGTTTTATCCAGCTAATGTTGGGTGCAAGGTGCAAACCGAAGTTAAAAGAACGCTGTGCCGAAAGTTCTATAGTAACAAAAAGCATGAGCGTAAAAATAAAAATTTGCTTATAATTTTTCATTTGTGCGATTTTTTCGCAAAAATAAATTAATTTTGGACGCTAATTACGAAATGCCAAAAAAAAGAATAAAAACGAATGATTGGTCAGCACATATTAAACTATAAAATTGAGAAGCTAATTGGCGAAGGTGGCATGGGAAATGTGTATCTGGGAGTGCATGCACATATCGGACGCAAGGTCGCCATAAAAGCCCTAAACCCTGTATTAGCTAAGAATCCGGAGATTCGCGAACGTTTTAAGAACGAAGCTTCAACGCTTTCGCAATTGCATCATCCGAATATTGTAACCCTTTTCGATTATGTGGAAACGGAACAGGGAATTTTTTTGGTGATGGAATATGTGGAGGGTAAACAACTCGACACGTATATTGACACTGTCACCGGACCTATTCCCGAAGAAAAAGCAATCCCCTTGTTTGCACAAATCCTTGATGGGGTATCTTATGCGCATAACCGTAACGTGATTCATCGCGACATCAAACCATCAAATATTATCATTACCACAGATGGCAAAGCGAAGATTTTGGATTTCGGTATCGCCAAAATTATTTCGGAGAGCGATCATAAACTTACCAAGACCGGAACAAAATTAGGAACCGTTTTGTTTATGAGTCCCGAACAGGTGAAAGGGGTGGAGGTGGATAAACGGACGGATGTTTATTCGTTGGGCATTACCCTTTTTCAGGCGATTACAGGTAAGAACCCTTTTGATGAACATCAGACTGAGTACGAAGTCTATAAGCAGATAGTGGAAGAACCTTTGCCCGAGGCAAAGCAGTTTTATGTTGGCGTGAGCAACCGCATGGAGCAAGTACTAAAAAAAGCAACTGCAAAAAATAAGGAAGAACGTTTTGCCGATTGCGATGAGTTTAAGCTTGCTTTGCTCGATAGTAGCTTCGGGCATGGTGGAGTGAGTAAAGCCAAACCTGTGAAAGCAGCAACAGCTAAACCAATAGTAGCAAAACCTGTAAAAACAAAGAAACCTAGAAGACGCAAAGGATGGATGGTGTTCTGGTCAATATTTTTTGCTGTGTTGTTTGCCGGAGCTTTATCAACGACGATATATAAATTCTTTTTCGAAACCAGCGAAATGTATGTGCTGGCAAATAAACTGTGGCTAAGATCGTCCCAGGACATTTCAAGTGGTAGCAACGGCGTTGAAATCATTAAGTTCGGGGAAAAGCTCAATATTTTGGAAACGGAGAGCAACCTCGACGCTAATGGATTTCGCTGGGCTAAAGTCAGCGTACCTGATGGCAAGGAAGGCTATGTGGTGTTGGATTATCTGGGCACCGAAACCGAATATCAACGGATTAGTTCGGTTTTTGAGGGGAATGCGCTTAAGATTACCCCTGTCGTCTATAAGAAAGCGGTGACAGAATATCTTAAAGAAAAAGGCATGATTGAAAAAGACAACAGCAGCAGTTGGCATGTTCATGACAATAACCTCTATTCGGAATACACTAATTTCGTAATATCAGATTTCAATCAGGACGGTAAGGATGATTACGTTTGTGTGGTATCAGGTTCGGGCGAT
>CAIJKW010000001.1 GCA_903821355.1 uncultured bacterium | reverse complement strand
TCTGTGCGAAACCTTCAATCAATTTGTCCCAACTTACGCTGGTAAACTGGGTCTGCATTGATATCTGACTAATTATTTGAGTTATCAGCTAAAAGTCTTTTGGAATCTGATGACATAGCTTTGGCTACATCTGACTTTTTCCAACATGGAGCTGATGATATCCAAGGGTCTGTCCCCTCTTCTTGGTAAAGCAACTTGGCATAAGCTAGGTTACCTTCCACTGTATAGATATCATATCCGAGCTTCTTAGCACGTTTTGCGTGGTAATACTCGTTAACCTGTGCTATTCCCACGTCTTGATTGTTAACAATTCCTCTGAAGGCTGTACCATCAGCATTGAACTGTCTAAAACGTGATTCACACTTAATGACTTCTGCCATTATAGGTGTGTCAGCAAAGTATAATCTAACCTTACTTTCTATTTCTGCGTTTCTATCAAGCTTTTTAGGTTTTGCTACTACGGCGTCCGTTACATCTACTGATGCGGCATCTGCTATCTTAACAATACTGATATTACTTGACGATGTTGCGGCTAGTGAAGCTTGTGTGCTGGTCTGCATGACTGCATTTGTGTCTGTTCCCATAGCACCTGAGACAAGCATCGCTAAACCAATTGTAAGTTGTAAAATAAAGAATCTGTTAGGCTTTTAATGCGTATGTCTAATACTGGGTTGGCTATACGCTTGCACGGAACTTAAAAAACACATCCATATGTGCTTCCCTAATATACTAGCACGGGAGGTCAACTAAGTCAATCAATTTTGGACTATATTTACCCCCTAAAAACAGTGTTTTACGGCTTTAAATAAAGATATAATCGATATAATACAGTTGACTATCTGTCAATGTTCATGTTATGATTTATACGCTTAATTAGAGCCATATAATAGCAAATTGGCCATTTTGCTATATTTTGAATTATCCACATCCCCTGCCCCAAACCCCTTGCATTTATTTATCGTATCCCCATCACGAGATTGCCATTATTTTGTCTTCTTAGCAGGCTTTTTCTTGCTTTGCAATAGAATATCATTCTGGCTTGTTAGTTCCCTCTTGAACGTCTCTGAGGCTCTATTTAAGGTGTTCTGATCACAGTTTAAGACCACGGAAGCCGGCTCTTTATATAATCTAAGGAGATATATCAAAAAACCAAGGTTGATTACGCCAAGCAATACGGCTAATCCAAAAATCCAAAAATGTATTGATATTTTACTCGTCATAGGTTATACTGATGACCACTTCCGATATGGCACCAGCTGGGATAATCATCTCATGATTGCCCCAAAGAAGTCATAAAGATTTTATAAGGTTTTTCCAAAGATTTCATAAAGTTTTAAGAAAGTCCCAAATAACACATAAATAATTAAGATAATAATATGGCAACAAAAAAAGCTGGAGGTTCAGCTAAAAACCTAACTGATTCAAATCCACAATACCTAGGTATAAAACTATACGCAGGTGAGCGTGCTCAGACTGGATCAATCATTGTAAGACAAAGAGGAACAAAGATCATGGCCGGCAAAAACGTTGGTGTTGGTAAAGACCACACCCTTTATGCTACTGCTCCTGGCGTTGTTGAATACTCAACCAAAAGAAAGGTTGATTTTGATAACAAGGTAAGTAAGAAGAAAGTGGCTAACGTTGTTAGCGCTGTAGGTGAGACTAAGAAGAAGGTTGCCAAGAAAACAGCATCCAAGACTAAATAAAAAGACTCGATTCAAAGACTAGATAAAATGCCCACATGAAAGTGTGGGTGTTTTATTTGACATAAATAAATGTATATGTCAGTATTTTGCCTAGACTAGCCTAGTCTCCCTGAACCCCAACCTCATTATTTACAATGAAACCAGTTATCTTTTCAATCTTCGCTATGGTCTTTTACGCCGTCAGCAATGTCTTACTAGAATCAAAGCTCTCGAAGTACAACACCTTTACCTTGATGATCAGTTATCTCTCTGTAATCCTGTTTATCTCGATCCTGGGCAGGTTTTTAATTAAACCTAATGACGGCCTGATCTTTGAATTTCCAACAGGATGGCAACTCCTACTCGTTATCGCACTTGGTGTCATTATGTTTGCCGCCGATGCCTTTTACATAGGAGCCTATACTGTCGGCCGCGGAAGCATCATGACTATAACCTGCATAACCGTAATGTTTCCTGTCTTCGCAGCTCTAATCAAGTTTGTGATAAACAGGGACTTACCGAATATGTGGCAGATCAGCGGTTTTGCCCTAGCCGCAATGGCAATCATGCTTGTCGCAAAGGGAAACATAGTCCAAGAGGACAAGAAGAAAAACCTCCCTGCGCCCACAATGCAACCCTAGCCAACCACCCCGCCTAATCACAAGACAACCCCGTCTTGTGAAGGGCGGGGTTTGTCGTTTCTTTTTTTTAATCTTGTTTAGTTCTCCAACGCCACCAACTCCACTGTAAAGTAAGCTTCTTTGTCTTGAACCTTAATCTCAACCTTGTGCTCCCCTATCTCCTTAAGTGGTTTATCTAGGATGATATGTGATGAATCCATATCAATTTGCTTTTGTTCCTTAAGAGCAGAGATAATCTCATCCTTATGAATTCCAGCAAAGAAGTGACCTTTAGCATTAGCCTTTCCAGATATAGTGATTTTAACATCGCTAAGTTCCTTCATGTTCTTCAAAAGAAGGTCTTCTCTGACAGCTCTTTCAGCCTCTTCTCCCGCTTTTATAAGTTCAACCTTTTTAACAGAACCAGCAGTAGCCCTCTCAGCTAGTCCTTTTGGGAAAAGTGCATTAAGAGCAAAACCGTCTGATACCTCAATAATATCGTGTTTGTTTCCAGTTTTTGGAACGTGTTTAAGCAAAATAACTTTCATAGTGGAATGAATATAGCATTAATTACTAAGAATCTCAATAGCCTTTAACATTGGAGCATCAATTCCCTTAGCAGTCTGCTCTGTTGTGTTTTTAACCTCAACATCAGGAGTGAGCCCGCCTTCTGAAATAGACTTGCCGTTTGGAGTTAACCATCTAGCAATTGTAACCTTTAACGATGTGTCTGGAGTCAGCTTAACAAGCTCTTGAACTGATCCTTTTCCAAATGATCTTGTACCAACCAACTTTGCCTTTCCGTATTCTTGTAAGGCCCCGGCAAGAATTTCAGAAGCTGACGCAGAACCTTGATCTATAAGAATTACAGTCCTTAGATTATCGTTAAAAATGTTGTACCCCCTACTCTTCTCTGATGATTCAGGCTTGTCTTTTCCATAACTTTCTCTGACGATAGTCTTTCCCGGAGGAAGGAACCAACTTGCCATATCAACTGCAGAATCTAAATATCCACCTGGATTTCCTCTTAGATCAATGATCAATCTGTTACTTTTTGAAGCAACGAAGTCTTTTAGCGCAGTCCTAAACAACTCAGATGATTGTGAAGAAAAATTATATATTTTGATAGTATAGATACCTGTCTTGGTATCATAATTTGAATCAAGTGTTGGTAGATTTATAACATCTCTTACCACTTTAATATCTATTGTTGAAGTGGCATCGCCTCTTAGGATAGTAAAATCAACCGATGTTCCCTTTGGCCCTCTTATCATCTTAACTGCTTGCTCAACAGAAAAACCGTTGGTTGTTATTGTGTCATTAATCTTTAAGATTTTATCACCACTTTTAATTCCAGCTTTTTCTGCGGGTGTATTTTTTAGTGCTGAAATAACCGTTATCACATCACTCTTAATACCCAACTCCATTCCAACTCCCTCAAAATTACCATCTATTTCACTTTCAAATATGGACGATTCTGATGGTGTAAAGAATACTGTGTAAGGGTCTCCCAAGGCTGCAGTCATACCTTTTATTGCACCATATACTCTATCTTGATCTGTTGGTGCTGGAGAAGTTGTAGAATTGTGAGTTGCAACATACTTATTATTTAAAACATTCCATGCTTTCCAAAACAATTCAAAATCTGCATTAACAACTTTTGGTTTGCCTTTTTCTGTGTTAACCACTCCTGGGATATTACCAGCCTCGACAGTTCTCATCTGTCCCGATATAAAGCCAGACGCAAACACGGCCCCAACTATCAAAACGATAATGGTTCCAGTAGCGATTTTTTTTAGAATTTCTCTTTTTTGATTGATCATAATGTTGTCTTATTATCTCAAAATACTGTGATAAGGTCAATGTATATATTGACTTTACAAAGTATAGTTATAATATATGGGCAGTTCTTTAGACAAAGTGTCGGTTGGAGGTTTTAGGATAGAGATGATTCTATTCTGCAACTTCCAACTGACTCGCGATGAGTTGTGTTGCAAGCGATAGAAAAACAAACCACCCCGTAATCCTTATGACAAGACAGTCATCGACAAAAAGTGAACGCGATTTGCTCAGGAGAGAAATTGTTGCGTTCTGCAAGGAAAAACCGAGAAAACTTGATGATATCAAGACCAAGTTTGGTATCGGCGGAATATCGGCTGGGAACATCCTGTCAGCCCTGTGGCACAATGGAACACTGACCTGGGACAAGAAGACCAAGACTTACACAAAAGCACCGCCCAAAAGGCTGTGCACCAAAAGCTCAGTTCTCACTAGGTCGAGATAGACCCCGTAGTCGAAAGTTCGTCCTAAACCAATTCAAACATTCTAAAACCAACCACCCCACAAGGAAGAGTTACCCACAACTCACACTTGTGGGGCTTTTCTTTTACAGTTTTTTCAAACATAAATATATGATAGAATTCAATAATAATCACATGAACAAAAATACCCCTGAAATCACGCTTTATAACACCCTCGGCAAGGCGAAGCAAAAATTCGTACCTATTAATGAAGGCAAGGTTGGAATGTACCATTGTGGCCCTACCGTTTATGACTATCCTCACATCGGTAATCTTAGGTCCTATGTTTTTGCGGATACCATAAGGCGAGTTTTTGAATATAACGGATACAAAGTTAATCAGGTGATAAATATTACAGATATTGGTCACCTTTCTTCAGATGGCGACGAGGGCGAAGATAAGATGACTAAAGCAATTTTGCGCGAAGGAAAAACAATGACACTTGAGTCAATGCGAGAGATTGCTAATCGTTATTATCAATCCTTCAGAAGTGCATCGGATGATTTAAATATTCTGCCAGCTACCACCTATCCTTTTGCCAGTGATCACATAAAGGAAGATGTGGAAATGATTTCAACTCTGATTGAAAAAGATATAGCCTACAAAACTTCTCGAGGAATATATTTTGACACTTCTAAAAAAGCAGATTACGGAAAGCTCGGACAAGTTGAGGGTGATGAAAGCAGAATTGGTGAAGATTCTGAAAAAAGAAACTATAGAGATTTTGCTGTTTGGAAATTTGACGATAAGCTAGGCTACGATACCCCTTTTGGTAAAGGCTTCCCCGGCTGGCATATTGAATGTTCCGCTATGTCTGCAAAATATTTGGGAGATAGTTTTGATATTCACACTGGTGGCATTGATCACATCCCCGTTCATCATAATAATGAAATTGCGCAATCTGAATGTGCGCATGATGGAAAACCTCTTGCTAACTATTGGATGCATAATGCTTTTCTTATTTTCGATGGAGGCAAAATGGCAAAATCTACCGGAACCTTCGTCACAATAGACACTTTAAAAGAAAAAGGTATCTCTCCCCTTGCCTATAGATATTGGTTATTAACGGCAAGATATAGTACTTCTTTGAATTTTTCATATGAAGCACTTGAAGACGCAGGCCGAGCTTATACAAAACTTATCGACTCTATTTCTTCAATACTGAAAAGTATCGCTGATGCAAGCACAGAAAAACACTCAAAAGAATCTTCTGAGCATTTTAAGAATTATCAAAGAAATTTTGTTAATTTTGTTAACGATGACCTAGACACACCAAAAGCTATTGCCCTAATGTGGTCACTTTTGAAAGATGCGGAAGTTGAGGGTGATGAAAAAATAAAGCTAATCGAAGATTTTGATAAAGTTTTGGGATTAAATATTATTAAATATGCTGGAGAAAAAGCTGTGGCAAAAGAGCTTCTAGAAGCGGATTTACCAAATGAAATTAAGGAGCTAATTGAAACGAGAGAGAAAGCTAGGCAAGATAAAGATTGGGCGAAATCTGATTTACTCAGAATCAAAATTAATGAAGCTGGATACAAGATAGAAGATGGTGGAAAAAATGAATCTCTAAAAATTTCAAAGCTAGGATAAGTAAATTTGTAAACACTGTCTTGTTTTTTAATTAATTGATATAATATAATTGACTCGTGCATATAAAATTACTTATTATTTAATACATCAGTAATTTATATTATTAGATAAATATAAAATCATGAATGTTGGCAAAAAAACGACAAAAGGATTTACATTAATCGAACTATTAGTGGTTATTTCAATTATAGCTCTCCTTTCGAGTGTTGTGTTGGTGTCTGTAAATTCCGCAAGACAAAAGGCGCAAATATCCAAGGTGAGATCTGAAATGGGAGAGTTCGTAAAAGCGCTAGAGATATATAAGACAAGTTATGGAGTATATCCCCCATCATGCGGAGGATATTGCGTATACGAAACAGGCAATATTGGTAACAATTTTTCTCAAGTCGTGACGGAATTAAATAACAGAAAAATATATAGTGGAGATTTGATTAAATCATTAAGTTCGCTACCAAATCTTGGGGATTTTATAGTCGAATACGCGTCTGGACAAGAGAACATCCAGAATTTATTGGGAAGCGTCTGGCGTTGCAATGGTAAAAGCAACTATACTGGTTATTCTCTGGTTATAGATACCGATTTAAGTAAATATTCTCTAGATAATTCGTATTGGGGCAAACTAGACATGTCTTACGATGAGGGTAGTACTTGGAATCCAATCAGCGGGCATTGTTCTGCTGCATATTAATTAATTTCGACATGCAAGAAATAGTTGGATTCCTTTCTAGTTCCCTGTTATAATTAATGAATGAACACAATCACAGCACTCGCGACGGTACAACTCGTATCAATTGCACTTGGTGCAGCCTCTGCCTTTATCATTGATATGTTTTTCATTTCATCACTTAGCCACAGCAAACTTCGCCCAAAAGAAATTTTGATGGTCAGAAGATTAAGTTTATTAAGTATTGTTGGGGCATGTTTGGCTCTTTTCATTCAAACATTTATTTTGTTTTCGATTCAAGCAACAATCCCTGATAGTTTTCTTTCATTTTCATTCATAACAATCGTTCTGACTATAGCGGCTTTAATTTGTTCTATCACTTTAAGAAAGGTGCATATTCCCGCACTTTTGAGACATCAGAATGAACACGCTCACCTTTCTGATCATAATCTACATCATGGAGAAGAAATCGTTCTGGTTTCAACAATTTCAACAGTCTCATGGGTTACAGTTTTAATAATCTACGCTGTTGCTCAGATTGGTGAATATTCCTCCCCTTACCCATTCATTATTGGTTACATAATATTTGTAGTGGTTATGTCAGTCTTGACACGTCTCATTAAAAGACACCTGCTAGATTCTAGAAAACACAAAAAGGCTTAGGACTTAAATAATATCGGTTAAAAAAACTCTTAATCAGGCTTATTTTTAAGGCTAAAAAACTACGACACACGAAACCGCCAAAACCGGTGCCCAACCCTCAATGTTATGCACATCTTGTGAACACCTTTTGCTCTATTTTGCTGTTTTTTGCTAGTAAAAATTATTTTTTATTCTGTAGGGTATGCTAAAATTGAGACACCATGACGAGTGAAAACAAAGCGTACAGCACCACGTATAAAAAGGGCGACTATAACTCACAGAAGGTTCAACCTTTTCATAACAGAAGAGAGTTACGTATTCCTCCTCATAGCTTAGAAGCAGAACAGGCAGTTCTTGGCTCCATCATGCTTCGCCAAGAAGCCATTATAGATATTTCAGACTTAATAAAAGCTGAATCGTTTTACAGTGAAAAACATAGAATGATTTTTTTGGCGATGCTTGAACTTTCAAGTAGACATGAACCAATTGACCTTCTCTCCGTACGATCCAAACTTGAAGAACAAGGAATTCTTGATCAAGTTGGAGGGGCAAGTTATTTAACAGAACTTGTTCACTCTGTCCCCTCCTCAGCAAACATCGAGCACTATGCAGGACTCGTTAGAAAGAAGTTTATGATGAGAAACTTAATTGGCGCATCAGAATTTATTTCTCAACTTGGTTTTGACGAACAAGGTGATTTAGATGAAATCCTAGACCTCGCTGAGAAAAAAGTTTTTGAACTTACAAACGTTGGTAATGCAAAAAAATATACAGATCTAAGAAGCGCTCTTGAGGACACCTGGAACCATATAGATAAACTTCACAATGCACCAGATGAAATTAGAGGAGTTCCAACTGGCTTTGCAGATTTAGATCACAAATTAGCAGGTCTCCAAAAATCAGACCTAGTAATTCTTGCCGCTCGTCCATCAGTTGGAAAAACATCGTTTGCGCTAGACATTGCAAGAAACGCTGCTGTTGAGCATAAAATTCCAGTCTGTATTTTCTCTCTCGAAATGAGTGCCCAGCAGTTAGCACAAAGAATGCTTTCCGCAGCATCTCGCGTTGATTCATGGAAAATTAGAACGGCCAAAAATCTAAATGATAACGATTTTGAAATGTTGCAACAAGGGCTTGGAAAGCTAAATGGTGCGCCAATTTATATCGATGATCAAGCCGGAAATAACATCGTAAAAATGAGAAGTTTTGCAAGAAGAATTAAAGCTGAAAAAGGTCTAGGACTTATTATTGTTGATTACTTGCAACTCATGTCGCCAACCAGCGCCAAATCATCTGACAACTTGGTACAACAAATTACAGAAATTTCTCGTTCCTTAAAACATCTTGCGCGTGAGATGGATGTACCTGTACTTGCCCTTTCACAGCTCTCTCGTGCTGTTGAACAACGTGGAGGAAAACCTAGACTCTCTGATCTTCGTGATTCTGGTTCCATTGAGCAGGATGCCGACGTTGTTATGTTCATTCACCGTGAAGATAGATATAAGGAACATAATGAGCGCGACGGTATAGCTGAAATATTAATTGAGAAGCACAGAAATGGTCCAACTGGCGTTGTTAATCTCAAATTTGACGCTGAACATACTTCCTTCGTCACAATTGAAAAAAGTGATTTTGGCGATTTTGCAGATCATATGCAATAAACGATTTTTAAGCGTAAAATATAAATAAAGACAATGGACCCCTTAGATAAATTAACAGAAATATTCAAAAAGTTCCCTGGAATTGGCCCAAGACAAGCCAAGCGTTTTGTCTATCACATTCTACAAGAGACCGAGGAAGACATTGGTGACTTAATAAACTCTATCAGTAATATCAAAAGAGGTATTTCTATCTGCGATAAATGCTATCGCTACTATGAAAATAAAAATAAACACGAGGTTGTTCCCTGCCCTATATGCATAAACAACAGTCGAGATCATTCAACTTTAATGATTGTTGCAAAAGATATTGATCTTTTAGCGGTCGAGAGAAGTCGAGCTTATAACGGTTTATATTTTGTCCTTGGAAATACTGTGCCTATTTTGGATGAGGAACCTCATAAGAAAATTAGACAAGGTGAATTACTTTATAGAATTGACGAATTAACCACTGAACCCTCAAAGCTAAAAGAAGTTATTGTTGCAACTAGTGTGAACACTGAAGGCGAACACACAGCCTTTTACATAAACACCCTACTTCGCCCATACGTTGAAAAACATGGGTTCAAAATCACAACCCTAGGCCGCGGCCTCTCCACAGGAACAGAACTAGAATATTCTGACGGCGACACCCTGAAAAGCGCCCTAGAAAACCGCCACTAATTAAACAGGAAATATGCTCCTGAAACATATGTCATATCAGGAAATGCGATTTTACAGCAACCTTCGATTGTATTAATAAAATAACTAAATAAAAATACTCCATTCTGTGGAGACTTGCGAGTTGCAACGAGCAGAGGAGATTTTCACCAGAAAATCTCCGTGCTCCACAGGGTGGAGTATTTTTATTTAGTTACGCTATTGAAACAATCTTCACCTTAAAGAAAGGCTGCCTATGCCCAAACTTCATAGATCTTGAACGAGACTTTTGTTTGTATCTCATTCCAACAACCTTAGGTGATCTACCCATTTCTACGATCTCTCCTATTACTTTTGCTCCAGCAATCATAGGCTCTCCAACGGTTGTAGTTGTTCCATCATCCTTAAGAAGGACATCTGTAAACTCTACCTTCTCCCCTATTGTGTGCTCGCCCTTAAGTATTTCCATGCTTATAATAAGCCCTTCAGATACTCTGTATTGCTTTGCGCCTGTTTTAATAACGGCAAAATTCCCCTCGGAACTTGCGATTTTTGGTGATATTTTATTAGTTATAGCCATATGGGTACAGAGTATACACTACTGCTTCCCTATAATCAAGAGCTATTGTGGATAATCTAGCACATAGTCAAAAATATTGTGTTAATATTAAATAGTATGACAGAAATAAATTTTGACGATAATCTATCTTCGACAGACTCAAGTAGAGGTAGTTTGCTATACTCTAGGCTTCAAAAAAGCAGTGAACGCCCTACTTTGGTTGATTTTTTGATGAATAAAAGGATCGTCAAGTCAGAAAAGTCAGCTAACATTGCCTTACTCATAATTACATTGATATTCTTTTTGGCATCATTCTCAATAATATATTTCTATTTTTATTACACACCAACACCAACCATTAAAAAAGGAAATATTCCTCCCCAGGTCTTAATTATGCAAAAGACTCAAAAATACATTGGGCAAGGATTTAGTGAGGATGAGGCAAGACAAAAAGCAACAAATGAAGTTATGCAAGGAGGTGCAACTAATTAATAGTATATTAAATTAATTTATTATGCCTATAGAATTTGACGAAGAAAAAAATAGTAGGCCAATAAGATTTAGCCCAACAGGAAGGCCTTTGGGTAGAGAGCCATTACCTAAAGAAAAAAAGACTAATTCCATCTTAGATTTTTTGATTAAATTTAAGATTGCAAAAGACGAAGATCATGCAAAATTTATTCTACTCCTAATCATAGTGGTTGCATTTGGCCTAACTATTTATTACGGCGTCAAAACATATCAAGATTTTCATCCTCAAGTAGACACTGCTCCAATAGATTTAAATCAAATGGGACAATAGGTAACAATGGTAAAAAGAGGATTTATAATATATCACTGCCCCACTCACTCTTCCTATTCTCTACCCTCTATTCTTCATCTGACACCATCGCTGGCTTGTCTAAAACAATTGGATCGATATCTGCCGTGATTGCACTATCTGTTATTCTCATGACATCCTTATCCACCTTTGCAAGCTCTCTGTGGGCTTTGTTGTAGTGGCTGACAGTAGTTCCTAGAGATTTGCCCAAGCTCTGCATAAACTGCTCATAAGCCCCCAAATGCTTTCCCAAATCCTCTACCCTTTTTCTAATCTCTTTAGCGGATTCCTCAATTTGCAAAGCCTTCAATCCTTGCAAAACAGTTTGCAAATATGCCAAGAAAGATGTTGGCGAAGTAATAATTACGTGCTTCTCTTTAAACGCATACTCAATCAAATCTCTAGTGTTTATTTTTACAGAACCAACTTGGGCGACGAGCAAATCGTAATAAATTGCTTCATGCGGAATAAACATAAAAGCAAACTCCATAGTATTTTCTGAAGGTTTGATATATTTTGAGGTCTCATCAATTCTTGCCTTCAAATCATTTCTAAACTGCTTTTCCAGTCTCTCTTTCTCGACAGGATCACGCTCAACTGAAAGCCTATTGTAATTTTCTAGACTAAATTTTGAGTCAATCGGAATAACTTTATCCTTAACAAAAACAACTGCATCAACTATCGTTCCATCCTTAAATGGATATTGCATTTGAAAACTTCCAGTTGGCAAAACATTTTTAAGCAAGGTTTCCAAATAGTACTCCCCCAAAATTCCACGCTGTTTTGGATTCTTCAAAATATCCTGCAGACTTTGTAATTGATCTGTGAAAGAAACAACTTGCCTGTTTGTCTCATCCAATTTTGTAAGCCTCTCTGTCACATCCTTAAGTAATTTGAAAGACTCGCTAGTCTGGTGTTGCACAGATTCTCTCATCTCTTTTGACGATTGATACATTTTGGTATCCATAGTCTTTGCTACATCCCCAAGCTTATTATCTACATTTCTAGAAAGCTCGTTTAGCTGTTGTAATAACAATTGCTGAGAAGATTGTATAACCTGCTGAGTAGATTGATCTTTAGAGAAAAGAAGGGCTCTTTCTTCTTCACTTAAAGACTTGGAATTGCCAGATTTTCGCATCAAAATTATCAAAGCGACAATATTGATAATAACAACCAGTAAAGCTATAATGATGACTACAATTGTGCCAGAAGGTATATTCATATTGATGATTATATCAAATTACTTACAAATTAAACAATCCCAAATAAAAAAATGACAATCTCAGAAAAAATCAGGGCGGAGCTTAAGGAAGCAATGATGTCCAAGGATAATATAAAGATGATGACATTGCGTGGTTTGATATCAGGTTTTACAAATGAGTTGCTGGTAATTGGAAAAAAGCCTCAAGATGCTATTTCTGACGATGAAGCTCTTACTGTAATCAGACGCGCTGTTAAACAAAGAAAAGACGCGATTGAGCAGTTTACTAACGGAGGTAGAACTGACTTGGCAAATTCTGAAAAGGCAGAACTTGCAATCCTTGAGACATATTTGCCAGCCCAAATGTCTCGTGAAGAAATTCAAAAGATTGTAGAAGCAAAAAAGGCGGAGCTCGGAATTGATGGAGCAGACAAGACCAAGGCTGGAATGCTAATGAGCACTTGCATGAAGGAGCTGAAGGGAAAAGCTGATGGAGGTGATGTAAAAGCAGTTGTTGATGCAATATTTGCATAGCTCCACAACTTTGACCTAACCCATCTCTGTCTCTCTGTTCAAATAAAATAAACAAAGCAAAACCCGCGGACGCACTAGGTGATCACGCGGGGTTTTTGTTTGAATTCTGTTGATTGTTTATATCACCTCTCTCTTTTGATTATTAAGATAGTGATCTGGATTGTTGTTTTTTTCAGTTAGCCCTTTGATGGGATTGACTGAAAAAACCATCTGAGATGAAATTCTTCACCTCGACTGGAACCTCTTCTTCCGGAGTCTCCTCTACTGCCTTCTTCAGCTTTTTAAAAGCCTTGTCAGCTTTATTTTGGGCCTCAGCGTGAGCCCCAAAAATTTCATAGCTATCAGTAAGCGATAAAGCTAGATCATTTTTAGTCTTGACAGCATCGTGATACAGATAGTCCAGATCCTTGCCTGGACTTAAAGTGTCAGAAGATACCAAAACGATCAGGAAGAAAATGGCGGAAAAAATCAATACGCACGTTAAAGAGTTGACGTGACCAATAGGATGATTTTGATTGGTACTCATGCCGGTGGATACAGTAATACATTTTGACGTACATGTAAAGTAGGAGGTGTTTTATATCTTCTTTTATATAAATGAAAAGGGCCGCGCTGCGCGCGGCCCGATTGGTTGGGGTTGTTTTTTATGGTCAGTGACGGATGATGCCGTCAAAGGCCATGTTGGTGCTTTCCTCTTGAAGTTCAATGAGCTTCCGAGGGCCATCTTTTAGCATCTGTCTCACCCTGCGGGAGACGAATTTGGCTGGTGTGTGCGCTGCCGCACTAGCCAACCTGTCGAATGCTTGATTGACGCATTTCTGCGCCTGGATGGGACTAACCCCACCCGAGTTTGGGCTTGATGTTTCCATTGCCAAGACCACATTGTTGTTTGCAGTAATAGCCTCATCGGCTAAGAACTCCAGGTGGATATACTGCGGATCCCTGTGGACGGACGCCGATTCATCCATCAAGTAGAGGGCAACGCCCGCTACTATAACAACAACGCCGATCTTGATCGCGGAGAACAAGCCGGCCCAATCACTGCCTGAATTTTTCCTATTCATCTGTTGTTAAGCGTAACATACTTTACTTGTTTTGTAAAGGGGTATTAGTAAAAAATGAGTAAAAAGCCAAGAAATTAAGGCTTTTTAGAGCTCTGTCTTCTCGCTAGAACTCTATCTTCCCTCTCGGTGAGTACAGTTCCACAGATTTAATCGTGCTGTATTGAGTTAAAGTATCTTTTAAGACGGATGTTAAATGACTGATTTGGCAACTACTGAGTGAGCTTATTGGAAATCCAAGTGGTGTATTTTCACTTGTAAGATTAACCTTGGCTATACCATTTGAAATGGCTACAGATTTATACATACCATATTGTGACAGTTCGTTTTCAAAAAGTATCTTAAGTGAAGCATCAGCAACTGCAGAAGTTTTTGGAACTTGATAAACAACTTTTTTAGTGACTCCGCAATCGCTTGTTTTTGCAACTTCTTTATTTTGAATATATAAAGTTAAAGACATTAATTCTGACGATGTTGCAGTTGCCCCTATCCCTCCTGCCCCACCACCTGTACCGCTAGTTATTGTTGTACCAGAAAATACAAGAGGCAATTCAAAAGTATCAACAGGTGGCATGCCAGACGCATTCTCTTCGGTAAAAATAACTTTTAACAAAGTGCCTGCGGGAAGTCCTATACCCTCATTATTAAAATTTAAACCGACTGAAAAAAGAGTACTGGTCGACATCCAATTCTCAACAGGAACAGGAGTTAATGCGCCAAGTTTTTGCCATTCACTATTTGTATCCTTGAAATATAATTGAGCCACCCCAGCTTGCCCTTCAAACATTTGCCAAGCGCAGCCTTTTGACTGACGATCGCTATTATCGACAACACCTTTTATCGTTATAGGAAAATTAACTTTTTCATTTGGAGAATGAGAAGTTACGAGTAAGCCACATTTGCCACTTATGATTACGTCGTTACTTTTTGTACCATCATTTTTTCCAACAACACCATTAAGTATATTGGAATTAATTCTAAGGTAAATATATCCCCCGACGAGTATTATTAAAATTGCGATAATCTCAAGTAGCAAGGTAATAATCCCTCCCCTATTGTGGACTTTGTTGTTTTTTTTCATAATATTTAAATTGTAGTTATGTTAACTAATAAAACTAAAACCTTTTAGCGTCTCTGTTAACCACCTTATCCATACTTTTTCTTATAGCGTCATCCAAATTTATATTATTAGAATTAGCATAACAAATTAGTGTGTAAATTATATCGCCAATCTCTTCTTCCACATCCTGTTCAACCTCTTCAAGCTTTTTCTTTTTTGGTCCATACACATGATTGACCAGTCTTGCAAACTCCCCACCCTCTTCAAACAAGCGAGCTAATATCTCATGAGGACTCCAATATGGCCAACCGTTGTCTTTAAACCATTTATCAAGTTCTTTTTGATACTTTTCCATAATATGTAAATTATACCACACGGTGGGCGATTCACCAGAATCGTCGTTTGTTTGTTTTATTACGACCCAATCTGCCAACTTATCTCGGTTGCTTCAAAAATAGTATCGTCTATCCAATATCCTTTAATATTAATTGTTACAGGCGCGCCCTTATAATCAACCTTACGATTTTTAACTAAATCATAAAACGTAAACCAATTGTCAGGTGGCGAAGTGCCATCATGTGGCATATCTAAATACGTCTTTTTGAGTTCCAAAACAAGGACAGTCACCGGTCTACCATCTTCTTTTGTCACCTTAAAATTACTTTTCAAATACGATACCCCAGAGAATGGATTATTTTCTTTTGTTGGTGGATTTGGAACAGTTATATCGAAAGATACAATTTGCTTATCTGAAGCACTCGGACAAACAAATTCACATTTTGGTCCAGTTCGTCCAATATATGAGCCATCCGGACACATCATGACATCTTCAGTACAAGCCACAGAATGTATTGGTGTTTTCTTAGTAAAGAATGAGAGAGGGTCGTTTGGATTTTGTAAATAAAGATAAATCCCAACACCCGTGATTAATACAACTAAGAGAAACAGTAAAAATGCTGAGAAACCCTTTTGCATGTTTTTCATGATTAAATTATACCATAGATTTTAATGTATCTGTCAATACTAAAAATACTTTGGATTCCAAAAGTACTCGTGTGCCTTCGGATTACGAAAAGGTTATAAGCGAGAAACAACTAACCATAAGCCCGCGCGGTCACAACGACTGCTTGGGCTTATTAAATTATTTAATTTAGCTTTTAAAATTAAAAGATAATCTTTACTATAGCAATCAAAGCGACAATACACCAAATGATATTAAGCGCAGCGGGCTGATAATTTCTTTTATGAAATGAAACAAGAACAATACCCAAAGCCCCAGTACCGTTAAGTATTTGATACCAAATATTATTTCCATTTATGACAGAAAAGCTAATCAAAATATATGCAAATACAACAGCGACAGCTCCATACCATCCGTACCATTCAATAATTTTAGTTTTCATATATAAATTAAGTATATCAATATCAAATCTATTATCAATCATGTTTAATCTATACGAGATATGCCCCGGGTCGCAACTGCGACCCGGGGCATTTTTTGATGGTTACCTCCTTGTTAACGTTTAAGCCTTGCAAAGGCCTTCAATTTATCTGAAAAATGACCATGCATCCTCTCAAACCGGAATCCTCTGTCAACTTGCTCGACAATGTCTAACAATGTCTTCTCGGGATTCGATATCACGCAAGGGATTTTACTCCCGCCTTTCATCTTATGTCTATTTGCTTGTCTAACGTGATCATGAAAACCTCTTTTTGAACTCTTCACTTGAAACGGGACCCAGCCCATTATCTTATGTCGAATCCAAAGATCGATACCACATCGATCTTCATGATGACTTGACCAGCGACCTTCAGCATACCACCAAGGTTTTAATGTCTCGATAGCATACTTAACTCTCATCTCGTTGTAACGCCCCGTTTCCACGGGGCTTAACGCCGTTTTCACACACTCAAGGCTTACACCTTGAAAAGAACCAATGGCTTTCATAGTCCAAGAAACATAATACCCTGAGATTAAAAAAAATGAAAGAGTTAATTCAAAGACTTCATCACTTATCTATCCTTAATTTTTTATAATCATCGGCGTGTCTAAAGTTTTTGACATAAGGAAATAGAACGATAAGAACGAGCGCTGCAATTGTGTTTAAAAGAGCTGCTAATATAAAGACTGTTGAGAAACCATATTCTGTTGCGATATAACCACCAATCAAACCGCCGATTGATGCTGAGACCGTCAGACCACCAACGCTGAATAAACTCCACTCGTATCCCTGGCTATTTTTATCGATATGATGAGAAAAAATTGCATAATAGGCTGCCATAATACAAGCATCGGCAATACCTGTGAATATTTCTAGCATATATAAATGCCAAACATCTCTAACTAATATAAAACCAAAACTATAAAATATTGCCATTAAGATACCAAACAATAGAACATAAAAATCATCATTTTCTTTCTTTATACTATCCAACCTTCTGGCTATTGGAATTTGAAAAAATGCTTTAGTAATGGAGTAAATGGCGATAGAAACTCCAACCACAGCCAATGTTGCCCCAACAACATGTTGTGTAATATAAATTGCGATTATTGGCATATATAAACCAGCGGCGACATTGAAAAGAAAAACGAAAGTCAACAGCGTTTTAATCGCTTTATTTATAATTGGTTTATTTTCCATTTTATTTGTCATTATAATAATTATTATAACATAAGTCGTCCCAACAACCGTGAGTAGTTAAACTAATCTATTGCCTTACGGAACATCTACGCTGACCAGAATCTGTTTTTGATAGAGTGAGAAGATCCAGGTTTACATAAGCATCTATAGCTGATCCCAATCCATGTGAGTCGTTAATTTCAAGAGTTGGACAATTTTCTTTTGTTACCTTTTCAGATGTGTTTGACCAATAACTTACTTTATTATCTTTAATGACGATTGGCTTTGAGTACAGATCATCGTAAATATTTTTCTTTTTTATTAAATCATAAATTATTAGACCTCGAGGGGACGGAGCTGTTCCTGAATCGATAATTAAAAAATTGTTTTCTAGTGCTAAGACATATTGTGCGCCGCCGTTATTTTTTATTTCAAAATCTGTACCTTGTTTTGAATATTCGCAAGAAATATTTTGACTAGACGATGTTTTGTACTTGACCAAAATATCTGAACCGACACTATCTGTTAATTCATTTGATATTATATAATATTTATCGTTTCCAACACACTTGTCTTCATATCCGGTATTGTTTAAGGCGCAAGACTTTGGCGCATTAAAATCAGGCGTCACATCCTTACCTCCATTGGACATACACCAATCATAAGTATCTTGAGCTGATGTTGTTTTAATAATGGAAACTTCTCCAGCGGTAGATGTCGCTTCAGATTGAATTGGATGACGAAGCTTTGAATTATTTTTTGATAAAATATCAGAACTAAAGAACACAGCTACTACTACATATAAAACAATTA